>NZ_MUZB01000005.1:0-437715 GCF_002076325.1 Rhodococcus sp. 66b
ATGCGTTGCCGTTGAATGCTTCGGGGAAGTTGGATCGGAAGTTGTTGCCGGAGCCGGTGTTCGAGGCCGCGGTGTTCAGGGCTCCCTCTACCGAAGCTGAACTACTTGTCGCAAGCGTCTTTTCGGAGATTCTCGGTGTCGAGGAAATCGGGGCGGACGATAGCTTCTTCGAGTTGGGTGGCAACTCATTGGTCGCAGCGAGGGTTGCAGCTCGGCTGAGCGCAGCAGTTTCCGTGGAGGTCCCACTGCGACTCATCTTCGCGACTTCGACGGTCAGCGAACTTGCAGAACGGATTGCGCTCGGAATTCGGGTGGGCTTCGATGCGAAAACCGATGATGCACTACGAACGCTTCTGCCGCTGAGAACGACAGGGAGCGATGTGCCGTTGTTCTGTGTTCATCCACTCGTTGGACTGGCGTGGCCTTTTGCACCGTTGGCGGCAGTTGTGGACCGTTCGATTCCGCTCTATGGGTTGCAGAGCCCAGTTCTGACTGATGAGGCATTCCAGGGACGATCCCTTGACGATTACGCAGATCGCTACGTGGACGAGATCACCCGGGTTCAGCAGTCAGGCCCGTACCGAATTCTCGGTTGGTCGCTCGGCGCGATCATCGCTCAAGCGGTTGCGGCGAAGATGGAGGAGCGAGGCGAGATCGTTGAGGCGTTGATCTTGCTGGACGGTTCGCCGGAGACACGCGACGAATCAGAGCATGCTGTCCAGGTGCGCGCTGAGTTGGCTGCAATAGGGATTGTCTTCGGCGAGAACGAAAGTCTCGATGAATTGTCGGTCGAGAGGTCAGCAGAGATCTTGGCGGCTGTCGACGGAGAGAGAATCGGACTCGATGCGTCTGCGATCAAACGGTTGCTCACAAGCATTGCGATTTCGGCGAAGCTGATCAACGCCCATCGGCCGCAGTCGTTCGGGGGGCCGATCACTTTCGTGAGTTCGTTGGATCGTTCGGGCGCAAAGCAAGCCGACAAGGTTTGGGGTCCGTACGCGCACGGAGGACTGACGGATGAATTGGTCGACGTTCACCACCTGGAAATGATGTCTCCTGAAGGCGTTCGCGCTATCGGGCTGATTATTGAGCGTGTGTTGCGCGGTGGCGCCGCTGATTGATCAGTCGGCGCATACGAGCCTGGTCGGGCGATGGCCAGGCTCGTATGTTTCGCTCTTCCCGACTGGCCGTGTAGGAGGTCATGTTCGCCCGTGACAGCACACGCTTGTCGATCGGAGGTTGTCGAGTGTGCGATTTCAACTTCTGCGGCGACCGTCGCGACGTCTGAGTCAGCTATGCGCAGGGGATCGGCGTGAATTCCGGATCGAGCGCGGATTTTACGAGGTCCAACGAATGCGCATCACGGACCAGACCCGCATGCGAGGCAGTGTTGCCTGGGCAGCCATCCTGGACCCAGATGTTGTTGACAACAGAATTGGGGCCTGCGGTAAGGAACGAAGCTTCCGGAGGGGTTGAAATCTGGTCGTGAGCGGTCGCGATCACGGTATACGTAACTCCCGGTTGGGTTTCCGAGCCCGCATTGAGCTCAGCCAACAGTGGTGTCCCTTGAAGTTGTTGAACACCGGCTGGTCCCCAGATCGCCTGAACCAAGAGGTCTCCGGGAAGTCCCATATCTGACAGTTGTTTAGCGTTCGCTTGCAAGCCGCCGAAGGTCGTGCCGTGGTTGGTAGCGCCGAGGGTGACCAGAGAATGGACGGCGTTTTTCGACGGATCTTCCGGAGTCGAACCACCGTCGAACTTCAGGTACTGGCGAGCGACGACTCCCCCTTGGGAGTGGCCTACGAGATCCACCTGGCTTGCACCCGTAGAACGGCGAACTGAATCAACGAAGGTTGCAAGCTCTTTCGCTGAAGTCGCAATGTCCCTGATACCCCATTGGAGAGCATTGGGATTGAAGATTTCCCGTGCGCCTCCATAATTGAGTGCAAATACGCAATAGCCGAGATCAGCAAGTTGCGGGGAAAGTTCAGCCCATGTATCAACCATGTTCGCGGTTGTTCCGTGGATGAGAACTACCGGACGAGGATGCTCGGCGCTCGGAATGCAATTCCAGTTGTTCGAACCGGCCGGCGATGGACCCATAGTGGCGAAACCGGGGCTGGGCTCATGATCATCCGCTAGGGCGCTGACGGAGGTGCCTGACAGCAGGAAGCAAGTTCCGAGTACGACCAGCATGATCCGAATGAACCGCACCGCTACATTCCTCCCATGATGCTAAACGGTGCCTCGCGCTGGAGTTGAAGCCAGCACGAGGCACTTGAATCAGACGCCCAGAGACTGTGCGATGAATGGCCAGGACTTGTGTAGATCGTCCTGCCAGTAGCCCCATGAATGGGTACCTGTTGGACGGAAATCCACTACTGCCGGAATATTCAGTTCGAAGAGCCGCTTCGCCATGTTGGAGGTACACAGATTGGTTGCAAGCTCGATCGGGCTGCCGACAACGATCTGGTCGAACATCGCAGCGCGACCGTCCTGGATGCGCGGATTTGCAGGGGTGTCATTGGGGAAACCGGGGAGCCCGCTGCCGGTGCTCATGTAAATCTGTGTGCCACGCAGCTTCTCAGCGTTCACAAGCGGGTCGTGCTCCCGCCAACCGGGGCCGTCGAACGGACCCCACATGTTCTGTACGTCGTCAACGCCGCCGATCCACTCCGTGGTGGTCTTGACGAACTGCTGGCCAAGCGGATCGCTGGTCTGGGCACATCCGCTGAATGCGGCAACGGAGTTGTAAAAGCCTGGGTACTCGATCGCCAGGTTGAGCACAGAAGTGCCCGACATCGAGATTGCGGCAATGGACTGTTCGCCATTGCTGCCAAGTTGCTTGTTCAGCAACGGAGGGAGCTCCTTACCCAGAAAAGTGCTCCACATGTTCTTACCAAGTTTCGGGTCTTCCTTCTCCCAGTCGGTGTAGTACGACAGGCGGCCACCAACTGGCGTCGCGACGTTGACGTTCTTGTCCTGGAAGAAGTCGACGACGTCGGTCTGGTACTCCCAAGTAGCCGAATCTTGTCCACCACCGGCGCCGTTGAGCAGGTACAGGATGGGACGGGGTGCGGAGTCATCGGCAGGAGTGATGACCTGAATTGGAACAACGCGGTCCATCGACGCGGCGTATACATTCACGATCTTTTGGCGATCGTTCACTTGCTCGACTGAGACGACGTAAGAACCACTCGTGACGGACTCCACCGAATCTCCGCCGCCCTGGTGAGCGACAGGTGACGCAGTTGCGATACCGGCCGGAACCAGAGCGCACACCATCGTCACCGCGGCGACACCGGTAGCGCGCCTCCACATGGACTGCCTTGTACGCGTCAAGTTAGATACCTCTCGTTGCGTGGCACGGGTACATCGATGCTCATCCCTGGTGCCACTTGTTTCTCGAATTGTGAAGTCGGTTTGCGGTCTGTATTCGTTACGACATCGCCGCGGCGCGTCGGTATCCCCGAATCGCTGGGTAGACGAAGACGAGAATCATGCCGAAGGACCAGAGCAGCGTCTTGACGAGGGGTTCCGCCACAGGACCCCCTAGCGACAGCCCTCTCATCGTGTCGATCGCGACGGACATCGGTTGCTCTGCCACCACCGGTTGAAGCCACTTCGGGTAGGCCATCACAGGGACGAAGCCGGAATTGAAGAACATCAACAGTGTGCACGAGATGGATACGATTTCGACGAGCGGCAAGTTGTCGGAAACCGTGGCCAGGGCCGTCACCATCATGGCAAAACCGACGCCGAAAATGACGGGCAACGCCAAGATCGCAAAGGCCGCGAGCGGGCCCTGATTGAATCGGAACCCCAACAGGTAGCCGACGCCGAGAATCACGATTGACGTGAGGAGAACTCGGACTGCTTCTGCGATCATGCGTCCGACGAGGCCAGAGGCGCGGTGCGCAGGCAACGTCCAGAATCGACTCAGTAGTCCGGACGCGCGTTCACCTTTGAGACCGACCGCACTTGCAATCGACCCGAACATTGCGCCGACGAGGATGATCAGTGGAACGGTCCCGAAAATACTCGACTGGCCGGTTGCTGCCGTAATCGAATTGCCCAATACGACCCGGAACATCAGCAGCATGAATGCTGGGTAAATGAGGGCCTGAATAGCGGTCGATGGATCGCGCAGCCAGGTGAGCAACAGGCGTTTGGCCTGAATTCCACTGTGAACGACCAGCGCCTTGAACGAGTTCTCGGGGAGCGCATTGTCTGGGTAAGGGAAGTTGAACCCCTCGACCGGGCGGACTACAGCCATGAATCGATCTGTCGGCTCGCTCATGACCGCCTCATACTTGCCCAGAACGCGAGTGGCGCGAACACGACGATCAAGCCGATAGTCCAGGCAACGACGGGAAAGAGGACGCTCCAGGTGACCCCGCCTTGCGCAAGATCACGCATGGCGAATGAAAACTGCGATACCGGTTGATTGCGTACAAACGGCCGAATCCATTCGGGAAAGCCAGTCTCGGGCGCAAAACCGCAGGACAACATCCCCAGAATCAACTGTGGCAATGTCAGCGCTTGACTGGTGGCCTGCGGGCTCTTCGACAGTGAGCCGATCGCATCACCGGCGAAGGACAAGCAGGTGCTGAACGCCAAGGCGACCGCGCAAAACAGGATGGCCTGTCCGATTCCTGCTGAGAATCGAAAACCGATCAAGTGGCCGAACGCCAATGCGGCAGCAAGCGAGACTGTTGATCTGACGAACCCACTGGATTGACGGGACAGCAGCGGAATCGGGCCGACGACGGGCATGGTTTTCATCCGGTTGCTGAATCCGGTGATTGATTCGGTTGACGACATCTGAGCAGCCGAGATCGATGTGAATGCCATGGCTTGCAGCACGATGATCGGCATCAGGAACTGCGCGTAGTTGATCCCTTGAAGTTGCATGACGAACTTCAGAGGAAGGTAGAACCCGATCGTGAAAATCAGCGGTGCGATGACTGCAACGAGCAGTTCATAGCGCTTCACCATCGATTTGACGGTGCGTGCCGTCAACACCCACCACTGATTGATCGCTGACGGATGTGGTCGGCGGTGCTTGCCAACGCTCAAGGCGTCAGGGACTGCAATCTTGCTGCGCGTGTCTCCACGGACAGCCACCTGATCGACCCCGAATTTGGTTGTTGTCGTCACTTTGTCCCACTTACATGCTGCTCGCCAGTGAGTGCGAGGAAGACATCATCGAGTGACGGGCGGCGAAGTGCGATGTCGGCAAGCGGTATCCGAGCATGATCGAGACGGCGCAGTGCTTCAGAGAGCGTTCCGGCGCCGACGGGCGCGGGGATAGCGATTCGGCCGCTCTCTTGTGCCAGGTCGAAGCGGAAGTCTCGGGGCACCAGATTTCCTAGAGCGTGGACCGCGTGGGCCAACTGCTTGAGGTCTGAAGGCACGATCTCGCAAAAGCTCGCGCCAGTCCGAGCCTTCAGTTGATCAGCAGTCCCCTCAGCGATAACCGCGCCTTTGTCGATGACGATGATGTTGTCGCTCAGGAGATCCGCTTCCTCGAGATACTGGGTGGTCAGGAGCACCGTGATGCCCTGCTCCTTCAAAGATTGAACCAGTGACCAGACACTCTGACGGCTTCGCGGATCGAGGCCGGTCGTCGGTTCATCGAGGAAAACCACCTCGGGGCGAACGACGAGCCCACAGGCGATGTCGATCCGTCGACGCATACCTCCCGAATAGTTCCGGACAACGCGAGATCCTGCCTCGACGAGGTCGAACTGCGAGAGTAAATCGGCGGCGCGTACCTTGGCCGACATCCTGTCGAGTCCCATCAAGCGGCCGAACAGTTCGATGTTCTCGCGGCCGGTGAGAGAATCGTCCAGGGCGGCGAACTGCCCGGTCATCATGATGGAGCGTCGAACCTCTGGAGCGTTGCGCACGACGTCGTAGCCGGCCACCATCGCGCGTCCACTGGTGGGACGAATGAGCGTGGAGAGGACCTTCACCGTCGTTGTCTTGCCTGCGCCGTTGGGACCTAAGATGCCGAGCACTGTCCCACGTGGGGCGGTGAAGTTGATCCCTCGCAGCGCGTGCACGTTCTTGAAGGACTTGTGTACGTCCTCCACTAGTACCGCTGCGTCCGTGGAAAAGGGCATCAACACTCCGCTGTCTGCATTGTCGGAACGGGCACGCGCTCCCGACGGGCGCACAGATGCCTTCTGTCTTCTATCCGTGATCTCCGCTCAGATGTTACCGGAGGGTCAAACCGACACTCGGGCAATCGGACGCGTGAGAGGGGGTATTTGGCTCCTGCCAGCAACTCTCACCTTCGATTTCACCTTGTGGCAAGAATCACAAATATTCTTTGTAACGTAAAGATCTCCTCTAATTGAACGAATGACCAAATGGATTTTCAACGCATCTGCGCAGGTGGGTATTCGGTTGCGCGGACCGGAGGTCTTTGATTTGACCGGTGACGAAAGTCCCCCGATTCCTTCCGGTTGGTCCTCTGGGCCCGCTGCTCAATGTCTTGTGGGGAGATTCGCGATACCGTTGGGAAATGGCGAACGCGACGTTGTCGGTGGTTGTTCCGGCTTTTAATGAATCTGAATACATCGAAACGTGCATCGAAGCGCTCATTGCTCAAGGTGAATATGTCGACGAAATCATCGTCGTTGACAATAATTCCTCGGACAACACTTCCGAGTTGATCAAGAAGTATCAAAGTAGTTGTCCCAAGGTTCGGCTTCTCAAAGAATCCCGACCCGGGGTGGTGCATGCGAGAAACAAAGGGTTTGACGCGGCTAGTGGAGAAATTATCGGACGTATCGACGCGGATACGATCGTGGGGGAAAACTGGGCCGTTGCGGTTCACGAATTCTTCGAGCGTCGCGACGATTTCTCGGGCGTAACTGGCCTGACTTACCTTTATGAATCTCCGATCGCCGGCCTTCAGCGCCGATGGACGAATTGGCGACTCGGTCGCGGGGCCCAGGGGGCAGTTCGGCCCGTTGTTGCAGTTCCAGGCAGTAACATGGCGATGCGTCGGTCGGCTTGGTTGGCCGTTAGGGATGCGGTCAGCGATCGAACCGACATTCACGAGGATATCGACCTATCCCTCTGCATGGCGCATGTTCGTTGCGCAGTGGGACAGATCTCGAGCATGGCCGCAAAGGTTTCGGGTAGGCGTGGAGTTAGTTCGCCGCGCGTGTATGCACGATATAATCGAGCATCGAAGAAAACCCTCGAGCATCATGGTGTATCGAATTGGAAGTTAACATTCTTGATCGCAGCGGACAGTATTCTGCATGCAATCTTGTGGCCTCTTTATCGAATGTATGACAAGAATTCCGGACAACTCTCTTCTCGGGTCTTGGGTCGGAGGCAGCGGGCGCGGGATCTTCCCGTCTTTTCTTGATAAATCCGTCCGGTATTTATTCGAGAATGCTCGTGTTTAGCTGAATAATCGGGAGTGCCCGATAATTGCGGACAATTACTGGTTCGGGTTCGTTGCGAACTATTTCTTTTATTGCACGGGATTAACTGGCGGAATATTTTTCCGCTGCGATTGTTACTTCCGGTGCAACTTGTAGCTTTTGGACCAGGGACGTTATTCCACTGTAGTCCTGCACGAACAGTTCGTTGCGCGGTTCCAATGCGACATCATCGAGCATCTTCCGTCCTCCAGGTATGGCTTCAATTTCCATGATTGCTCGCCACGCGCCGAAGTCGGTCCCGCTGAACGCACGCATCGCGTCCTCGAAACCTTCCAATAAATAGCTGCGATCTCCACGATCCAGGGAATCCCAGACCAACACGGCTAGTTCCCCGGCAATCGAGGCATGGCAGTACTCGTCGCGAGCGTGCAACCGGATCGTCGCGCGGTTGATCGACTGCACGCCCGGGTCATCCGAGATCAGGTCGAGGTATGCGGTGATCGACACCTCGGCGACGGTCATGAACGCCAACTGTGTCAGGGCGATCTTGCGAGGCCCCTCGGCTGCGTCGAGGGCTTGCGCCCGCGTGCGGACCGTCAGGACGTCTGGCAGTGCCTTCGACGGAAGCGCCCAGCCCCTGCCTCGACGGGTCGCTGAACTGGCATTGAAGTGCATGAGCGTGTGATATTGCTCGTCGACCATCGCCTGATTGACGGCCACTGCAGCCCAATCTCCGAGTCCGACGCCGAGTCGGTCTTCGGCGAGAACGTCGAAGCCGGGATTGACGACGTACTTCTCGATGTCCATGACGTTCTTGTTGAACGCGATCCATGCCCAGGCTTGCAGGCGTTGCTTCTGCTCGGGACTCAATGCCAGGTAGGTCGGATGCTCCGCGCACGGGAGAAGTGTTTCGGGGTAGTCGGACAACGACGAATCGAAGAGATCGTCCAGTTCCGGCTCCGCCTTCTTCACGGTTGCCCGGCGCGCCCAATTGCTCGCAAGCCGACTGACGATTGCACTCTCGACCGGATCCGAGGCGTCGTACTCCGGGAGGCTGGGCGGACTCACTCCAGGTCTCATCGTTCCCTACTCTCTGTGCCCTTCGGCAATGCGATCGAACAAGCTCTGGCACTCCGCGTTCAATTCGCCGGAGTGATCGTCGAGCGCTGCCTCGGCGGATTTCATCAGCGTCATGAAGTCGCCGAGCGTCTCGGCCGCCGTGTCCACCTGTGAGGTGGCATCGAACAGTGCTTTTCGTGTCGCACCTGCATACGGATTGCCCGCTTGTACGTCCCAGTACACCTCCGGTTCGCCGCCGGCTATCCGCGCCAGGAGCGCGAGCAAGGTCCGATGCGGGGGAGGGGCGACCGAGAGGAGTTCGTCCGCAGAAACTCCGAGTTCGGCCAGGGCAACGCCGAAAGCCAGCACCGACGCGTGTGTCAGAACCTGGGTAGCCGCGGCCAACCGGTCGTGACGATCGGCGTCCATCACCGCGACCGACGCTCCCCACGAGCGCACGACGTCGAGGAATCTGGCGGACTGCGGACCGTCGACGTACGGCACTGCGATGACGGCCCGACCGCGTGGGCCGAGCGACGGACGGAACATGGGGTTGAGTCCGAGGAACTCCCCTACTCGGCCGGCGTCGGCGATTGCTGCGTCCATCCGCGATTTGACCGACAGCGTGTCCACAACGAGAGCGCCGGATGTTCGAAGGCTCGGTAGTGCGGCTAGAGCGACCTGTTCGGGAACGGCGAGCACGATGACGCTCGAGGACTCCACGTGTGCGAGGACCCGGTCACTGGGTTTCGTTATGTCTCCGACGACTACATCTCCGTCAGGATCGCTGCCTGCTGGGTCGACGACGGTGACCGTCGACCCCCCGCCGCGAAGCAGTTCGACGAACATGGATCCGACGGCACCCAGCCCGCCGACAACCGTCGCTGTGCCTGATGCCGCCGTCATGGCTGGATCTACCCGCCGTACTCGAGGACCCGCGAGGACACCGCATCGAGTGCACGGAGCAGAGTGGACGCCTTGACCGTGGTCTCGTCGAATTCTTCTTCCGGGTCGGACAACGCTGTAATGGCACCACCGATTCCGAAGGTCACGCCGCTCTCGGTGCAGACCAGCGACCGGATCACGATCGAGAGGTCTGCGGCGCCACCGAGGGCGAAGTACCCGATCGATCCCGAGTAGACCCCACGTGGGCCGGATTCGAGGCGGTCGATGATCTCCATCGTTCGTACCTTCGGAGCACCTGTCATCGATCCGCCGGGGAACGCGGCGCGGACACAGTCCACCGCCGACGACCCCGGGCTCAGATGTCCACGCACCGTCGACACCATTTGGTGAACGGACGAGTACGACTCGATCGCGAACAGCCTCGGAACGTGGACACTTCCCGGAACGCAGACCTTGGTGAGGTCGTTGCGAGTGAGGTCCACGATCATCAGGTTCTCGGCGCGGTCCTTCTCGCTGTCGAGCAGGTCCTGCCGTAGCGCAGCATCACGCGCTCGGGTGACGCCGCGCGGACGGGTCCCTTTGATCGGCTTGGACTCGACGTTGCCGTCCGAGTCGACACGAAGGAACCGCTCAGGCGAGGCCGAGACCACCGAGATGCCGGTGAAGTCGAGAAGTGCGCTGTACGGCGTCGGATTGATCGAGCGCAGATACTCGAACGCCTGCTGTGCATCGATCGTCTCGTCGACGCTCGCCATGTTGGTCAGACACACCTCGTAGGACTCACCTGCCCGGATCTCCGAGAGGGCCGTTCCGATCAACGACAGGTACTGATCGCGATCATGCCGAAGGCGAGCCTGCGTCCAGACGGTGTCGCTGATCAGCGGAACCGGGGTGCGTTCCGGAAGGTCCGCGCCGATCCGCGCCAAGGTGTCGACGGTCGATTCGAGCCAATCGTCATAGCCGGCGTCCCGGACTTTCTCGCGCAACCTCAAAACGTGAGTGCGGCCGACGGTGTGATCGATGACGACGGCGCGATCGGCAAACACCAGAGCGGCATCAGGAGTGGGTGCCGGATGGACTGCCCTTCCTCCGGTCTGTGCTTTCAGTTCGTAGCCGAGGTAGCCCACGTAGCCGAGGTTGAAGTCGAGTTCCGGATGCGAGGGCACGAAGCGCGTCGCGAGTTGTGCGTCCAAGTAATCGAAGAACGGAACTCGAATGTGCTCGTCGGACAAGCCTTTTCGGCTGACAGTCAGTGCCTCGGCTTGCACGTCGTACGTGACGAACTCGGCCAGCGGCCCCGACGAATCGCCGAGAATCGAAAAGCGCGCACTCGGCTCTGCGGTTGCCGCGCGGTCCAGCCAGAACGCGTTCGGACCGTCGGCGAACAGTGCTGCATAGGCCGCAGACGGGTCCACTGCAAAATCGAGAATCACGTCGTCGACGTCGTAGTTGATCGCCGGCCGCAGGTCGGGTGTTTGCGAAGTCGGTTCGGGTCGGATCACCGAATCCAGAGTGCGTCCGACGGACAGATCGCGGAAGTTCGCGAGCAAATCTATGCCGAACTCGGTACTGATGGACTCCGGATGGAACTGAACGCCCCACATCGGCTTGGTCCGGTGCCGGACACCCATGAGCAGTCCGTCGGACGTCCACGCGGTACGAACGAAGGCGTTCGGCAGATTCTCGACGGTCAACGAGTGGTAGCGAACAGCTCGGAACGGCGACGGAAGTCCGGCAAAGATGCCCGAGCCGTCGTGATCGATCAGCGAAATTCGGCCGTGCATCGGTACGGGCGCAACGACCACGTCCGCGCCGAACAACTCGCACAGGCCCTGGTGGCCGAGACAGACACCGAGAAGTGGGAGAGGCGCTTCTTCGATGAAACGGCGGCTGATTCCGAAATCACGGTCGCGATCCGGCCGGCCGGGACCTGGGGAGATGACCACGTTGTCGTATGACGCGAGATCGATGGAATCCCAATCCGCGTCGTTGCGGACCACGGTCGGCACAACCCCGTTGACCTCGGTCAACAGGGTGAACAGGTTGTAGGTGAACGAGTCGTAATTGTCCACCAGAAGGGTGCGGGAACTCATGTCGATGATCCTGATCTCGGTCCGACGGATTCCCGAACAGTGTCCTCCTCCTCAACAGGTGCGTTGATCACCAGGTCTTCGAGTCGACAGGTCTCGGCAATCATCAGCTCGTACAGGGCGTTGAAGAAGTCGGGGGAGAGGTCGTGTCTACGGGCGAATTCACGCGCCCGCTCCTGCACGAGGCGGACGCGGCCGGGTTGCATCATCGGAACCTCGCGGGAGCGCTTCCACTCGCCGATGCGTAGGCAGAGTTCCAGCCGCTGCCGCACCGTCTCGAGAAGTAGAGCGTCGATGGCGTCGAGGTCGCGCCGGAAGCTGTCCAATCCCTCGGCCTCGTCCGGATACGACGAGGTCTGCGTGCCTGCTTCGGAACTCGTTGTGGTCAAGAACTCTTCCACGAGGCCTCCCGGTGCTCGGCGTGACGCGAGGTCGACAATGTGGTGCCCGGAACGCAACCCACCTCCGGACACCGGCACCCCGACCGACCATCGCCGTTCGGGGAGGTGTTCCACGATCGTCATTCGCCGAAACCTGCGGTGGTGCCTAATTCTGCGAAACCTGCTTGGCGGGCGAATCAGGTTGCGATGCAGGCGGGTTCGTGAGTGCCTACTTGGGGGAGACCCAGGTGGTGATTTCGGCGTGGACTACTTCCTTGCCGCCCCGGTCGAAGATCGAGATGGGAACGAGAAGTTCCGTGCCACTCTCGATCGCCGCGAAGTCCGGCAAAGTCTCGAGTCGGGCGACCGCCCGCAGGCCGGTCTCGGCCTTGGCGAGGTAGTCGACCTTCATGGACTTGGGGATCCAGCGGTGCGAGTTCGGAACCGTCGCTTCGCTCAGCATGCCCATTGCGACCTCCGCGAGATTGCATGCTGCGATCGCGTGAAAGGTGCCGAGATGGTTGTGGACGCCCCACCATTTGGGGGAGCGGACCTCGCACAGGCCCGGTTCCAACTTGGTCACCCGGGGGAGAACGGAGGCGAAGTAGGGCACGCGAATGGACATCGCCGCCGAGAAAACTGCATGTCCGAGGGCGTTGTCCGGCAATTTCTGCCATCCGCGATAGGTGGGGCTGGAAGTAGTCATCGGACTATCTTACTTCTGAGTAAGGTTGTTGTCGCGCAGCTCACTCGGAAAGGCTGGTTCGGGGGAGTTGAGGAATCGGGCCAGGTACGGCATACTGGTCGGGTTGCCTTGTCCGGGACGCGGTCGTTTGCGGCCGTGATCGGGTAAGGGTAAGACGTCACAGACGATCGATCGCAGATCCCGTCAGGGTAATCGGGTCAACGACTGTGACCATGCAAGACATGCAAGACGAGAAGTAATGCAGGACGGAAGCAGTACCTACTTTGTGTTCGACATCGAACACGTCCGGTACGCATCACGCGCCAGATGATCGAAAGATTGTCCGGCGCAGGATGAGTGAGAAGGCGACACGCCCGACCGCGTGTACCGGAGAACAATGACAAACGAACAGCGGCAGCAGATCCTGATCTGATCCGATGCTCGGTTTACCGCTAACACGGTCTTCCGAACTTTCGGACTTGGTCCCGATCGCTTCAGTGTTCGTCGTGTCATCGTCCAGGCAAGGACTGTGCAGACGAGGTAGCTCGAGCCTGACCAGGCGGGCTACGAAACGCGGCAAGAAAAGGACACTAAGCGTGGCGGGACAAAAGATCCGCATCAGGCTCAAGGCCTACGACCACGAGGCGATCGACGCGTCAGCGCGCAAGATCGTCGAGACGGTAACCCGTACGGGTGCCCGCGTCGTTGGACCTGTGCCGTTGCCGACCGAGAAGAACGTATATTGCGTCATCCGCTCGCCGCACAAGTACAAGGACTCGCGCGAGCACTTCGAGATGCGTACTCACAAGCGGCTGATCGACATTCTCGACCCGACGCCGAAGACGGTTGACGCGCTCATGCGCATCGACCTTCCGGCCAGTGTCGACGTGAACATTCAGTGACGGCGGAGACAAAAACAATGACTGATACCAAGATCAAGGGAATCCTGGGCACCAAGCTCGGCATGACCCAGGTCTTCGACGAGAACAACCGGGTTGTCCCGGTCACCGTCGTGAAGGCTGGGCCGAACGTCGTAACCCAGATCCGTACCGAAGAGCGTGACGGCTACAGCGCCGTTCAGCTCGCGTTCGGCGCCATCGACCCGCGCAAGGTGAACAAGCCGACTTCCGGCCAGTTCACCAAGGCTGGTGTGACCCCGCGTCGCCACGTAGTGGAGCTCCGCGTTGCGGACACCTCCGACTACGAGGTCGGCCAGGAGCTCACCGCCGAGGTCTTCGAGGACGGCGCATACGTCGACGTCACCGGAACCAGCAAGGGCAAGGGCTTCGCCGGAACCATGAAGCGTCACGGCTTCAAGGGACAGGGCGCGTCGCACGGTACCCAGGCTGTTCACCGCCGCCCGGGCTCCATCGGTGGCTGTGCAACTCCCGGCCGCGTGTTCAAGGGCATGCGCATGTCCGGACGCATGGGTAGCGACCGCATCACGACGCAGAACCTCTCGGTCCACAAGGTGGATGCCGAGAACGGCCTGCTGCTGATCAAGGGTGCGATCCCCGGCCGCAAGGGCGGCCTCGTGATCGTCAAGAGTGCAGTGAAGGGTGGTGCACGGGCATGACCAGCACCGAGACCAAGTTGACCCTGGACGTCAAGGTCGCCGGCGGCAAGACCAACGGCACCGTCGATCTCCCCGCTGAGATCTTCGACGCTCCGGCCAACATCGCGCTTCTCCATCAGGTTGTCGTCGCGCAGCTCGCAGCTGCTCGTCAGGGAACCCACTCCACCAAGACCCGCGGCGACGTCCGCGGCGGTGGCAAGAAGCCGTACCGCCAGAAGGGCACCGGCCGCGCACGCCAGGGCTCGACTCGCGCACCGCAGTTCGTCGGCGGCGGAACCGTTCACGGCCCGCAGCCGCGTGACTACAGCCAGCGCACCCCCAAGAAGATGAAGGCAGCCGCTCTTCGCGGAGCCCTCTCTGACCGCGCACGCAACGAGCGCATCCACGTCATCACCGAACTGGTTGCAGGGCAGACGCCTTCGACCAAGGGCGCAATCGCGTTCCTCGGCGAGATTTCGGATCGCAAGAAGCTGCTGCTCGTCGTGGGTCGCCAGGATGTAGCCGCTTGGAAGAGCGTGCAGAACCTGGAAGGCGTGCATCCCATTGCACCCGACCAGCTCAACACCTACGACGTGCTCAATGCAGACGATGTCGTGTTCAGCGTCGAGGCACTCAACGCGTTCATCCACGGGCCCGCAGAGAGCGCTCAGAACAAGGAGGACGCCAAGTGAGCACCATCGCTGACCCCCGCGACATCCTGCTCGCTCCGGTCATCTCCGAGAAGTCCTACGGACTGATCGAGGAAGGCACCTACACCTTCCTGGTGCACCCGGACTCGAACAAGACGCAGATCAAGATTGCCGTCGAGAAGGTCTTCGGCGTCAAGGTGACCAGCGTCAACACCGCCAACCGTCAGGGCAAGCGTAAGCGGACCCGATTCGGTTACGGCAAGCGCAAGGACACCAAGCGCGCGCTCGTGACCCTGTCCGCTGACAGCAAGCCCATCGAGATCTTCGGAGGACCGGTCGCGTAAGCGCCGGGACTTGACGAGACATAGAGGACGAGAAGACTCATGGCAATCCGTAAGTACAAGCCGACAACACCGGGCCGTCGTGGCTCGAGCGTCTCGGACTTCGCCGAGATCACTCGGTCAACCCCCGAGAAGTCGCTGGTTCGCCCGCTGCACGGTCGCGGTGGACGTAACGCACACGGTCGTATCACCACCCGTCACAAGGGTGGCGGACACAAGCGTGCATACCGACTGAT
Source organism: Rhodococcus sp. 66b (assembly GCF_002076325.1). Classification (NCBI taxonomy): domain Bacteria; kingdom Bacillati; phylum Actinomycetota; class Actinomycetes; order Mycobacteriales; family Nocardiaceae; genus Rhodococcus; species Rhodococcus sp. 66b. The sequence goes on from NZ_MUZB01000005.1 coordinate 15,312, forward strand.
CGATTTCCGTCGCAACGACAAGGACGGCATCCCGGCAAAGGTCGCTCACATCGAGTACGACCCCAACCGCACAGCAAACATCGCACTCCTGCATTACGCAGACGGTGAGAAGCGCTACATCATCGCCCCCAAGGGCCTGGTGCAGGGTTCACCGGTCGAGTCCGGTGCAGGCGCCGACATCAAGCCGGGCAACAACCTGCCGCTGCGCAACATCCCGACTGGTACCACCATCCACGGTGTGGAACTGCGTCCCGGCGGCGGAGCCAAGATGGCTCGTTCCGCAGGCGCCAGCATCCAGCTCCTCGGTAAGGAAGGCAGCTACGCCACGCTGCGTATGCCTTCCGGTGAAATCCGTCGCGTCGACGTGCGCTGCCGCGCATCCGTCGGCGAGGTCGGCAACGCCGAGCAGTCGAACATCAACTGGGGCAAGGCCGGCCGTATGCGTTGGAAGGGCAAGCGCCCGACCGTTCGTGGTGTCGTGATGAACCCGGTCGACCACCCGCACGGTGGCGGCGAGGGCAAGACCTCAGGTGGACGCCACCCGGTCAGCCCGTGGGGTAAGCCTGAAGGCCGTACCCGCAAGAACAAGGCAAGCGACAAGATGATCGTCCGTCGCCGCCGCACCGGCAAGAACAAGCGCTAGGAGGGAGTGAAGGATGCCACGCAGCCTTAAGAAGGGCCCGTTCGTCGATGACCACCTCCTCGCGAAGGTGGATGTACAGAACGAAAAGGGAACCAAGCAGGTCATCAAGACCTGGTCCCGTCGTTCGACAATCATCCCGGACTTCATCGGCCACACGTTTGCAGTTCACGACGGCCGCAAGCACGTCCCCGTGTTCGTTTCCGACTCCATGGTCGGACACAAGCTCGGAGAGTTTGCACCGACCCGCACGTTCAAGGGTCACATCAAGGATGATCGGAAGGCGAAGAGGCGATGAGCAACACCGAAACCGCCAACCCGACTGCCAAGGCTGTAGCGAAGCACGTTCGCGTTACGCCGATGAAGGCACGTCGAGTTGTGGACCTGGTCCGCGGGCGCTCGGTTGAAGACGCCCTGAACATCCTGAAGTTCGCGCCGCAGGCAGCGAGCGAGCCGGTCGCCAAGGTGATCGCCTCCGCAGCAGCCAACGCCGAGAACAACCTCGACCTCGACCCCAGCACGCTTGTCGTTGCTACGGCGTTCGTGGACGAGGGCGCGACCCTCAAGCGGTTCCAGCCGCGTGCACAGGGACGTGCGTTCCGTATTCGCAAGCGCACCAGTCACATCACCGTGATCGTGGAGAGCCTGCCGAAGACCGGAACATCGACCCGTAATCGCCGGAAGGGAAGTGCTCAGTAGTGGGCCAGAAAATCAACCCGCACGGCTTCCGTCTCGGCATCACCACCGACTGGAAGTCTCGCTGGTACGCAGACAAGCAGTACGCGGAGTACGTCAAGGAAGACGTCGCGATCCGTAAGCTCCTCGCCACCGGCATGGAGCGCGCAGGAATCGCGAAGGTCGAAATCGAGCGCACCCGTGACCGTGTTCGCGTGGACATCCACACTGCACGTCCGGGCATCGTCATCGGCCGCCGCGGCGCCGAAGCCGATCGCATCCGCTCCGAGCTCGAGAAGCTGACCGGCAAGCAGGTTCAGCTGAACATCCTCGAGGTCAAGAACGCAGAAGCTGAAGCACAGCTCGTCGCACAGGGTGTGGCCGAGCAGCTCTCGAACCGCGTTGCCTTCCGTCGTGCAATGCGCAAGGCCATCCAGTCGGCCATGCGTCAGCCCAACGTCAAGGGAATCCGCGTTCAGTGCTCCGGTCGTCTCGGCGGCGCCGAGATGTCCCGGTCGGAGTTCTACCGCGAAGGCCGTGTGCCGCTGCACACGCTTCGTGCGGACATCGACTACGGCCTCTACGAGGCCAAGACCACCTTCGGTCGCATCGGCGTCAAGGTCTGGATCTACAAGGGCGACATCGTCGGTGGCAAGCGTGAGCTCGCCGCCAACACGGCCGCACCGGCCGGGGATCGCCCGCGTCGTGAGCGTCCGAGCCGTCCGCGTCGTTCCGGTGCCACCGGTACCACTGCGACCAGCACCGAGGCCGGCCGCGCAGCGACCGCAACCGCCGATGCTCCCGCAACTGAACAGAATCAGGAGGGCTGACGCATGTTGATCCCACGGCGGGTCAAGCACCGCAAGCAGCACCACCCGAGCCGTTCGGGTGCCGCCAAGGGCGGTACCCAGGTGACCTTCGGTGACTACGGCATCCAGGCTCTCGAGCCTGCCTACATCACCAACCGGCAGATCGAGTCCGCTCGTATCGCCATGACTCGGCACATCAAGCGTGGCGGCAAGATCTGGATCAACATCTTCCCGGATCGCCCCCTCACGAAGAAGCCGGCCGAAACCCGAATGGGTTCCGGTAAGGGTTCGCCCGAGTGGTGGATTGCCAACGTCAAGCCCGGACGCGTTCTGTTCGAGATGACATACCCCAACGAGGAGATTGCTCGTGAGGCCCTGCGCCGCGCGATGCACAAGCTCCCGTGCAAGTGCCGGATCGTGACCAGAGAGGAGCAGTTCTGATGGCTACTGGAACCCCAGCAGCAGAGCTCCGCGAGCTCAGTGAAGACGAGCTGGTCACCCGGCTCCGTGAGTCGAAGGAAGAGCTTTTCAACCTTCGTTTCCAGATGGCTACCGGCCAGATGGACAACAACCGACGACTGCGCACCGTTCGTCACGAGATCGCGCGCATCTACACCGTCCTGCGTGAGCGTGAGCTCGGACTCGCTGTGGGTCCGGATGCAGGTGACGCGGCATGAGTGAGGAAAAAGCAGTGAGCACAGAAGAGCGCGCGAGCCGTAAGGTCCGTGTCGGATACGTCGTGTCCGACAAGATGGAAAAGACGATCGTGGTCGAGCTCGAAGACCGCGTCAAGCACAAGCTCTACGGCAAGATCATCCGCCGTACGACCAAGGTGAAGGCGCACGACGAGAACGGCGTTGCCGGCGTCGGCGACCGCGTTCAGCTGATGGAAACCCGTCCGCTGTCCGCGACGAAGCACTGGCGTCTGGTCGAGGTCCTCGAAAAGGCCAAGTAAGCCTGATCGAATCCTCGAGCTGATCGAGTATCACCGAATGGCCCGCTTCCCCTTGGGGGAGTGGGCCATTCGGCTTTCCGGGGGCTTTCGGGGCTTTCCGGGCGAAGGGTTCGAGTTGCGTCGAGTACGGCTGATTTGGTATTCGGTGAACCCTTCCCTACAATAGAACGGTTGCCTGTGGCAGAGGTGTGTCTTCACGTGCGCAGCTCGAACGGTGCTTGCAGTGATCGTCTCCCGACGTCAGTCGGTGGGACTGCAGCTCAGACACGACGCAGGTGGCAACAATGACCGCGCGCACCGGGTCGGTAATCCGTTGCGCACGAAATTCCAGGTCTAGGGAGATCAAGTGATTCAGCAGGAGTCGCGAGTTCGCGTCGCTGATAACACGGGTGCCAAGGAAATCCTTTGCATCCGCGTTCTCGGCGGTTCGTCACGTCGCTACGCCGGGATCGGTGACGTCATCGTCGCCACCGTCAAGGACGCAATCCCCGGTGGAAACATCAAGAAGGGTGAGGTCGTCAAGGCCGTCATCGTTCGCACGACCAAGGAGCGCCGTCGTCCGGACGGTTCCTACATCAAGTTCGACGAGAACGCTGCAGTGCTCATCAAGGCTGACAGTGATCCCCGTGGAACCCGCATCTTCGGACCCGTCGGCCGTGAGCTGCGCGAGAAGAAGTTCATGAAGATCGTTTCGCTTGCCCCGGAGGTGCTGTGATGAAGGTGCACAAGGGTGACACCGTTCTGGTCATCGCCGGCAAGGACAAGGGCGCGAAGGGCAAGGTCATTCAGGCCTACCCCGCGACCGACAAGGTCCTCGTCGAAGGCGTGAACCGAATCAAGAAGCACACCGCGGTTTCCGCGAACGAGCGCGGAGCATCCTCCGGCGGCATCGTCACGCAGGAAGCCCCGATCCACGTTTCCAACGTTGCAGTCGTCGACTCGGACGGAAACCCCACCCGCGTGGGCTACCGCACCGACGAAGAGTCCGGCAAGCGCGTTCGGATTTCCCGGAAGAACGGGAAGGACATCTGACATGACCTCCACCGAAAACAAGGTCCAGCCGCGCCTCAAGGCACGCTACCGCGCTGAGATCAAGGACGCGCTCAACAGCGAGTTCGACTACTCGAACGTCATGCAGATCCCCGGCGTCGTCAAGGTTGTCGTCAACATGGGCGTCGGCGACGCTGCCCGTGACGCCAAGCTGATCAACGGCGCTGTCCATGACCTGTCGCTGATCACGGGCCAGAAGCCCGAGATCCGCAAGGCACGTAAGTCCATCGCGCAGTTCAAGCTCCGCGAAGGTATGCCCATCGGCGCACGCGTCACCCTCCGTGGTGACCGCATGTGGGAGTTCCTGGACCGCCTCGTGTCTGTCGCTCTGCCCCGTATCCGCGACTTCCGCGGTCTCTCGGGCAACCAGTTCGACGGCAACGGCAACTACACGTTCGGCCTCAACGAGCAGTCGATGTTCCACGAGATCGACGTGGACAAGATCGATCGCCCCCGCGGTATGGACATCACCGTCGTGACCACCGCAACCAACAACGAAGAAGGCCGTGCACTGCTCAAGCACCTCGGCTTCCCGTTCAAGGAGAACTGAGCGCATGGCTAAGAAGGCATTGGTCAACAAGGCCAACAAGAAGCCCAAGTTCGCGGTTCGCGCCTACACCCGCTGCCAGCGGTGCGGTCGCCCGCACTCGGTGTTCCGCAAGTTCGGCTTGTGCCGTATCTGCGTTCGCGAGATGGCTCACGCCGGCGAGCTTCCCGGAGTTCGCAAGAGCTCTTGGTGATCTGAGGCCCTCGGGCTTCGTCACACCACGCATGTGAATGGACGTGGGTTCCTTTGGAACCCACGTCCATTCGTGGTTTCCATCGAGTTGTGTATCGCGCCGATCCTGAAAAGAACTGTCCCGCTGCGACTCTGGTTGAAAGCGATCATCGTTCGTCGATGTCGTTCTTCGGTGCCGAACGAGCAGTTCAGATTTCGGGGTGCGTCGATACCTTCCCGATCAGCGACCTTCGGGTGGCGGTGGGGGAGCCGACGTGGCATCCCGGTGGACACTTGCGGCAAAGTTCCCTACACTAGAGCGGTTGCCGTGGCTGACGCATGCGTTCAGCTCGGTGCGGTAACTTACGCCGTCTGACACAAGTCGGACGGCCCAGCCGAATTGCTGGAGGCCCACGATCGGATTCGTCCGGTGTTGCATGGGAACCACAGCGAGAAAGGTGTCGAGGTCGACCTATGACCATGACTGACCCCATCGCAGACTTCTTGACGCGTCTGCGCAACGCCAACACGGCGTACCACGATGAGGTGAAGCTTCCCCACTCGAAGATCAAGGCGAACATCGCCGAGATCCTCAAGCGCGAGGGCTACATCTCCGATTTCCGTACCGAAGACGCAGAGGTCGGCAAGACCCTCATCGTCGATCTGAAGTACGGTCCCAGCCGCGAGCGTAGCCTCGCCGGCGTGCGTCGCGTTTCCAAGCCCGGTCTCCGGGTTTACGCGAAGTCCACCAACCTGCCCAAGGTCCTCGGAGGCCTCGGCGTGGCCATCATCTCCACGTCGTCCGGTCTGCTCACCGATCGCCAGGCGGCCAATCAAGGAGTAGGCGGGGAAGTCCTCGCCTACGTCTGGTAAGGGAGGCCACCACAATGTCGCGTATTGGAAAGATTCCGGTCACCGTCCCCGCGGGCGTTGACGTCACGATCAGCGGCCAGGATGTCACCGTCAAGGGTCCCAAGGGCACCCTCGCGCTGACCATCTCCGAGCCCATCGCAATCGAAAAGGCAGAGGACGGCTCGCTGAGCGTCACGCGCCCCGACGACGAGCGTCGTAGCCGCGCGCTGCACGGTCTGTCGCGGACCCTGGTTGCGAACATCATCACCGGTGTCACCGAGGGTTACACGAAGAAGATGGAGATCCACGGTGTTGGTTACCGTGTGGCACTGAAGGGCAAGGACCTCGAGTTCGCGCTCGGCTTCAGCCACCCGGTGCCGATCGAGGCTCCTGAAGGCATCACCTTCGTCGTCGAGTCGCCCACCCGGTTCTCGGTGTCCGGCATCGACAAGCAGAAGGTCGGGCAGATCTCGGCCAACATCCGTCGTCTCCGTCGTCCGGACCCGTACAAGGGTAAGGGCGTGCGTTACGAGGGTGAGCAGATCCGCCGCAAGGTCGGAAAGACGGGTAAGTGATATGAGCCAGACTGCAAACCAGAAAGCCAAGCGGATTCCGCTGGGCAAGGATGCGTCCACCAAGCGTCGTCTCTCGAAGACGCGTCGTCACTTCCGTCTCCGCAAGAAGGTCTCCGGCACGCCCGAGCGTCCCCGCTTGGTCGTCAACCGGTCCTCGCGCCACATCCACGTCCAGCTCGTGGACGACCTGGCCGGCCACACCCTGGCCTCCGCGTCGACCATCGAAGCAGACGTGCGCGTGGCAGAAGGCGACAAGAAGGCTGCGAGCGCGAAGGTCGGTCAGCTGATCGCCGAGCGCGCCAAGGCTGCCGGCGTGGAAGCAGTTGTCTTCGACCACGGCGGACACGGCTACCACGGTCGCATCGCGGCCCTGGCAGACGCGGCTCGCGAAGGCGGGTTGAAGTTCTGATGACCAACATTTTCAACGGAAGGACAGCCTGATGCCGGGACGTCAAAGGCGTGACGGCGGAAGCGGACCCGCCGGACAGAATGGCCCCAACAGCGGTGACAACAGCAACGCTCGTGGGGACAACCGTGGTGGCGGCCGTGACCGTCGCGACGGTGGCCGTGGCGGAAACGCTGCGGAGAAGTCACAGTTCATCGAGCGCGTTGTCACGATCAACCGCGTTTCCAAGGTCGTCAAGGGTGGTCGTCGCTTCAGCTTCACCGCTCTGGTGATCGTCGGAGACGGCAACGGACTGGTCGGCGTCGGCTACGGAAAGGCCAAGGAAGTTCCCGCGGCCATCCAGAAGGGTGTCGAGGAGGCTCGCAAGAGCTTCTTCCGCGTCCCGATGATCGCCAACACCATCACTCACCCCGTTCAGGGTGAGGCTGCTGCTGGCATCGTCATGCTTCGCCCGGCAAGCCCCGGTACCGGTGTTATCGCCGGTGGCGCTGTGCGCGCCGTGCTGGAGTGCGCTGGTATCGCGGACATCCTGTCGAAGTCGCTCGGTAGCGACAACGCCATCAACGTCGTGCATGCGACCGTTGCTGCGCTCAAGGGTCTGCAGCGTCCCGAGGAAGTTGCGGCTCGCCGCGGCCTCACCCTCGAAGAGGTTGCACCCGCCGGCATGCTTCGCGCTCGCGCACAGGCTGCTGGGAGTGTGAAGTAATGGCAGATCTCAAGGTCACTCAGATCAAGAGCATCATCGGGACCAAGCAGAACCAGAAGGATTCTCTGCGCACGCTCGGTCTCAAGGGCATCCGTCAGACCGTTGTTCGTGAGGACAACGCACAGAACCGCGGTCTGATCAACGTGGTGCGCCACCTCGTAACAGTTGAGGAGGTCTAACCATGACCATCAAACTGCACCACCTGCGCCCCGCTCCGGGATCCAAGTCCAACAAGATTCGTGTTGGACGCGGTGAGGGCGGCAAGCGTGGTAAGACCGCAGGTCGCGGTACCAAGGGCACCAAGGCACGTAACACCGTGCGCGTGGGCTTCGAGGGTGGACAGATGCCGCTTCACATGCGTCTGCCCAAGCTCAAGGGCTTCACGAACCCGTTCCGCACCGAGTACCAGGTCGTCAATGTCGGCGACATCGCCCGTCTGTTCCCCGAAGGTGGAGCAATCACGGTCGAGGATCTCGTTGCCAAGGGCGCAGTCCGCAAGAACCAGCTCGTCAAGGTTCTGGGCGACGGCGAACTGACAGTTGCCGTTCAGGTGACCGTCGACAAGTTCACCGGTTCCGCCAAGGAAAAGATTGCTGCTGCCGGTGGTTCCGCCACCGAGCTGTGAGTAATCACGCGTAGCTAGTCCGATGGCCGCAGCGCAGCGTTTGCTGCGCTGCGGCCATCGGCGTCTACCAGGTCTTGTCACAGATTGGTCGTGCATGCCTCGGATGGGCCAGTATTCTGGTCACCGAGTGGCAAATGTATCTTCGGCTTACCCGGTTTTCGTGGTCTGCCCGCTTAGTTCCCAAATGCTCACTGTTAGAGTTCAAAAGTTCGACAGGTCAAACGATCTGTCTCCCTACCGTCGTGCCAGGAGGATCTTTGCTTTCCGCCTTCGTCTCGGCCCTCAGGACCCCAGACCTGAGGCGGAAGATCCTCTTCACCCTCGGCTTGGTGGCTCTGTATCGGGTCGGCGCTCTCATTCCGTCCCCAGGTGTCGACTACGGCCGCGTGCGTCAGTGCATCGATATCGCCAACTCCGGTGACTCAGCAGGTATCTACTCGCTGATCAACCTGTTCTCCGGTGGCGCTCTGCTGCAGATGTCGATCTTTGCGATCGGCATCATGCCGTACATCACGGCAAGCATCATCGTGCAGCTGCTGACCGTGGTGATCCCGAAGTTCGAGGAACTTCGAAAAGAAGGCCAGTCCGGTCAGGCCAAGATGACGCAGTACACGCGTTACCTGTCCATCGCTCTGGCAATCCTGCAGTCGACCGGCATCGTCGCTCTTGCGGCACGCGGACAGTTGCTCCAGGGCTGTGACGACATCATCGCCGACAAGTCGATCTTCGGTCTTGCCATCATCGTGCTGGTCATGACTGCCGGTGCTGCCATGGTGATGTGGTTCGGCGAGGTCATCACCGAACGCGGCGTCGGCAACGGTATGTCGCTCCTCATCTTCGCCGGTATCGCATCGCGTATCCCGAGCGAGGGCAAGTCGATTCTCGACAGTCGCGGTCCGCTGGTCTTCGCCTTCGTCTGCCTCGCAGCGCTGTTGATCATCGCCGGTGTCGTCTTCGTCGAGCAGGGTCAGCGCCGGATCCCGGTTCAGTACGCAAAGCGGATGGTCGGACGCAAGATGTACGGCGGATCCTCGACGTACCTGCCTCTGAAGGTGAACCAGGCCGGCGTCATCCCGGTGATCTTCGCGTCTTCACTGCTGTACCTCCCGAACTTGATCGCACAGCTGACTTCGGCCAGTACAGCGGTCGACCCCAGTTGGTGGCAGCGCCTCATCAACACCTACCTGGTGAACCCGGCCAACCCGGTGTACATCGCGATCTACTTCGGCCTGATCGTCTTCTTCACGTACTTCTACGTCGCCATCACCTTCAATCCCGAAGAGCGCGCCGACGAGATGAAGAAGTTCGGCGGCTTCATCCCCGGTATCCGACCAGGTCAGCCGACCGCGGACTACCTCAACTACGTGCTGAGTCGCATCACCCTTCCGGGTGCGATTTACCTCGGCACCATTGCTGTTCTGCCCAACCTGTTCCTCGACATCGGGAATGGCGGCGGCGCGCAGAACCTGCCGTTCGGTGGCACCGCGGTGCTGATCATGGTCAGCGTCGGCCTGGACACCGTGAAGCAGATCGAGAGTCAGCTAATGCAGCGTAACTATGAAGGGTTCCTCAAGTGAGACTTGTCCTCCTTGGTCCTCCCGGTGCCGGCAAGGGCACCCAGGCCGCTATCTTGTCCGAGAAGTTCGGCGTTCCCCATATCTCCACGGGTGATCTCTTCCGCGCGAACATCGGTCAGGCCACCGCTCTCGGTGTGGAAGCAAAGAAGTACATCGACGCCGGCGAACTCGTACCGAGTTCGATCACCAACGACATGGTGAAGGCTCGCGTCGCAGAACCGGACGCAGCAAACGGTTTCCTTCTCGACGGATTTCCGCGCTCGGTCGAACAGGCTCAGGCACTCGAGGGAATCTTGAAGGATCTCGACACCAAGCTCGACGGTGTCCTCTCTTTTGTCGTCGACGAGGACATCGTGGTCGAGCGCATGCTCGCCCGCGGTCGCGCAGACGACACCGAGGACGTCATTCGCAACCGACTCCGGGTCTACCGCGACGAGACGTCACCGCTGTTCGATTACTACAAGGACAGCATCGTCTCCGTCGACGCGATCGGCGAGGTCGAAGAGGTCAACGCACGCGCACTGGCAGCGTTGGGTAAGTAATGGTCTTCGGGCGTAAACGCAAGGTTGTTCCGTTCCGCTCCGCGGGCGAACTCGACGCGATGGCTGCCGCCGGTGCGATCGTGGGTTCGGCGCTGGTGGCGGTGCGTGCTGCGGCAAAGCCCGGTGTCAGCACTTTGGAATTGAACGCGGTCGCAGAATCGGTCATTCGTGACGCCGGCGCCGTGCCCTCGTTCCTCGGGTACCACGGCTTCACCGGTTCGATCTGCTCTTCGGTCAACGATCGCGTCGTTCACGGGATCCCTTCAGCTCAGGACATCCTGGCTGAAGGCGACCTCGTTTCCATCGACTGTGGCGCGATCCTCGACGGTTGGCACGGTGACTCTGCCTGGACGTTCGGTGTCGGTGAGATCAGCGTCGCCGATCAGGAACTCAGCGAAGCCACTCGGCTTTCGATGGAAGCCGGGATCGCGGCGATGATCGCCGGTAACCGTCTGACGGATGTTTCGCACGCGATCGAGGTCGGTACTCATGCCGCCGAGAAGTTGCACGGTCGTTCCTACGGCATCGTCGACGGATACGGTGGACACGGAATCGGTCGGGAAATGCACATGGATCCGTTCCTCGCCAATGAAGGTGCCCCGGGTAAGGGTCCTGAACTGGTTGTCGGATCGTGCCTCGCGATCGAGCCGATGCTCACGCTCGGCACCACCGACACGGTGATTCTCGACGACGACTGGACTGTTGTGACGACCGACGGGTCCCGTGCGGCGCACTGGGAACACACTGTCGCTGTGACCGAGGACGGTCCGCGGATTCTGACACTCCGGCCGGAGTAGTTGACGCCGTTGCTGACAAGTGTTGGCAGCGAGCATGATTCACGTTCGAGAAGTCCCAGCCTCATGTCGAGGCTGGGACTTTTTCGATGGGGGAGCGGTGTGCGTCGTCACCCTGACCGGAGGCGCATTTGGCCTGGTCGTTTACATCGCGTAACATGGCTAGGCGGTGCGCTATGCGCGTCGATAGTTCGTGTGCCTACGCCCGGATCGCTCCGGGATCGGGCCCCCGAAGTGCCGACGATCTTTCCATTGCGTGCCAATGTAACGGAAGCCGATGCACGAAGCATGCCAAACCAAACGGATCGCGGAGGATATGGCTAAGAAAGACGGGGCCATCGAGGTCGAAGGACGAGTAGTCGAGCCGCTGCCCAATGCGATGTTCCGCATTGAGCTCGAGAATGGCCACAAGGTCCTCGCCCACATCAGCGGAAAGATGCGTCAGCACTACATTCGCATCCTCCCGGAAGATCGCGTTGTCGTGGAGCTCTCGCCCTACGATTTGTCGCGCGGACGCATCGTTTACCGCTACAAGTAACGAACTTCCCGGACCTGACCTGGGTCAGGGAGAAGTATGTCTGCCGCGGTTCATCGCGGCGGGCTGCGACAAAACAGGAGATCAGAAGACGTGAAGGTTCAGCCGAGCGTCAAGAAGATCTGCGAGAAGTGCAAAGTGATTCGCCGTAACGGTCGAGTCATGGTGATCTGCGAGAACCTGCGTCACAAGCAGCGTCAGGGCTAGATCTAGCTTTTCGAAGATCTGCTTGGCAACAAGCAAAGAAGACCTCCCAGTACCAGCCATTGTTGACGAGACCCCACGCGATCGTTCACCGATCGCCAAGGTCGGACAATGGTTCACCCCCGGCACGGAGGCCGGGGCCCCACTGAGTTAGTTGATGAGATCATCTGCGCCTTCGGGCGTCGGTACTCGGCAAGAGGCACAGGGGAAGGGCTGGGAGCAGACCTCCGCACACCGATAAGGAAATGCCACCATGGCACGTCTCTCTGGTGTTGATCTTCCTCGCGAAAAGCGTATGGAGATCGCACTGACATACATCTACGGCATCGGCCGTACCCGCTCCAAGGAAATCCTTGACGCCACCGGCGTCAGCCCGGATCTCCGGAGCAAGGACCTCTCGGACGAGGACCTGGCAAAGCTCCGCGAGTACATCGAGGAGTCGCTCAAGGTCGAGGGTGACCTTCGCCGCGAGGTTCAGGCCGACATCCGTCGCAAGATCGAGATCGGCTGCTACCAGGGCCTGCGCCACCGTCGTGGTCTGCCCGTGCGTGGTCAGCGCACCAAGACCAACGCCCGTACCCGTAAGGGTCCGAAGCGCACCATTGCCGGCAAGAAGAAGGCGAAGTAATGCCCCCGAAGTCACGTAGCACCGGTCCGAAGAAGACCCAGAAGACGCGTCGCAGGGATAAGAAGAACATCCCGCACGGCGCCGCTCACATCAAGAGCACCTTCAACAACACCATCGTGTCCATCACGGACCCCGCCGGAAATGTCATTTCCTGGGCGTCTTCGGGACACGTCGGCTTCAAGGGTTCGCGTAAGTCGACTCCCTTCGCCGCTCAGCTTGCTGCTGAGAGCGCTGCCCGTAAGGCGCAGGAGCACGGTGTCAAGAAGGTTGACGTCTTCGTCAAGGGACCGGGATCCGGTCGCGAGACCGCAATCCGTTCCCTCCAGGCTGCTGGCCTCGAGGTCGGCACCATTTCCGATGTAACCCCCCAGCCGCACAACGGCTGCCGTCCGCCCAAGCGGCGTCGGGTATAGCGGGAAGGATAGGTAGAAGAAAATGGCACGTTATACCGGACCCATCACCCGCAAGTCGCGTCGTCTGCGCGTCGACCTCGTTGGAGGCGACCAGGCATTCGAGCGCCGCCCGTACCCGCCCGGACAGCACGGCCGCGCGCGTATCAAGGAGAGCGAGTACCTGCTCCAGCTGCAGGAGAAGCAGAAGGCTCGCTTCACCTACGGCGTCATGGAGAAGCAGTTCCGCCTGTACTACAAGGAGGCGAACAACCGCCCCGGCAAGACCGGCGAGAACCTGCTTCGCATCCTCGAGTCGCGTCTCGACAACGTCGTGTACCGCGCAGGCCTCGCTCGCACGCGCCGTCAGGCACGTCAGCTGGTCACGCACGGTCACCTTCTCGTGAACAACAAGAAGGTCGACATCCCGAGCTACCGCGTCTCGCAGTACGACATCATCGATGTCAAGGAGAAGTCGCTCTCCACGCTTCCGTTCCAGGTTGCGCGTGAGACCGTCGGCGATCGCCCGGTTCCCGGGTGGCTGCAGGTTGTCGGCTCGCGTCTGCGGATCCTGGTTCACCAGCTTCCCGAGCGCGCGCAGATCGACATCGCTCTGCAGGAACAGCTCATCGTCGAGTACTACTCGAAGTAAGGCGCTTCGCACCCCGTGAGTGGTTGAGGAGTCTCCGGACTCCTCAACCACTCACAGGGCCGCAGGCCCTTTCCCATCGTGGGCGTCAAATAGTGGACGTCCGTACAGGAGGAAATACCAATGCTCATTTCTCAGCGACCCACGCTGACCGAAGAGGTCATCGCTGATAACCGCTCGAAGTTCGTCATCGAGCCCCTGGAGCCAGGTTTCGGGTACACGCTCGGCAATTCGCTGCGCCGCACGCTGCTCTCGTCGATCCCCGGCGCTGCTGTCACCAGCATCCGTATCGACGGCGTTCTCCACGAGTTCACCACCGTCCCGGGAGTGAAGGAAGATGTCACCGACATCATCCTGAACCTCAAGGGCCTCGTCGTGAACTCCGAAGAGGACGAGCCGGTCACCATGTACGTCCGCAAGCAGGGCCCCGGCGCTGTTACTGCAGGCGACATCGTGCCCCCGGCAGGCGTCACCGTGAACAACCCTGATCTGCACATCGCCACCCTGAACGACAAGGGAAAGCTGGAGATCGAGCTCGTTGTCGAGCGCGGTCGTGGCTACGTCCCCGCCGTCCAGAACAAGGCGTCCGGCGCAGAGATCGGCCGTATCCCGGTCGACTCGATCTACTCGCCGGTGCTCAAGGTCACCTACAAGGTGGAGGCCACTCGCGTCGAACAGCGCACCGACTTCGATCGGCTCGTTCTCGACGTGGAAACGAAGAACTCCATCACCGCACGGGACGCGCTCGCTTCGGCGGGCAAGACCCTGGTTGAGCTCTTCGGCCTGGCCCGTGAGCTGAACGTCGAAGCAGAAGGAATCGAGATCGGACCCTCGCCCGCCGAGGCCGATCACATCGCTTCCTTCGGACTCCCCATCGAGGATCTGGACCTCACGGTCCGCTCCTACAACTGCCTCAAGCGCGAAGGTGTTCACACCGTCGGTGAGCTTGTCGGCCGTACCGAGTCCGATCTGCTCGACATCCGCAACTTCGGACAGAAGTCCATCGACGAGGTCAAGGTCAAGCTGCATTCGCTCGGCCTGTCCCTCAAGGACAGCCCCGCATCCTTCGATCCCACCACCGTTGCCGGCTACGACGCCGCCACCGGAACGTGGAGTGACACTGATGCCGGTTCCTTCGGCGATGCCGAAGGTACCGAGGACTACGCCGAGACCGAACAGCTGTAGCAGCTCAGGTCCTTTACTAGGAGATCATCATGCCCAAGCCCAAGAAGGGTGCCCGCTTCGGCGGGTCGGCTTCCCACCAGAAGGCGATTTTCGCCAATCTGGCTACCGCGCTCTTCGAGCACGGTCGCATCACCACCACCGAGTCCAAGGCCAAGGCACTGCGCCCCTACGCCGAGAAGCTCGTCACGCACGCGAAGGCCGGCACGCTGGCTCACCGTCGTGAGGTGCTGAAGGTCATCCGCAACAAGGATGTCGTTCACACCCTGTTCGCCGAGATCGGCCCGTTCTACGCGGACCGTAACGGTGGATACACCCGCATCATCAAGACGATCCCCCGCAAGGGCGACAACGCTCCGATGGCAATCATCGAGCTCGTCAAGGAAAAGACCGTCACCTCCGAGGCTGACCGCGCTCGTCGCGTCAAGTCCTCGCAGGAAGCTCCCGCCGCAGAGAACGTCGTCGAGGCCGTAGAGGCCGACGCGACCGAGGCTGAGGTCGAGAACGCTGACGCAGTCGTCGAGGCCATCGAGGACGAGACCGCAACTGCGGCCGACGCTCCCGAGGCCGAAGAGGCCAAGAAGGACTAGTCTCCCTTGGTTTCGGCACATGCTGAATCGAACGAGCCCGCCGCCCCCATCGGGGACGGCGGGCTCGTTCGATTGCGGCTGGACATCTCCTACGACGGCACCGACTTCTCGGGCTGGGCCCGTCAAACCGATCTGCGCACCGTGTGCGGTGAGATCGAAGGCAAGTTGGGAACGGTACTACGGCAACCGGTTCAGCTGACTGTTGCCGGTCGCACGGACGCCGGCGTTCACGCCACGGGGCAGGTAGCGCACGTCGACGTCCCGAGCGAGTTGCTCCCCGACGATCCGTCGCGACTCGTGCGCAGACTTGCACGCTTCCTGCCCAAGGACGTTCGGGTCAAACAGATCTCGGTGGTTCCGGGTGACTTCGACGCACGCTTTTCGGCGATGCGACGCTACTACGAGTACCGGGTGACCAACGCGGCATTCGGAGTGGAACCCCTACGCGCACGCGATACGGTGTCGTACCCCAAACCACTCGATCTCGCAGCGATGCAAGAAGCGTCGAATCGGCTTCTGGGCCTGCACAACTTCGCGGCATTCTGCAAGCGTCGAGAAGGCGCTACGACGGTGCGGGAGCTGCAACGCTTCGACTGGGCGCAGGAGGGCACGGTGTTCACGGCGTACGTGAATGCCGATGCGTTCTGCTGGTCGATGGTCCGGAGTCTTGTCGGGGCAGTCCTCTCGGTCGGTGAGGGACGCCGCACCGCCGACTGGGTGGCAGGTTTGCTCGACGAAACGTCGCGGTCGAGTTCGATCCTCGTTGCGCCGGCGCACGGACTTTCGTTGGTTCGCGTGGACTACCCCGACTACTCGGAACTGGCTGCCCGCAACGCGATTACCCGTGAAACCCGCGAGATTCCGTCTTCGGGCGGGTGCTGCGGCGACTGACCGCCTCGATACAAAATGCCCTCCCACTCTGCGTGGGAGGGCATTTCATGTAGACGACTATCCCGCCAATTGGCGCGCGATGACCAGACGCTGAATCTGATTGGTGCCCTCGAAGATCTGCGTGATCTTGGCCTCGCGCATGTAGCGCTCGACGGGGAAGTCCTGGGTGTAGCCGTACCCGCCGAACACTTGAACGGCGTCGGTGGTGACCTTCATTGCTGCGTCGGTGGCAACGAGTTTGGCGACGCTGGCGTTGCGCGAGTACGGAACTCCGGCGTCGCGGCGGCGGGCTGCATCGAGGTAAGTGGCGCGAGCGGAGTCAACTGCGGCCGCCATGTCCGCGAGCACGAATCCGAGTCCCTGGTGATCGATGATCCGCTTGCCGAATGCCTTGCGCTCCTTCGCGTAGGCGACCGCGTCGTCGAGTGCGCCCTGAGCGATTCCGACGGCAACAGCAGCGATTCCGAGTCGGCCGGAGTCGAGCGCGCTGAAGGCGATCGGCAATCCCTGGCCGCGCTGACCGATCAACCGCTCGTCAGGGACGAAGGCGTCGTCGTAATTCGCGGATGCAGTGGGGACCGCGCGCAGTCCCATCTTCTCCTCGGGCTTGCCGAAGCTGAGGCCTTCGGTGTCCTTGTCCACCAGGAGGCAGGAGATGCCGCGAGAGCCGTCGTCACTGGTGCGGGCGAAGAGGTTGTAGAAGTCTGCCTTGCCGCCGTTGGTGATCCAGGCCTTCGAGCCGTTGATGCGGTAGCCACCGTCGGTGGCCGTCGCCTTGCACGACAATGCGGCGGCGTCGGATCCGGCCTGCGCTTCGGAAAGGCTGTATGCGCCGATGGTGTTGCCGCCCAGCATGTCCGGCAGCCAGCGGGCCTTCTGTTCGTCGGTGCCGAAGGTGAACAGTGGGAAGCACGAGAGGCTGTGCACGCTCACCGCCACTGCAACCGCTGCCCAGCGCGAGGCGATCTCTTCGAGGACTTGGAGGTACACCTCGTACGGCTGATCGCCGCCACCGAATTCCTCGGGATACGGAAGGCTCAGCAGGCCTGCCTGTCCGAGTGCGGGGAACACGCCTTCGGGATACTTCTCGGCCTTCTCGTATTCGTTGACCTTGGGCGCGAGTACCTTGTCCGCGACATCACGCGTCAGTTCGATGAGATCGCGAGCTTCTTGGCTGGGCATCAGGCGTTCGACGGGCACGGTCGGCTCCTAGCTAGGTAGTAGTACTGGGAACGATACTGCAGTACTGTCTTGCGTATGGCAAGGCTGGTTCACAAGACGACTGCGCGCAGGGCAGAGTTGTTCGATCAATTGGTCGAACTGTTCTTGAGCGAGGGTTTCGCCCACCTCACGCTCGACGAGATCTCAGCTCGTCTGCACTGCTCCAAGAGCACCTTGTACACCGTGGCGGCCGGCAAAGAGGATCTGGTGCGGGCTGTGACGGTGCACTTCTTCCGTGCGGCGACCGATGCGGTGGAGAGTGCCGTCGCTGCCGAGTCGACACCCACTCGTCGAGTTGCGGTGTATCTCGAAGCAGTCGGTGATCAACTGACCGCGGCGTCCCGTCAATTCATGGAAGACCTGGCTGAATCGGTGTCGGCGAGTCAGGTTTACGAGAAGAACACGTCGATCGCCGCGGATCGTGTGCGAGCGCTCATCGTCGAGGGAGTGGATTCGGGCGCATTCCGGCGGGTACACGCGTCATTTGTCGCTGATGCGGCCGCAGCGACAATGGTTCGGATCCAGCAACGCGCGGTCTACCGGGCTACCGGGTTGGACGATGCCAGCGCGTATCGGGAACTGGCCGCACTCATCACGGACGGGATCACTGCGTGACGAGTCGCTAGCATCGACGTTCATGGCACCTTTGAAGGTCGAAGTCATCGTAGGTTCGGTCCGCGAGGGGCGAATAGGACGAGCAGTGGCGGATTGGTTTGTCGAGCGCGCAACCGCGAACCCGTCGTGGAACGTATCGGTGATCGACCTCAGAGAGCTGTCGTTGCCCCAGGATTTCTCGGATTCACCTGCCACGGAAGTTTTCCGCCAGCGAATCGGACGAGCCGATGCTGTTGTTGCTGTGACCTCCGAATACAACCACGGGTACCCGGCTGCCCTCAAGACCGCATTCGATTCCGTGAAACACGAGTGGCGTGCCAAGCCGATCGGATTCGTGTCCTACGGCGGGATTTCAGGTGGTGTTCGGGCCGTCGAACAACTGAGGCAAGTAGTGGCGGAGCTGCACATGGTCTCGGTGCGTCAAAGCGTGACCATTCACCGGGTACGCAAGCAATTCGGACACGAGCCGTACGGCGTCGATTCGATTGCGATCGATGCCAGCGAGAAGATGATTCGTGAATTGCATTGGTGGGGGAGTGGATTGCGGATGCAGCGTGCGAGTGATCCCTATCCTGGCTGATCTTGGACATCCGCGATCACGCCATCTGGTGAGCGTCGCCGGCTCGAGGACGGCCGATGAACGAGGTCTCGGAAGCAATGGTTACCAGAGTCAGTTCGACGCGCGTGCGGCCGGTTTCGACTGTGATCTTGTCACCGAGTGCGAATGGCTGGACTATCGATATTTCAGGGTCGATCCGAGGCCATTGGCGTGGATGTCCGTACACGTAGATCGCGGTCACGCCGGCACGCGGCGGTAACCCCTCGACTCCGTCGAACACGACCGTGTTGAAAGCGCCCTCGAGCCCACCACCCTGCCCGGACACGCGGAGTCGGTCAGGCACTCCCATGGAGTCGGTGAGCGCGGTCCATGCTTCCGGTCGATCGGTGTGGATGAGTACCAGTGCGCCGGTCGCGATGGCTCGAAAGATCAATTGCTGAGCCAGATAGAGTTCGCCGGCGACAAGAACGGTGTTGACGCCCGACCCCGAAATTCTGGCCGCGACACCGTGCCCGTTTCGGTCCGAGCCGATGAGCTGGCCGCACCCGGCAAGAGGTAGAGCGAGTGAGTCGAGTGTGCCCCCGTCCATGCGAATGTGCGGCGTGATGCGGTCCAGCGCGGCCAATGCGGTTGGCAGGTTGGTCAGCAATCCGTCGCGCTGGCGCCCACGTAGCGAGACCAAACCGGCCAGCGGTGCGTTCTCAGGTGGATTGCGCGTGGTGAAGCGACATGTCGCACTGACCCTCGCCTCTCCGCGTTCGCCCGTGGGGCGCAACCGAATTGTCACGGACGTCCCGACCGTTGCCACTGCCCATACTCGGGTCAGGGTCGAGTTGGTGATGAAACGGGGTTCGATTCCGTATCCGACGTTGGACACACCAGGCAAGGGGGTACTTCGCCACGTTTCGGTGACCTCGTGGCTGGCGACTCCTCTTGTGACCTGGGCAGTGGACGACGCGATCTCCGGTGCGGTGAGGATCCGCGCCTTGCATCCCGCTGAATCGAGCACCCGGATGACACGATTGGCGGCAACAGCGATCGCGCGGCCCGCGCCCTGTTCGCCCCCGCCTCGGCGTTCGACTGCTGCACGACCCTCCAAAGCGTCGAAACGTAGTGCAAGCCAAACACTTCTGGTGGCGGTGGCTGGTAGTGGCCCGATGAGACGTTCGTAGACTTCGGTGGCCGGCGTTCCTGATGCGGCGCGGTATCCATGACTGACAATGTCGATGCCGGTGAGTGAGATGTCGTGCTGATACAGACAATTGACCAGGGCTGCCGTGGGCAGAAGGTGGGAAGCGTCGAATGAATGGCGCCCGATCCTGGTCAGGTAGTCGCGTGGGGGAGCGATCTCGACGACAGCGACGAGTGAAGATCCGTCCACTCGGAGCCCGATCGACTGTTCGGAGGGAGTGTGAAAACTGACGATCGTGCTGCCGTCGGCGTCCTTGCGGCGCAAATAGCGAAAGTACTTGACAATCCAGGACATTACCGACCAACCGCCCACATGGAGGAGCATTGATCCGGCAACCACACAACCGATTGCCAGCGCCCAGAGCCAATCCAGCCCACTGGCCATCGCGATTCCGCCTGCACTGATTCCGAGAATCTGTGCCGACACGAATTCGTGCGTCGAAATCCTGTGTGACGACGGCCAATGCTTCAACCGCGATCGGTCCACGGTTCCTCCCCGATACCTGACCTGCGAACTACCCGAAAATTTCCGCCCCAGCCAAACTGTACTGTGTCTTCGCAAGGGGATGTAAGGCACGGGGGGAATGATGGCTGCAACACCTACCACGCGCTGGCAGGTCAATGGGTACCGATTCTTGGTCAGGCGGATGGAACATGCGCTGGTCAGACGAGACGTGCGGATGCTTCACGATCCGATGCGGTCACAGTCCCGCGCCTTCACCGTCGGAATAGTCCTCGCTGCAATGGGATTGGCGGGTTGCGCGGTACTTGCTCTGTTTCGGCCACAGGACAAGATCGGCGATGCAGAAATCGTTGTTGCAAAGGAATCTGGCGCAATGTTCGTCGCCATGGAGGGTACTTTTCGCCCTGTGCTGAACTTGGCCTCCGCCCGACTGATTCTGGGTTCGCCAGTAAAACCGGCAATAGTCAAGGCGTCTGAGGTCGAGGCGAAACCGAGGGGCGCGCTCGTCGGCATTCCCGGCGCACCGTCCGCGCTGCCGGAATCAGCCGACCCGAGCAACGCCTTGTGGACGGTATGCGATTCCGTCGGATCCGACGGGAGAAAATCGTTGACGACTTCGGTCCTGGTCGGCTCGTCCAATGTCGGTGAAAACACGACATATCTGACGAGGGACCGTGCATTCCTGGTGAAGTCGGGTTCCGATCACTTTCTCGTATACGACGGGAAGCGAGCGGAAATCGATGTGGACAATCCGGCGATCATGCGGGCTTTGGGGCTGGAGGGAGCACAGGCGCGACCGATCAGTGCCGGATTTCTCAATTCGATCCCCGAAGTTCCGCGCATCGAGGCTCCGCGAATCCGCGAACTGGGATCAGCGCCCCGGTTCCCGCTACAGAACAAGACTGTCGGCTCCGTCGTTCAGGTTTCGGTGGGCGCGGACCTGCAGTACTACGTGGTGCTCGAGAACGGTATCCAGAAGGTCGGTGCGGCGCTCGCCCAACTGATCTACTTCTCGGATTCGCAGGGCGCCACCGGGATCGCGAGCGTCACCCCTGATGCCATCAGTCGTATTCCTTCGGTGAGGGAACTGGCCGTCGACTCGTTGCCGCAGGTGGTTCCGGAGATCGTCGATGATCATGGCGCACCTGTCGGCTGTCTGGAATGGGCTCCCTCACCTGCAGTCGAGGGCGGCGAAAGTAGTTCTGCAACATTGAAACTCGTCGCTGGATTGCAGGTTCCGATCCCGGAGGGTGGCAAGTTGGTGTCGTTGGCGCAGGCGGACGGATCGGGCGACAATCTCGACAGCGTCCACGTCGAACAGGGCTTCGGTGGGTTTGTTCAAGCGACCGGAATCGAGACGAACAGCACCAGGCACGACGGAGTGTTCTACGTAGCGGATACCGGTGTGAAATACGGAGTGCCGGACGAAACCTCTGCTCGCGCGCTCGGATTGACGCGAACGCCTGATCGTGCGCCTTGGCAGATGCTCGATCTACTTGCATCAGGTCCGGCGCTCGAGAAGAGCAATGCACTGATAGCTCACGACGGAGTCGCCCCCGATTCAACGCCGGCCGCTCCGGTGAACTGAACACCGTTGACGATTCAGAGATCGACGTCCCGTCGTTCGGGAAGTCTCCGACGAATTGCTCGACGAATGGGCATCGACGCCAATAGCGTCAGTAGGGCTAGGGTGCCGACCGTTCCGGCTCCGACGAGTGCCGCGTCGCGAGATCGGTTGTCGGGGGTCGGCGGCGTGGGTAGGGGATCGATCGTTACCGACTGATGATTGACCTTGACGCGTTCCCCCGGTGCCAATTCGCCCGTTACCGCGGCGAGTGGATCGATGACGCCGTGACCGACGTAGGGATTCCAACCCTGCGCCGGAGCGTGGGCGGTGGCTTCGATACGTTGCATGACCTGAAGTGCAGTCAGTTCCGGGTGAACCGACCGGACCAGCGCGGCGGTTGCCGCGACATAGGGCGCAGCGAAACTGGTCCCGTTGAACGACTGTACGGCGCCGTCGGAGCCGTAGACTCCGTTGGTCAGACCAGGCGACGTCGGGTGAAGTGAGATGATTCCGGTGCCGGGCGCCGCAACGTCGACCCATGGACCGCCGAGGCTGAAGGAGCTGGCGGTGCCATTGGGGTCGACCGACCCGACGGTGAGGACATAGTCGTCGTACCAGGCAGGACTGGCAATCGTCGTAACCGAGTTCCATGGATCGGCTTGTGGATCGAGGGGATCCGGCGGTGGATTCTGGTTCTTGCAACCTCCGGATCCGACGTTCCCTGCAGCAGCGACGACTACGGCGTTCTTCGCGATCGTGGCGTATTCGATTGCAGCGCCCAGTCGTTGGTCGTTGATCCCGTCCCCGGCAGGCTTGCAAGCGACCTCGGAGATGTTGATAACGCTTGCACCCAAGTCAGCAGCGTGACGTACGGCCAGTGCCATGGTGTCGACGTTTCCGTAGCCAGACGAATTCTCGGCTACGGCAGGGTCTTCGCGTTGGCCGGCCACCGAGAAAGCTGCACTGGACTGCCTGATCGAGATGATCTGTGCGTCCGGCGCAGCTCCGGAAAATCCGGAACCGTCGACCTGCTCGGCGGCGATGAGACCGGCGACGACTGTTCCGTGTGAGTCACAATCGTCGGTGCCGTCGGAGGTCCCGACATAGTCACCGCCGCCTTCGAGGGCCGGTAGCCGGGGATGTCTGCTGACGCCGGTGTCGATGACAGCAATTCGCTGCCCTGCCCCTCGGGTGATCGACCACACCGAATCGAATCCCAGATCCTGTTGAGAACGTGGAATATCCGCGCCGTCACCACCCGCTACGGCGGGGACGCACAGGGTTCGTTGTTCGGTGGGTTGGGGAGGCGCGGGTGGACCGTCCTCCGGCAGCATTGCAGGATCGATGGGGGAAGGAACCGCACTCGATGCGCCACCCGCCCCGGCGAGGACTGTTAAGACAACGATCACGAGTGCGGCACAGATGTTCGTCGCGCGTCGAATCACCATCGAGATCCGATCGCTCAGAGACCGCGCATGAGCGCGAAGAGCCCACTGACCCAGCAGATCAGCGGAACGATTGCTGCAATCGCAGCGAGGTCCAACAGTTCGGCCGCGCGTCGCATCACGGGGCTGAATGTGTTCTGGGGGGCGAGGATTCCCAGAATCAGTGACAGGAGGAGAACAGTCATCGTGATGGCGAAGACGACCAATGCATGGTCGCGATGGGTCCATGCCATGCCGCCCAGGAGAACGAGAATCACCGAGATGCCTGCCGCGATGAGTGGGACCGCCTGATGTGCGCCCGCGTAGGTGCGCCCGCGAAACATCAGCACGACGGCCGTCGCGAATGCGAGAGCAAGGTTCGGCCAGACGATTCGCTGACCGGGCCAGGACCACGCGAGCGCGACTGCGGCAGTGAGCGCGACCACTGACGTGGCCACGATCAGTCCGGTCAGGTAGCTACGAGCCCGCCCTGCCCTTTCAGTCAACTCGGTCAGCCCGGGCAGTTCGGGCTCGGGCAGTCCGTCGCGATCGTCGTCGAGGGGATTACTCGGCGTCGGAACCGGGGGAAGCGGTAATCGCGCGAACAGCATCGACAGTCGAGCGGTGAACGTGAGAACGATCAATGCTGCGGCAATCACCGCGCTGCTGACGGTTGCGGTGCGCGCCTCGGGAAGCGTCGTCGCGACGGCGAAGGTGCCCACCGCAGCAAGGAGGACGACGAGAAGTGCGGTGAAGACGGCTAATCCGGCACCGCACAAACGGAGGCAGATCAGACTCACCGCGGCTGCGAATGCCGAACCGAGAAGGAGATGAGCAGAAAGAACAGTGCCGGGTACGCAGAGTGCGCCGGAGACGAACGCCAGTGGCACCGCTGTGCATCCGAGCGTGATGGAGCTTGCAGTGTCTCCGTACACCCGCGCTGCCACGACGGCGGCGACGGTGAGCACCAAAGACGTCACTCCACCGCAGACAGCGCCGATCAGACCTGTATCGCCGAGGACCAGGGCGAGGGCCGCGACGAGCGCAGCGACGAGGGCGGCGGACGAGCCGACAATGCGCGCGGTGATCGGAGTCCAGCGTCGGTAGATGTCTGCATCCGTCGCCGCGACGGTGTACATGATGTCGTCGAAGAGTGGGGGCGGGGCAGCGGTGTCCGCGGCCGCGAGTACGAGCAATTCCCCATCGCGGATTCCATGCTCGTGCAGCGACAGCGTCGGTGCCAGCGGTGCCCTGCCGACTTTCGACAGAGTCCAGTCGACGGGCTCGAATTGTTCGGCGCTGTGGTCGAACTCGTTGAAATTGCTGTGGTTGACAATTGTGTCCACAATGCCCGGAATGACCACCGCGAGTGGAACACGAAGCGGCACCGCAAGATCCACCTGCGAATGGGCTGAAAGTACCGTCAACCTGCACAGTTCGGCAGAATGGGTCGCGCGTCGTCCGTTTGCGGTGTGCGCAGCGCTGGTTTCAGTGGTGCTGGTCAAGATCTGTCCCCTCCCATGACGCGATTCCCCTGTCACGTCACCCCAGTTCACCCGAACAATACGACATGAACTGTGCGCCTGTGTCGGCGACAGCGCAGACAACAGGTGGCACCGACCCGAGTGTCGGTGTTGTGATCTACTCTCTTGCAATTGCGTGACTACGCCTTGGGGGGCGGGCCGGCGGTAGTCGGACGAGGCGCGTGGCGGCAACAGCTGCAGCACCGATGGGGGTGGGTGAATTGAGCACTGTCAGATTTGCGCGTCGAGCGCGCCGTGAATCGCCGCGTACACCGGGCGGCGAGGTGACGCTTCAGGCCCCACCGGAGATTCCTCGCGTCACGCCGGGAAACCTACTGACCAAACTACTTCCGGTGATCATGGTGGTTGCCATGATCGGCATGGTGGCGCTGATGTTCTCTTCCGGCATGGCGCGCAATCCGATGTCTCTGCTGTTTCCGGTCATGATGATGGTGTCGATGCTCGGGATGCTCGCCGGGGGCGGTCGTAGCGGTGGGGCACGAGCATCCGAAGCGAACGAGGACCGCAAGGACTACCTGCGGTACCTGGATCAGATGCGCAGCGATGTTGCTGCGACGTCTGGTGCGCAGCGTGCTGCTCTCGAGTGGAGCAATCCCGAGCCGTCGCAGCTTTGGACACTGGCCGGGACTGTGCGAATGTGGGAACGTCAGATCACCGACTCGGACTACTGCCACGTTCGGGTCGGTCTGGGTACACAGCGATTGGCCACCAGGCTTGTATCTCCGGAGACGGGGCCGGTCGAGGATCTCGAACCCGTCGCTGCTGTCTCACTTCGGCGATTCGTCCGTGCGCATTCGGTTGTAAAAGACCTGCCGACCGCCGTCTCGCTTCGCGGATTTGCTGCGATGTCCATTGAGGGGCAGAGGGATTCCGCTCGAGCGCTCGTCCGCTCGATGTTGATGCAGCTGTGCACTTTTCACGGTCCGGACACCGTCCAAGTTGCAGTGGTGTGCGGTCCCGATACCGAAGCCGAGTGGGAGTGGGTCAAGTGGCTCCCACACGTACAACACCCGGAGTCTCAGGACGGCGCCGGCACTTCACGCATGGTGTTCGGTTCGTATCTCGAGTTCGAAAGTTCCCTCGGGGAAACGCTTTCGATGCGTGCTCGATTTGCTCGCAACACTCCAGCGAGTGCGGGCGTTCCGCATCTCGTGTTGGTCGTGGACGGTGGCTTGCTCGAAGGTGACACCGGCCTGTTGTCCGAATCCGGGCTCGACTCGGTGACCGTCCTCGACCTGTGCGGGTTCTGCCCGCGGCTGGCGGCGGCACGCGGTTTGCGACTGGTCGTCGGTAGCGATCAGATCGGCGCGGTGAGCAGCGCAGGAGTCGAGAATTTTGCGACGCCTGACGCCGCGACGACGAGCCTGGCGCAGTCGTTCGGACGTCGCATCGCACCGTTCCGTGCGGCATCGCAGAACGCCGTGGACGCGACTGACGACGACCGATCCCTTCGGACCTGGAGCCAGATGTTGGGGATAGGAAATGCTGCGAGGTTCAATCCTGAGCATGGCTGGCTGCCACGTCAGGGGCGCGACCGACTCCGCGTGCCGATCGGTGTCGGACAAGATGGAAACCCTGTCGAACTGGATCTGAAGGAGTCGGCCGAGAACGGTATGGGTCCGCACGGGCTGTGTATCGGAGCCACCGGTTCTGGTAAGTCGGAGTTCCTGCGAACCTTGGTGCTCGGCCTGATCGCGACGCACTCACCCAACGCACTGAATCTCGTCCTGATCGACTTCAAAGGTGGTGCAACCTTTCTCGGCCTGGAGGAGGCGCCGCACGTTGCTGCGATCATCACCAACCTTGCCGAGGAATTGGCGATGGTCGATCGTATGAAGGACGCACTCGCCGGCGAAATGAATCGTCGACAGGAACTGCTGCGTGCGGCAGGAAACTTCGCAAACGTGTCTGACTACGAGAAGGCGAGGCTGGCCGGCGCTGCACTCGATCCGTTGCCTGCACTCTTCGTGGTTGTCGACGAGTTCTCCGAACTGCTCAGTCAACAGCCGGAATTTGCCGAATTGTTCGTGGCCATCGGGCGATTGGGCAGGTCACTTCACATTCACCTGCTGCTGGCCAGTCAGCGGCTCGACGAAGGAAAGCTTCGGGGTCTCGACAGCCATCTTTCGTATCGCGTCGGTTTGAAAACGTTCTCGGCGAACGAGTCCCGTTCCGTTCTCGGCGTTCCCGATGCTTATCACCTGCCGGGCACACCCGGTGCCGGATACCTGAAGTCCGATTCTGCGGAGATCGTTCGCTTCCAAGGTGCATACGTGTCAGGCCCGTACGAGGGCGAGCGGATAGTGCCCACTCGATTCTCGGTAGATTCCCCCGTCGAACTCGCGCCGCTGCCGTTTACCGCGACGCCCGTGGTCGGGCCAGAGGCTGTTGTCGTTCCCGTCGAGCCCGATGTCATCGACATGGGCGAAATCGGTGACGATGCACGTACTCTCATGGGAGTCCTCGTCGACCGCATGCGCTCTCACGGTCCACGCGCGCACGAGGTGTGGTTACCGCCGCTCGAGGCATCCCCGACGCTTGACCAGTTGTTGCCGCGGTGGGCGGCCGGTGATCAACCTCGCGGAAATCTGAGCGCACCCTTCGGCGTAGTCGACAGGCCGTTCGATCAGCGCCGCGATCTTCTCGTCGCCGATCTGAACGGATCAACGGGCAACCTCGCGATCGTCGGCGGCCCGCAGTCGGGAAAGTCGACGGCCTTGCGCACGTTGATCTTGTCTCTGAGCATGACGCACACGCCGGAACAGATTCAGTTCTACTGCCTCGACTTCGGAGGTGGAACGCTCCTCGGATTGAAAGATCTGCCGCACGTCGGATCGGTGGCAAACCGCTTGGATTCCGACCGCGTCCGCCGCACGGTTGCCGAGGTACTCGGTGTGGTCGCGAAACGAGAGCGACTGTTTCGTGACCTCGGCATCGACTCCATGGCTGATTTCCGAGGATTGCGAACAGCTGATCCTGCCGGGGAAGGTGTGGCGGCGGGACTCCGAGATGACCCGTACGGTGACGTCTTCCTCGTCGTCGATGGTTGGCCCAGCGTTCGTTCGGATTTCGAATCACTCGAGCCTCAGATCAACATGCTCGCCGGTCAAGGTTTGTCCTTCGGTGTGCACGTGATCGTCACGACGTCGAGGTGGGCCGAGATCCGGCCGGCACTCAAGGATCAACTGGGTACTCGCATCGAACTTCGATTGGGTGATCCGGGAGATTCGGATGCGGGTCGCCAGAAAGCCAGCCTGGTGCCGGAAGGTCGACCGGGTCGTGGCATCACGCGCGACGGGCTTCACCTTCTCACCGGACTACCTCGAATCGGCGGTTCGCCCGGTAGTGAGAATTCCGGTGGGTCTGTGGCGTCGACGGTCGAACATATTGCAGCCATGTCGAATTCGCGCCCGGCGCCCACCGTGCGGATGCTTCCGGATTCGTACTCGCGGGCAGAACTTCTCGAAGCTGTCGGGACCCGGTGGCCCTCACCGAGTGCGGCCGACGGTCGGTGCCTCACCGTGCCGATCGGGCTCGGTGAGACCGACCTCGCCCCGGTGTACATGGACTTCCGGGAACACCCGCACCTCTTGATATTCGGCGACACCGCGTGTGGCAAGACATCTCTTTTGCGCGGAATAGCGGAAGGGATCATCGCGTCGAACACGCCGGCGCAGGCCAAGTTGATTATCGGTGACTATCGGCATTCCCTGCTGGGAGTGGTCGAAGGGAATCACCTCGGCGGTTACTCGGCGTCGTCGACGACCTTCGGTGAGTTGATGGTCGACTTGGCTCGGATCGTCGCCGCCAGAATGCCGAACGCCGAAACAACACAGCAGCAATTGCGGGAAAGGTCGTGGTGGAGTGGACCGGAGATTTATGTACTGATCGACGACTACGACCTTGTGGCCACACCGAGTGGTAATCCGGTGGCGCCGTTGCTCGAGTACATTCCGCATTCCAAGGACATCGGTTTGCACCTGGTGATTGCCCGCCGTTCCGGTGGCGCGGCCAGAGCACTCTACGAGCCGGTCATTGCGAGAATTCGCGACATGGCACCGGCCGGATTGATCATGAGCGGAAGTCGCGACGAGGGAAATCTCGTCGGCACCGTCCGCGCGTCGGCATTGCCGGAAGGTCGTGGGGTCTACGTTTCTCGGTCGCAAACCCAACTTGTCCAAGTTCCGTGGATGCCACCGCTGTGACCGTTCCGTCCTTGGTGTCGGTCTCGCTACATTGGGGTGCATCCAATATCTGGGTCGTCTCGGGTCAACGCGAATTCTGTTGCAGTGCAGACCTCAGACGCGAACCGGCGTCGGGTCCCGGTACGACCGGTGAAAATGCGATCGATTACGTCGACGACGATTATGTCGACGTAGATGGTCGGATTGTCCCCACCGTCTTGGAGCTGGCCAGGCTGATCTCCAGTGCGATGGACGGGTGCGGAATCGTCGATGCAGACATCCTCTATCTCAGCCATCCCTCGGATTGGGGTGCCCCACGTAGGCGGCGATTGCTCGATGCCGCACGGCGAGTGGCGCACGACGTCGTCCTCGTTCCGACGTCGGTCGCGGCGGCGAGGTCGGCTCGTACAGCCTGGCGATCACGGTGTGTCGTCCTCGAACTGCGTGGCGGAATGGTGGTCGCTTCTGTTGTCAGCGAGGTCGACGGTGAACTCCGACTCGACGGGGCACAAAGTTCGGCGATCGCAGACGCTGCGGGGTTGTTTTCCGGAATCGGGGACTTGTCGGTTCGGGACGCTGTGGTGTTGGTCGGGCCGCGCTCGCATGCCGTTGCGGCTTCGCTCGAACGTGGGTCGACGAATGTCCACGGCCACGCGAGCATTCGAATTCTGGACGAGAGTCGGGTGGCGTCGTCTCTGGTGGATCCTCGGACGCTCGTTCGCCAGACAACTGCGCGGGACAGTTCCGGTCGAATCGTCGACAATTCAGCTTTTGGCGCCGGGTGGGTAGGCGATCCGGATGGCGCGATGTCGATTCCTTCCGTGCACTCGACTGCCTCCTCGCCCCGTCGAGTCGGCGGGTGGCACGGAGGCCGTCGATGGTTCGCGGCGGCGCTTGCGGTGCTCGCCGTCGTCGCTGCGGTCGCGGCAACGGTCGTGGTGTCGACTCGCGATCGAGGCGATTCTCGGTTGGCGGACTCGGTTGCAGCTACGGCGGAAGGCAAAGCCGAGATCGTGGAGGCGTCGAAAGAGCAGGAAAAGCCTGCGCCGAAGACTTCGATTCCGTCGATCGAGTCCGGTGTCACGCCGGAACTCACGCGTGTGGAGGTGGGGAGCGTTGCAGCAGAGCTGCCTTCCGATTGGAAGCTTCTGTCACGAGGGACCTCGAGCGGGCGCACCGATTTGATACCCAGTTCCGGCGCTGATCGCAAGATCGTGGTCATCGAGAAAAGTCTTGCGGAAGGTGCTGGATTCGATTCCGTCGAAGCCGCTTTGCGTCAGCAGTTTTCGGCGTTCGAGGACCCATTGCGGTTCGGAGAGTTTTCTGTGATCGACGATGCCGCAGGAAAACAGGCAGTGGTGTACGTCGAGTTTCCGGACGATTTCTCCGAGGTGCGTTGGCACGTGTACGTCGACAACGGTCGGCAAGTGAGTATCGGCTGCCAGTATCTGGTCGGTGAGTGGAACAGTCTCGAAGCGGACTGCCTGCGGATGTGGCAGTCACTCGAATTCACGCCCTGACCGGATCGGTCGGTTCTGAAAACATTCTTCGATCGGGCCGGAACCGTTGGCACGGAGGTCGCGTCAAAGTATGTGTAGCGCACATCAGGGAGTTCCGCTCGACCCCGGTGCACATCCGACGGACAAGCCGTCGTGGTCGCCGATACCGAACGGTACTCACCGAATCCAGGGGGACGACATGGGCTTTACCGCAACTACCGCTGAATTGATCGATTCGGCGGGGACCATCGACGGACATCTCGGTGACATCAGGGGACTGGTCAACGCTGTTCGGTCGGAGGCCGACGCTTCGCACAATTCGTGGAACGGTGCGGCGCAGGTCGAATACGCAGGAATCATGGAGCGATACAACAGCGCGGCCCTGAAGCTGGACACTGCTCTGACCGACATCTGCGAGCAGATCAAACAGGCTGCGGGAACCTTCGACTCGACCGAAGACGACAACGTCAGCTCGCTTCGCGGCGCGACGGTGAACATGTCCTGACCGTCAGCTCTTCACCGTTCGATCAAGCAGTCCTCAGCCAGTAGTTCTCACAAAGTTCTCTCCAGTCACACCGAACCGGGAGCAGTTATGTCCGACAGGATCAAGTACGACTTCGGCGGCCTCGCAATGCTGTCCGATCAGATGAAACAGCAGGCCAAAGCGATCAACGACAAGCAGGGCGACATCAAGGTTGTCGTAGACAAGCTGCAAGCAGGCTGGGAAGGGGCAGGTTCCGAAGCCTGGAACGACGCACAGCGCCGCTGGGCCCAGGCGTCCGAAGAACTGAACATGGTTCTCGCGCAGATCGCCGGAGCGACGGCGAGCGGCTCGGAGAAGATGCAGGAAGCTGACCGGATCGCCGCAAACGGGTTCGGTCGCTGACAACATTCATGTCGTGACGACACCCCGACTGCCCCGGTACCGTCAGGTTGCCGGGGCAGTCGCATGTCGATCGCTTACCTGCTGGTTCCGGACGAGGGCATTGTCGGCGGAGATGGCTGCGCTTTGACCTGGCAGCGGGTAGACCGGTATCGTCTATCGGTGGCGTGCCGTAGGGCTCCGGCAGAAATGCGTGGAGACCGGCGGTTCTCGGGTCTCAACTGGCCGCCGAGGATCGTTTACGCGATACGCACATGGTCAGCAGTGGAATGAATTAAGACGAGGAAGATCTGTGTCTACGTACACCCCGAAGGCCGGAGATGTGACCCACTCGTGGCACGTCATCGACGCCACTGACGTGGTGCTCGGCCGTCTTGCCGTTCAGGCAGCGAACTTGCTGCGTGGCAAGCACAAGCCCACCTACGCGCCGCACATCGACGGTGGTGACTTCGTTGTCATCATCAACGCTGAGAAGGTTGCCATCAGCGGCAACAAGCTGCAGGGCAAGAACGTTTACCACCACTCCGGATTCCCGGGTGGCCTGAAGTCCCGCACTGTCGGTGAGGTCCTCGACAGGACTCCCGATCGTCTCGTCGAGAAGGCCATTGTCGGCATGCTCCCCAAGACGAAGCTCGGCCGCGCAATGAGCAGCAAGCTCAAGGTCTACGCGGGCCCGAATCACCCCCACACCGCGCAGCAGCCGGTGCCGTTCGAGATCAAGCAGGTCGCACAGTGACATCGCCGGAAGAGCAGAACGTGTCCGAAGAGAACATCGAAGCAGTGGAAGAGCTTGTCGCCGCTGACGCAGTCGAGGTCGTCGAAGAGGTTGCTGCAGCTACGCTCGCACCGATCGTCCTCGATCGCCCGGTCCAGACCGTCGGTCGCCGCAAGGAGGCTGTCGTTCGCGTCCGGATGACTCCCGGTACCGGTCAGTTCAAGCTCAACGGCCGTACGTTGGAGGATTACTTCCCCAACAAGGTTCACCAGCAGCTGATCAAGGCTCCGCTGGTGCTCGTCGAGCGTCCCGAGTCTTTCGACATCATTGCACTGCTGCACGGTGGCGGCCCGTCCGGTCAGGCAGGCGCACTGCGTCTGGCTATCGCGCGCGCACTCATCGAGGTAACCCCTGATGATCGTCCGGCCCTCAAGCGTGCAGGCTTCCTGACGCGTGACGCCCGCGCGGTCGAGCGTAAGAAGTACGGCCTGAAGAAGGCCCGTAAGGCATCGCAGTACTCCAAGCGCTGATGCTTTGCCGAGGTTGACCCGACGGGTCTGCTTCGGCACCTGTTCACCACAAGAGCGGGCGTCCATCGTTACCGGACGCTCGCTCTTGTGTTTCTCGGAGAAATTCCATTCTCGAGTTTCATTCTCGAGGTTCACAGGATTCAGGAGTCGTTCTATGGGTCGGTTGTTCGGTACTGACGGTGTTCGTGGGCTTGCCAATTCGGATCTGACTGCAGATCTTGCATTGAGATTGGCAGTTGCCGCGGCGAGCGTACTGACAGCCGGCACCTCGGATGCCCGTCCGACCGCCGTGATCGGCCGCGATCCTCGCGCCAGCGGTGAGATGCTTCAAGCCGCGGTGACGGCCGGGTTGAGTTCCGCAGGCGTCGACGTGCTCGACGTGGGTATCCTCCCGACTCCGGCAGTTGCATACTTGACGGCAAAGCTCGACGCCAGTCTCGGTGTCATGATTTCTGCATCGCATAATCCCATGCCGGACAACGGAATCAAGATTTTCGCGGCCGGTGGGCACAAGCTGGATGACGCTGTCGAGGTGGCGATCGAGGACGCACTCGACGGCACTGCACCGCCGGTCCTTCCGACAGGTGCCGGGATAGGCCGAGTCCGTGCGGTCGACGATGCCGCTCAGCTGTACCTTGCACATCTGGCGAGCGCGGCGAGCGAGCCGCTCGCTGGACTTACCGTTGTCGTCGACTGCGCCAACGGCGCTGCTTCCGCGCTCGCACCGGTTGCCTACGCAGCAGCGGGCGCTCGCGTCATCGCGATCAGCGCAGATCCCGACGGCCTCAACATCAACGACGGCTGCGGATCGACGCACCTGGAGAATCTTCAGAAAGCCGTAGTCGATCGCGGGGCGGACCTAGGCCTCGCGCACGACGGCGACGCCGACCGTTGCTTGGCCGTCGACGAGACCGGCGCGGTGGTCGACGGTGACGCGATCATGGCTGTTCTGGCGATCGCGATGAACGAGGCCGGGGAGTTGGTCGAGAACACTCTCGTCGCGACTGTCATGAGCAATCTCGGTTTGCACATCGCGATGCGCGAGGCAGGCATCAACATCGTGACTGCTGCCGTAGGCGACCGCTACGTCTTGGAGGAACTGCGCGCGGGCGGATACAGCCTCGGTGGCGAGCAGTCAGGCCATGTTGTGTTGCCGGCGTTCGGTACCACGGGCGACGGAATTCTCACCGGTCTCAGGCTGCTCGGGCGCATGGCTCGTACGCGTAAGTCGGCATCGGTACTGGCTGCAACGATGACCACCCTCCCGCAAGTGCTGATCAACGTGAAGGTCGGGGACAAGGCGGCAGTCGCAGCGTCGCCGTCGGTACTTGCAGCAGTCGCGGACGCCGAGCGCGTTCTCGGTGACGGTGGTCGAGTGCTCCTGCGCCCGTCCGGGACAGAGCAACTGGTCCGCGTCATGGTCGAGGCCACTGAACTTCCGCTCGCGCAGAAGCTGGCTGACGAGTTGGCCGAGATCGTCGGTTCGGTGTAGCCCCCTCATTACGCGTTCGCGTTTAGAGGGAACGTAATTGCGCCCCGCTGCGTCCAAGGAGTCAAAGGCCGCTCGACGTGCGAGTGGTTCCGTTGAAACTTGGGGGCGCTCGTGGATGTCGACCGCGCTGGAACAGATGAATTGGCACGTCATGCGGTGTCGGTGGCCCAGGGTCTGCGCGATTCTGCCGAGCCGATCAAGCATTTGCGATGGGGCGGTGCCGCTTCGGGCCGTGACTACGCCGAGCACGGAGCCGCGTTGGCGTCGGCATTGGCGGTCCTGAATTCTCGCTTGACTGGCCGTGCGGATCTTCTCGATACGTTGGCGCGCCGGCTTTCCTCTTCGGCTGAGGCAATCACTGAGGTGGATCGTG
Organism: Rhodococcus sp. 66b; assembly: GCF_002076325.1. NCBI lineage: Bacteria > Bacillati > Actinomycetota > Actinomycetes > Mycobacteriales > Nocardiaceae > Rhodococcus > Rhodococcus sp. 66b. The sequence goes on from NZ_MUZB01000005.1 coordinate 49,564, forward strand.
AGGGTGCGCGGCGGGTGCAGGACTCCGGCGGGTCGGCCTCGTGATACCGAACAGCCTTACAGCCCAGGCAGTACCGAACGGCCCGTGTTCTTTCGAAGATATTCTTGCACTGCGTGATTCACATGCTCATCCCGACGAAATTCTGGAAGCGGGCGCTAGCGGACTGCAGTTCTTCGGCCGATTTCACGACCTGGCCACTCGGTTGGGTTTCGAAGAACGGATGCTTACCTCCTATGAGGATGCATATCGCGCAGAGGCGGGCATCGATATCGCGGCACTGACGCGAGACATGTCGGACATGGCTGCGGCGGTGGACGGTTCGGTCGCGGAGATCGCGATGCTGACGGTCCTGGCCGAGAATCTTCCCGCAGTGTGGAATGTTTCCGGCGTGGATGCGGTCGTCGATCAGGTCTTCGCCGCGCGGCGCGAAGCTCGGTCCGATGCGGATTCGGCGCCACTGTTGATCACGCTAGCCGACGAACTTGCGCGGACTGTTCGAACGGCTTTGGCAGACAAAGCTTTCAAGGTGGCCAGCCTCGACCGGGCGACCATCGGCGGTCTGGGTGCGGGGGAGATCGATCAGCTGGCTCACGTCGCTTCCAGCGGTCGTGGCGCGGCGCCATGGCTGGACACCGTTTTTCGCTCGGCGTATCTGGATGCCCGCGACGAATTCGACAGGGCGTGCGCGCAGTGTGCGAGCGCGGTAGGCGATGCTTTTGATGCCGCGACTCAGTGGGTGACAGACGCCTTCCCGTCGACCTTGCCGGTCGCCGAGACGATCGAATCCGGTGCCGCGGCTGCGCCGATCTCTTTCTCGATCGGCGGCAACACATGGGGCTTCTCGATTGCGCCCGACGGTCGTGGGGTGAGTCTCGATGTCGCCGGTGCTGACGGGAACTCTGTGTCGGTCGCCGTGGAGTTGGACGAAAACGGTTGGCCGAGAATAGTTTTTGATGCCGATCAGGAGGCGGTCATGCAGGAGACATACCCGCAAGAAGCGTCCCAGCCCGCGACACTTCAACCCGAAATTCCCCAGCCCGATAATCCCCAGCCCGAGATACCGGTTGAAACCACCGCCGAAGTCTCGCCCGCGCCGGACCCGGAGCCGCCTGTCACAGTCCCGGACGAGTCGATCGCCGGCCCCGACGGAGAGACGGGCGCTGAGCTGGCCGGAGCTGGTCCGCTGTGAAGTCCGTTCACGCGCCCTTCGAAGAGATCCGTCGAACTCTCGATTCTCAACTCGAGGACTTCCGTGAGCGCAGAGCGCTCGAGGACTTCCGTGAGCGCAGAGCGGCAGCGGCGAGCGAGGAATCGCGCCAGGAGCCGCCGTCCGAAACGACATCTGCCGATAACGACACGGAAGGGTCGGTCAGATCCGGCCCGTATCTGCGATCCGCGTCAGAGCCGACGCCGACGCCCACGAAGCCGAGCCCGCCGGCGGAGGCGAGCATGAACCTCTACTTTCGCAACAGCTGGCTGGCCCGCGCGTCGGAGTGAGGTTCGGCCGGGAGCAACGGCGCCGTGTGCGGAATCTCGACGTCAGGATCAGCAAAGTCCTGGTACTTCTTGTCGCCGGTCAGATGGAACAACAGGAAGCCCGTGAGCAGGCACCGTGTGGCGGACTGTGTCTTGCGCTCGGATCCACCGAGGCCCAGGGCTCCGAGGAGTCGGCGGCCTTCGATCAGTCCGGCGTCTTGGCCGTCGTTCACGGTGCGTGCGACGACGGGACCGCCCCACTCCACGCTCAACGGGCGGGCATTGCTGGTCAAGGAATCGACGTCGTCTTCGCCGGCAAGTATCAATCCGGGCGCTGTGATCTTCGACGCGTAGTTCTCCGCCTTGGGTGCTGTCGGGGCCGGGAACAGCGCGGCTACCGCACCGACATCCCCGCGCTGCGCTGCGGCCAGTACCGCCGCGCCCGCGCCCATGCCGTGACCGGCAAAGGCGACTCGATCGGGGTGGACGCTGATCTGGCCGGGGCCGAGTCGTACGCCGACGCAGATGTCGAGCGTCGCTCGAAGATCTGCAGCCAAGCCGAGATGGGACGGGACCGGACCGCGTTCGCTGTCGGGCGCCGCTGCGACAATTCCCCAGGAAGCGAGGTGCTGGAGTGTCTGCTCGTACTTGTGGGACCCGACCATCCACCCGTGCGCGAAGGCAACGGCGGGGAGATTGAAACCGGTTTCCGGCGTGTACACGACACCCGGCTGTCCGGCCAGGGCGAGGTTGCCGCGGAGAACTCGGTGCGGGCCGCGCTTGGACAGCTCACGGGTCAGTGTCTTCAGTTTCGGTGCCACGGTTGAAGACGTTATCCGATGAGCCGTCTCGTGTATGCGGAGCCGACGCTGCAACCGGCTGGGGGATGTCTGGGGAACCGCAAAATGCGCCCACCGCCGATGTCCAAGTACCCTGAGTCACCATGTGCGGAATCGTGGGATACGTCGGCCACCGCCCAGCTCTGGGCGTTGTGGTGGAGGCTTTACGGCGAATGGAGTATCGCGGGTACGACTCGTCGGGAATCGCGATTCTCGACGGAACCGGTGGGGTCGAGATCGAGCGTAAGGCCGGTAAGTTGGCCAACCTCGAGGCGGAGCTCGGCGAGTACGGCGCGGATCACTTTGTCGGTACGTCGGGTATGGGTCATACCCGGTGGGCGACGCATGGGCGACCGACCGACCGTAATGCGCATCCGCATTGTGATGCGTCGGGCAAGCTGGCTGTCGTTCACAACGGAATCATCGAGAATTTCGCCCCGCTGCGTGCGGAGCTCGAGGCTGTAGGCGTCGAGCTTCAGAGCGACACGGATTCCGAGGTGGCAGTTCACCTGGTAGCCCGGGCGTACTCCCACGGACCGACGGCAGGTGATTTCATCGAGAGTGCGCTGTCGGTGGTTCGTCGGTTGGAAGGTGCGTTCACGCTCGTCTTCACGCACGCCGACCACGCGGACACGATTGTCGCCGCCCGCCGCTCGACGCCGCTCGTCGTCGGTGTCGGTGAGGGCGAGATGTTCCTCGGCTCCGACGTCGCTGCGTTCATCGAGCACACACGCGATGCGGTTGAACTCGGACAGGATCAGGCAGTGGTGATCACTGCCGACAGCTATCGGATCTCCGACTTCGCGGGCAACGAGGCAGAGGGGCGCCCGTTCCGCATCGACTGGGATCTCGCGGCCGCCGAAAAGGGTGGTCACGACTACTTCATGCTCAAGGAGATCGAAGAGCAGCCGACCGCTGTCGCCGACACGCTCCTCGGCCACTTCGAGAACGGGAAGATCGTCCTCGACGAGCAGCGGTTGTCCGATCAGGAACTGCGCGACGTCGACAAGGTGTTTGTCGTCGCCTGCGGTAGTGCCTACCACTCCGGACTGTTGGCGAAGTACGCGATCGAGCATTGGACGCGTCTACCTGTCGAGGTCGAACTCGCCAGCGAATTCCGTTACCGCGACCCGGTTCTGGATCGCTCGACGCTTGTTGTCGCGATCTCGCAGTCGGGGGAGACGGCGGACACACTCGAAGCGGTCAAGCACGCCAAGGACCAGAAGGCACGCGTCCTGGCGATCTGCAACACCAACGGTGCACAGATCCCGCGCGAAGCCGACGCCGTTCTCTACACGCGGGCGGGACCGGAAATCGCGGTTGCGTCGACCAAGGCCTTCCTGGCGCAGGTGACCGCGAACTACCTCGTCGGTTTGGCTTTGGCGCAGGCTCGCGGCACCAAGTATCCGGACGAGGTTGCGCGCGAGTACGCCGACCTCGAAGCTATGCCCGCGTTGGTCAGCAAGGTGCTCGAGACGGCAGAACCGGTGCGCGCGTTGGCACGCCAGTTCGCGCACGCGTCGACCGTGCTGTTCCTGGGGCGCCACGTCGGCTACCCGGTGGCGCTCGAGGGTGCGCTCAAGCTCAAGGAGCTTGCATACATGCACGCCGAGGGCTTTGCCGCCGGTGAGCTCAAGCACGGCCCGATCGCGCTGATCGAGGAGGACCTTCCGGTCATCATCGTCATGCCGTCGCCGCAGGGTCGCGCTGTCCTGCACTCGAAGTTGGTGTCCAACATTCAGGAGATCAAGGCGCGCGGGGCAACGACTATCGTCATCGCGGAGGAAGGCGACACCGTCGCCGCGGCGCACGCGGATCACCTGATCGAGATTCCGGCGTCACCGACTCTGCTGCAGCCGTTGCTGTCCACGGTTCCGTTGCAGATCTTTGCGGCCGAGGTTGCCGCGGCGCGCGGATACGACGTCGACAAGCCGCGTAACCTGGCGAAATCGGTTACGGTCGAATAGGTTTCGTAGGGAATTTCGGGCCCCGCAGTCGAAAGACTATGGGGCCCGAGTGCGTTACGGCGTCTCGACGACGACGGTTCCGCGCATCTCGGGATGCGGTGTACAGGTGTAGTCGTAGGTTCCGGGTTCGGTGAACGTGTAGGTGTAAGTTCCCGATTTCTTGAGTGGGCTGCGGAGTTTGCCCTTGGCGTCTCCGAGGCCGTTGACGTCGTGGGCCATTCCGTTGTCGTCGAATACCCACGTGACGGTGTCGCCGACGTTCACGGTGATGGAAGCGGGGGAGTAGGCCATCCCGGAGATGGTCACCACGGGTCCGCTCGCCGTCGTTTCGGCCGCAGATGGTGTGGAGTCGGTGCCGGAACTGCACCCGACCAGACCGAGAGCGAGGACGAGTCCCGCGATTGCCGGGCGAAGACGTGATTTCATGGTTTCGAGGGTAGCGACGGCAACTGAAGGGTTCCGACATGCGTGGGTACTACACAGCCGATCAGGTGCGAGCAGCGGAGGCGCCGTTGCTCGACAAGCTGCCGGACGGGGTGCTGATGCGTCGAGCGGCGTACGGTCTCGCGCGAGTTGTCGCGGACGAATTACGTTCCCGTACAGGATCGGTCGCGCATCGGTCGGTGACGCTTCTGGTCGGTACCGGCGACAACGGCGGTGATGCCCTGTGGGCGGGTGCGTTGCTCCGCAAACGAGGTGTGAGTGTTCGGGCCGTGTTGCTCGATCCGGCGCGCGCTCATCGGTCGGGCCTCGACGCTCTCCTGAAGGCCGGTGGCCGAGTCGCTGCCGAAGTCGGGTCGCCGGATCTGGTGATCGACGGCATCGTCGGGATTTCCGGGCACGGCGGTCTGAGGCCTGACGCGGCCGAGCTCGTCGGCCAGGTGGAGGCACCGATCGTGGCGGTCGATCTTCCGAGCGGCGTCGACGCGAACACCGGCGCAGTGGACGGCCCGTCGGTGACCGCTGATGTGACGGTCACATTCGGTGCGCTCAAGCCGGTGCACGTACTCGCGGCTCCGCTGTGTGGTCGTGTCGAACTCGTGGATATCGGATTGAGCGTCGGCGAACCGGCGTTCGGTTCGCTCGATCCGGCCGAGGTCGGTGCGCTGTGGCCGGTGCCAGGCGCGGAGGATGACAAGTACTCGCAGGGTGTGGTGGGCATCGTTGCGGGAAGTGAGCAGTATCCCGGCGCGGGAGTGCTCTGCACCGGCGCCGCGGTGACCGCGACCTCCGGACTGGTTCGCTACGCCGGGCACGGCGCCGCCGAGGTGCTCGCCCGGTTCCCGGAGGTGATTGCGAGTGAGACGTTCCAAGCCGCCGGGCGGGTTCAGGCCTGGGTGGTCGGACCCGGTATGGGTACCGACGACGACGCCGCGCGGCTTCTGGCGTCGGTACTGGCTACCGATGTACCCGTTGTCGTCGATGCGGACGGACTTACCCTCCTCGCTCAACGTCCCGAACTTGTCGCAGCCCGGACCGCGCCGACTCTTCTGACGCCCCACGCCGGCGAGTTCGCACGATTCACACCACTCGGCGACGACGGAATCGCGGCCACGCGTGCTCTCGCCGAACGCCTCGGAGTCACGATTCTGCTGAAAGGCCATACGACGGTGATCTCGGATCCCGGCGGTGAGGTCCTGGTCAACGACGCCGGCGGCTCCTGGGCGTCGACCGCAGGCTCGGGTGACATCCTCTCCGGTGTGATCGGCGCGTTGCTGGCGGCGGGTCTGAGCCCTCTCGAAGCCGGGGCCGTCGGGGCGCGGGCTCACGCGTTGGCTGCGAACATCGCCGCTGCCGGCGGTCAGAGCGATGTCGCCGGAGCACCGATTTCGGCTTCGCCGCTGCTGGGAGGTCTGCGCGAGTCGGTGCGTGTGCTTCGCTCTTTTGCCCTTGATTGAGGGTGTTCAAACCCGAACACGTGTCCGATTCTGCGCGGGTGGCAGGATTGTCGCCATGACGCTTGCCCAGGGAAGAGCACCGAAGGAGCCTGCGGAGGGGAAGGCGAGCCGACTCGACGACGCAGTAGGGCCGCAGACGGAGGCAGTCGTGGATCTGGACGCGATCGCGCACAACGTGCGTGTCCTGCGTGAATTTGCCGGTGATGCAGCGTTGATGGCGGTCATCAAGGCGGACGGATACAACCACGGCGCAGTTGCGGTTGCGCGGACGGCACTGTCGGCCGGAGCCCGGGAACTCGGCGTCACCACCATCGCGGAGGCACTGGTCCTTCGCGAGGCAGGCATCACCGCTCCCGTCCTGGCCTGGCTGCACGGCCTCGACGCCGATTTCTCCTCGGCGATCCGGTCCGACGTCGAGATCGGCGTGTCCTCGCCGCGGCACCTGGCTGCTGTCGTCGACGCGGCACGGGTTCTGGGACAACAGGCGACCGTGACGCTCAAGGTGGACACCGGTCTCAATCGCAACGGCGTCTCGAGAACCGAGTGGCCGCAGATGCTCGACGACCTCGCTACTGCCCGGGACGAGGGCACGATCAGGCTGCGCGGAGTGTTTTCCCATCTTGCGCACTCGGACGAACCGCATCATGACGTCATCGACATGCAGAAGCAGCGTTTGATCGAAGCGGTTGCCGACGTCCGCGCTCGCGGATTCGAACCCGAAGTTGTTCATCTTTCCAACTCCGCCGCTACAGTCACCCGTCCTGACCTGCAATTTGACATGGTTCGACCCGGAATCGCGATATATGGATTGTCTCCGGTGCCCGAACTCGGAGATTTCGGTTTACGACCGGCGATGACGCTGCGAGCGAAGGTGATTCTGGTGAAGAAGGTGGCCGCCGGAGAGGGCGTCTCCTACGGGCATCAGTGGGTCGCACCGCACGACACCACTCTTGCGCTGCTTCCCGTCGGCTACGCCGACGGTCTGACTCGTTCACTGAGCGGCAAGTTCGAAGTGCAGTTGGGCGGCAAGCGTCGCCAGGCCGTCGGGCGGATCTGCATGGACCAGGTGTTGGTGGACCTGGGGCCGGACGGCGACGGAGTCCGCGAAGGCGACACCGCGATCTTCTTCGGCAACGGCGATCACGGCGAACCCAACGCGCAGGCCTGGGCCGACGTACTCGACACCATTCACTACGAGGTCGTGACCGGAATACGTGGACGCACTGTGCGTACGTACATCGGGGGAGAGACGTCATGAAGACTGCAGGAAAGATGAGCATTCTCGGTGGCCTGCTCAGCGCTGTGGCGCTCGGCTCGATGGCCGGCGTGAATGCGTTCAAGACCGCGACGCGTCCGGGCCGGGAAATCTACGCGGACGAGGACTTCGACCTCATGACGCGCGACCGCAAGAGCACGGTGCGCACCGAGGACGGCGTCGAGCTGGCAGTTCGCGAAGTGGGACCGGATGACGCTCCGCTGACAGTCGTTTTCGTGCACGGGTACTGCCTGAGTGCGCTGTCCTGGCATTTCCAGCGCCGCCAGCTCGAAGAGCGATGGGGCAACAAGGTTCGCATGGTGTTCTACGACCAGCGCGGACACGGAGATTCAGGTATGCCGCGTTCGAAGAGTTGCACGGTCTCGCAGCTGGGCCGCGACCTCGCGACTGTCGTCGAGGCCAAAGTGCCCAAGGGACCGATAGTTCTCGTCGGCCACTCGATGGGCGGCATGACGGTGCTCGCGCTCGCCGGTCAGCGACCCGAATGGTTCGAGGGCCGAGTCATCGGCGTCGGGCTGGTCGCGACGACGGCGGCAGGGCTGGCCGAGACCGGTCTGACCCGCAATCTGCAGAATCCGATCATCGACGGGTTCCGGTTGGCAGTGCGCACCTCGCCAGGAGTGGTTCAGCACGCCCGGGGCGCTGCGCGAGTACTGATCACGCCGATCCTGCGTGCAGCGTCGTACGGCACCGATGTCAGCCCACGACTGCATGAGCTGTCGGACGGCATGCTCGACCGGACCTCGGTCGTGACCATCGTCAATTTCTTGCGGACGTTGGAACTGCACGACGAGTCCGCGTCCCTCGAGGTGCTCGCGCACACACCGGCAGTCGTGATCTGCGGCGATCAAGACATGATGATTCCGTTCATCAGCTCCAAGCGTCTCGCTGCCGATCTCCCCGAGTCTGAACTCGTGAGAGTTCACGGGGCCGGCCATCTGGTGCAGCTCGAGTTCCCGGCGATCGTGACGGACGCAATCGACAAGCTGGTGCAGCGTGCACAGGTAGAAGAGCGGTCCGATGTCGGCTGAGAACGCCACGGGACTTCCCGAATCCGGACAGATCAGGTTGGAAACGGCCGAGGACACCGAGGCTTTCGGCCGACGCTTGGCGGCGGGACTTGTTGCCGGCGACCTGGTGGTGCTGGACGGGCCACTCGGGGCGGGCAAGACCGCGTTGACGCGCGGAATCGGCGCCGGGCTCGGAGTGCAGGGCCGGGTGACGTCCCCGACGTTTGTCATCGCTCGTGAGCATCGTCCGGGCACCCGCCCCGGCGGCGGAGTTCCCGTCGGCATGATCCACGTCGACGCATACCGGCTGGGAGACAGCGGACCGCATGCGCTCGACGAACTCGATGCCCTCGACCTCGACACCGACCTCACCGATGCAGTGGTGGTGGTCGAATGGGGTGGTGACGTCGTGGAAAGGCTCGTCGAACGACACTTGCGCGTGCAGCTTCATCGGGAACCTGAATCGGATGTGCGGACTGCGAGTTGGTCCTGGACGTCGTGAAACGGCGTTTTGTGTCGCAGACGTCGTGAAACGGCGTTTCGTGTCGCAGACGTCGTGAAACGGCGTTTTGTGTCGCAGACGTCGTGAAACGGCGTTTGGTGTTATGGACGTAGTGACCCTCCCAGGCCGGAAGTAGTTCTTCACGTGCGGGTACCCTGAGAAATCGTGCTTGTTCTCGCAATTGACACCTCCACTCCGGCAGTCACTGCCGGAGTCGTCTCCCTGTCTGCTCCGTCACCGGACGCAGAGTCACCGGGCACCGAGTCGCCTGGCACCGAGTCACCGGGCACAGTGGAGACGCTTGCCGTGCGTGTCACGGTCAATCCTCGTGCGCACGCCGAGGTCTTGACCCCTCACGTCCTCGAATGCCTCGCCGAGGCCGGGCTCACGCCGGCAGAGTTGAACGCCGTCGTCGTGGGTGTCGGGCCGGGGCCGTACACCGGACTGCGTGTCGGCATGGCGACAGGCGCTGCCTTCGGTGATGCACTCGGTGTTCCCGTGTACGGCGTGTGCAGCCTCGACGCCATCGCGGCTGCGGTACCGACAACACAGAGCCTGCTCGTCGTGACTGACGCGAGGCGTCGCGAGATCTACTGGGCGCGCTACGACGGCGGAGTGCGCGTCGAAGGACCGGCTGTGAATTCCGCCGGCGACGTCGATCCTTCGCCTTCGACGCTGATTGCCGGATCTGCTTCGCACGTGGACTTCTTCGATCTGCCCGTCGACCCGGCGGAGACACCCTCACCGGCCGGCTTGGTCACAGTCGCTGCTCGCGAGATTGTGGCCGGATCGGTTCCGGCCCCGCTCGAGCCGCTGTACCTCCGACGCCCGGATGCGAAGACCCTCGCAGAACGTGGCAAGTGAGACCGAGCAGATGAAGTACAGCATCGAGCCGATGAACGTCGATGACGCCGAACGGTGCGGGGAGTTGGAGCGCGCGTTGTTCGCGGGCGACGGACCCTGGAGCGCGCAAGCGTTTGTCTCGGAACTTGCGGGCGCACATAATCATTACTTCGTTGCCAGGGAACCCGACGGTCACATCCTCGGCTACGCCGGAGTCGCGTTGTTGGGCGCGTCGCCGAACATGGAGGCCGAGGTTCACACCATCGGTACCGATCCCTCGGCTCAGCGACTGGGAATCGGCGGCGCGTTGCTCGATGCGCTTCTGACCCTGGCGGATTCACGGCAGTGTCCGGTGTTCCTGGAAGTGCGCACCGACAACGACCCTGCCATCGCGCTGTACCGGCGCGAAGGATTCGAGATCGTCGGAACACGAAAGAAGTACTACCAGCCCAGTGGGGCAGATGCGTACACGATGAGACGGCCCGCCGTGCTCGGTGTCCGCGAAATTGAGGAGCAGCAAGCATGATCGTCATGGGTGTCGAAAGCTCTTGCGACGAAACAGGTGTCGGTATCGTTCGCTGGAACGGTGACGGAACCTGCGACCTGTTGGCCGACGAGGTGGCATCGAGCGTGGATCAGCACGCCAGGTACGGGGGAGTGGTTCCCGAAGTAGCCTCGCGGGCTCACCTCGAGGCGATAGTGCCGACGATGCGCCGTGCCCTTGCTGCCGCCGGTATCGAGAAGCCCGACGCACTTGCCGTCACCATCGGACCCGGCCTGGCCGGTGCGCTACTGGTCGGTGTCGCCGCCGCGAAAGCCTATGCCGCAGCCTGGAACATACCGTTCTATGCGGTCAATCATCTCGGCGGTCACGTCTCGGTTGACACTCTCGAGCACGGTCCGTTGCCCTCGTGCGTCGCATTGCTGGTCTCCGGTGGTCACACGCACCTGCTTCACGTCGAAGATCTGGGCAAGCCCATTGTCGAACTGGGCACGACTGTCGACGACGCCGCCGGTGAGGCCTTCGACAAGGTGGCCAGACTGCTCGGGCTCGGCTTTCCCGGCGGACCGGCACTCGATGCTGCTGCGCAAGAGGGAGATCGGAACGCAATCGCCTTCCCCCGCGGCATGACCGGCCCGCGCGATTCGCGGCACGACTTCTCGTTCTCGGGACTCAAGACGTCCGTCGCCCGCTATGTCGAATCGAAAGAGCGCGCAGGCGAGGCCTTTTCGATCCCGGACATCGCTGCCTCGTTCCAGGAAGCGGTTGCCGACGTCCTGACGATGAAGGCAGTGCGTGCAGCCAAGGACGTCGGGGTCGACACGTTGGTTCTCGGCGGCGGCGCCACGGCCAATTCACGTATCCGTTCACTCGCCGAGCAGCGCTGCGCCGAAGCCGGCATCACGTTGCGCATTCCGAAACCTCGACTGTGCACGGACAACGGCGTGATGATCGCTTCGTTGGCTGCCCACCTGATCGGAAATGGTGCAGGCCCTTCGGAATTGAGTGTTGCCACGGACCCGGGGCTGTCGGTCTCGGTCAGCCAGTTGATGCACTGAGAATCAACCGGCTGGGACCGGTTCCCGATCCGGTGTGGTCGCGGGGCCGGTTTCGGGCGTCGAGGTATTCGGTTCACCGGGTTTTGTCGTCGGATCACCACCGGGGGTGGTGAGTTCGGTTTCGGTGGAACCGGATCCAGGATTTTCCGGCGTCGTCGGGTTTTCGCCGCCGCTCTCACCCGGGCCGAGACCGCCGCCGGGGTTTGCCTCGGTCGGATCGACAGGGGGAGTCGCCTCGGTGTCCGGAAGCGTCGGCCACCACGCCGGTGGATCGGGCAGCGTGATTCCGGGGATGGTCGGCCAATTCGGGGTGGTCGTTGTCGTCGTCGGCGGTGTGGTTGTCGTCGACGTGTCCGGTATCGGCGCCGGCGGAAGCGTGTACTGATGCGTTGTGTACGAGTGAGTGTCGAACGGCTGTGAGTCGAACGGCGTTGTGGGATAGCCGTACTGCGGGAACGTGCTGCCCACTACCGAAGGCAGAGGATCATGCGAGGGGATGATCGTCGATCCGGTGCTCGGCGTCGCTTCGGGGCTCACCGTCGTCGTGGTCGAACCGGTTCCGACAGGAGAGACCGCGGTGTCGTCGGTCGGCACCAATTCCTTTGCGCCGTAGCCGAGTACCAGTCCGCCGACCACGAGCGCACCGATCAAAGCTCCCGAGACCTTGGCGGTGGATCCCGAGCGCTGGTCACTTCCGGAGCCCAGCAAGGGGAAACGAATTGCGGTGATCGAATCTGCCAGGAGTGCAGCACCTTTGGTTGCCGCAGTCTCGGGCTCGACGATCTCGACCAAGGGGAGGTCGACGGCAGCGGCGACGGCGGACCGCACGGCCGGAATGTGTGCGCCACCGCCGATGAGCACAACGGCACCGACCGGCCGCGGTGAGCCGTTCACGACTTCACGGATGAAGGTGACGGCGCGCTCGATATCCGGGGCGATGATGGCTTCGAACTCGTCGCGCGTGATCGCCATTGCGTCGACGGGAAGGTCGATGGTCACCTTGGCGGCGGTGGACAGTTGCTCTTTCGCGACGTGGCACCGGGCAGCAAGAAGCTCCGCGTCGGTGTACCGGCGCAGGTGCCCTGGCGCCTTCTCCGTCACGAAGTCGACCAATGCCCGGTCGATTCCGGCCCCTGCGAGGGCGTCGATACGGTCGGAATGCAGAACCTCACCGGTGTGGTCGACGACGGACACCGTCAGACCCTGATCGCCGACGTCCACCTGAGCTGTCGTGTCGTACCGCTCGGTTTTCCCGGTCTCGGCGAGATACGCGTGTACTGCGGCAGGTTCGGGGATGGCACGGACCTGCTTCGGCGAGCGCGAGAGAGATGACCTGATGCTCGCGAGCTGGTCGTCCGTGCGATAGCTGACACCGATCGAGCGCGGCGCTTCAGATCCGTCCGTTACCTGCGTCGTCATCAGCTTGATGGACGCCCGGACGAGGTCACCGACGTTGGAATTGGCCTGATCCGCCGAGACGAAGCGAGTCTCGGCAGGTACCGCTCCTGGCGCGTTTGTGCTGGTATCGGTGTCGACGAGTGCTGAATAGACACCGGAAGATCCAGTGGAAATTCCCAGTGAACAACTCATCGCGCACCTCCTCACAGTCAATACCGGTCAATGTTCAATCGACCGCCGTTATATGAACGTTACAGAAGGTTCGTGAGGATTGCTCAGTGCTTTTTGTCTCCATGACACCCTTTTCGGACCGAAAGGGTGGTTTTACCTGCGAAATTGTCGATCATTGATTCATGCGGAAAAAAGGCGATTCTCCCCACATCGACCGGGATCGACGACGCGCGCTGATCCGGGGTGCGGTGCTTCGACCCACTCTGACGATGATCGCCTTCGGATGTGCGTACTTCTTCCTGCCGTGGATCGATGTCCACACAGTGGGTGCGATTTTCCTCTTGATCGGTGGAGGGGCAGCGGTGCTTGCCGTGACGACCTGGCAGGTGCGTCGAATTCTGCGTTCCGATGTGCCTTCTCTGCAGGCGGTCGAAGCAGTGGCGGTCGTGATGCCGACCTACTTGCTGTTGGTGTCCATCACTTATTTTTCGGTCGAGCATGCGAGTGCCGGCAGTTTCACCGAACCGCTGTCGCGTATGGCGGCCCTGTACTTTTCGCTGTCGGTGTTCTCGACCGTCGGCTTCGGCGACATCGCTGCACAGACGGACCTTGCCAGGGGACTCGTGAGCCTTCAGATCGTCTGCAATCTGGTGTTGATCGGATTCGGCGTTCGATTTGTGGTTGCCGCAGTGTCGTGGGCGAAAGCGCACCGCTCGCCTTCGAGCGGACCTGAAATCACCTAGGACCCTGCGGCAATCGGAGTCATCGTCCGGTGTGGACCAACAATTCGACGTTCTGGTCGACGCCGGTACCCGTCAACTTCGGGTCGCGGTGGATGTCGTTGAACGACAGTTCGCGGTACAGCGAGGCGAGCCCGGCCGCCGACTTGTCGCTGTACTCGACTGAATTGGGACTTTCCGCTTCGAAGAGCGTCGCAAGCAACGACACCGTTCCGTCGTGATTGTCCGCGATCTCGATGATGCGCCCGAGCTGTGGGTAGTCGATGTGAGAGGCGGTGTTGATCTCCCAGAAGCCCTGCTCGGGGGTCGCGCCGGGCCACGGGGTGATCTTGTTCTCGTGGGTGTGTCCGTTCACCCAGGCAAGTACGTTCGGGAAACGATGCAGCAAGTCCAGAAGCTGTGAACCGCGCAGGCGCGGCTCGAGGACGTTCTCGGGGTCGGGAATGAGATTGTCCATCGTGTCGCTCGTGTGGTGACTGAACAGCACGAAATAGGTGTCACTGCGCGACTCGGTGACGCGAGAGCCCGCGGCGTCGTAGTAGGTGCTGCTGCCGGCGCGCAGGGTGTTCTCGATCCACTGGAACTGAGCGGCGCCCAGCGAACCGTCGACAAGGCCTGCGCGGTTGGTGGAGTCCATGCTGATGCCGACGACGCCCGGTGCGATCTGGAACGAGTAGTAGCCGATACCGGTTTCGCCGGCGTCGGGGGCGAAACCGTGCCCGACAGGGCCGGGGCCGGTGTGCGCGGGATCAAGGTGTGCGGCGATGAACTGCCGGGGTGTGAACGGTGCGCGCGACGGGTCGGGGGTGACCTGGCGCGGCGGCGTCGTGAAGGCGGACAGGATTCCGGGAATCGCACTGGGATCGAACTTGGTGGCGATGTCGATCTGCTTGGCCTGCTCCGGTGAACCGGGCACCTCGAATTTGAGAGATCCCGTGTACATCGCTTCGAGCGGTGGGATGCCGCTGGGCACCGTGCCGGACACCGAATCGTCGTGGTTGCCGAACACGCAGTACCAAGGGGTGTTCAGGCCGGGGCTCGACACGGGAGTGAACGCGGCCCCGAAGAAGTCCGGAATCTCCGGGAAGCCGGCCTTCTTGTACATGTCGAGCATCGGCGATTCAGGGTTCCAGTACAGATCGGCACCCGAGTTCTGCACACCCTCGTAGCGGTCCTTGGCGCCGGTGTTGGCGACGACGGTTCCGCCGTTGAGTGAGGTGAGGAACCAGTCGAGTTCGGCGAATTCCTTGTTGTCCGTGTTGTCGCCGGTGGTGACCACGGCATCGAAGGGGCGCGAGGTGTGCGGGCCGCTCCCGATCGAATTGACGCGTCGGACAAGCGAAATCAACCCGTGCGCCGTCAAGGTCTCCTGGGGGCGGAACGCCGAGCCGGTGATCTGATGGACGTATTCGAAGCGCATGGGGGACTGGGCGTCGACGATGTGGACGTCGGTCAACTGCACGAGTGAGGCGAGCGCGGTGCGTCGGTCCTCGCGTCCTGACTTCGGCTCGGCCAACTCGCTGCGCACGATGTTCGCCCAACCGGGACCGGCAGTGAGCCTGGTGTAGCCGCTGCTGCTGACGGGCGTGGACACGGACTCGAGAGTGGTGCCGGGACCTGACGTCGGAATGGTCGACGCGCCTGCGTATTGCAGGCCCCACGGCTTGCCAAGGCTGACCGCGCCGACGGCGCCGAGTCCGGCGAAGGTCAGAAAACTACGGCGATTGATGTTCGTCACGAAGTGAACAATAGGTGAACGTGGTGGACGGCTGTCCTGTTTCGCTCTGGACGAAGAGAAAAATGCGCCCAGTCCTTGAGGGTTGGCACTCTCACGTATAGAGTGCCAATTGGCGCTGATCGAGTTCCGGCACCCGCGACGACGGGACTGCAGTGACGCGCCGTAAACGGCATACCCAAACAGCTGTCCGAGGATCGCCTCGGACGCACATACCCCAAAGTGGAGGGCTCATCGTGGCGAGCGTCAACATCAAGCCGCTCGAGGACAAGATCCTCGTCCAGGCCAACGAGGCTGAAACGACGACGGCTTCCGGCCTGGTCATTCCTGACACAGCCAAGGAAAAGCCCCAGGAGGGCACCGTCGTTGCAGTCGGCGAAGGCCGCGTCAACGAGCAGGGCAACCGCATCCCGGTCGACGTCAAGGAGGGTGACACGGTCATCTACTCCAAGTACGGCGGAACCGAGATCAAGTACGCCGGCCAGGAATACCTGATCCTGTCGGCACGCGACGTGCTGGCTGTCGTCTCCAAGTAAGACACACGTGATCCGCCCCGGAGTCCACACAGGATCCCGGGGCGGAATGCGTTCACGCCCCGAAGATTCAGGAGCTGACAGAACAGATGTCCAAGCAAATTGCGTTCAACGAGACCGCACGCCGCGCTCTCGAAGCCGGAGTCGACAAGCTTGCCGACGCCGTCAAGGTGACCTTGGGCCCGCGTGGACGCCACGTCGTGCTCGCCAAGGCATTCGGCGGCCCCACCGTCACCAACGACGGTGTGAGCATCGCCCGTGAGATCGAGCTCGAAGATCCCTTCGAGAACCTCGGCGCGCAGCTCGTCAAGAGCGTCGCCACCAAGACCAACGATGTTGCCGGCGACGGCACCACGACCGCGACCGTTCTGGCCCAGGCCATCGTCCGCGGCGGACTCAAGAACATCGCAGCGGGCGCGAACCCGATGGCGCTCGGCGTCGGCATCAACGCCGCAGCCGACAAGGTCGTCGAGGAACTGCTCGCCGCGGCCACCCCGGTCGAGGGCGAGAAGTCGATCGCCCAGGTCGCCACCGTCTCCTCGCGTGACGAAGAGATCGGCAAGCTCGTCGGCGAGGCACTCACCCGTGTCGGAACCGACGGCGTCGTGACGGTCGAGGAATCCTCCACCGTTGCAACCGAGCTCGTTGTCACCGAAGGCGTTCAGT
The DNA here is from genome assembly GCF_002076325.1 of Rhodococcus sp. 66b. NCBI lineage: Bacteria > Bacillati > Actinomycetota > Actinomycetes > Mycobacteriales > Nocardiaceae > Rhodococcus > Rhodococcus sp. 66b. Next base: position 66,178 of record NZ_MUZB01000005.1, read on the forward strand.
TCGACAAGGGCTACCTCTCGCCCTACTTCGTCACCGACATCGATGCGCAGAAGGCCGTCTACGAAGACGCGTTTATCCTGCTCTTCCGCGAGAAGATCAGCTCACTTCCCGACTTCCTGCCGCTGCTCGAGAAGGTTGCCGAATCCGGCAAGCCGCTCTTGATCATCGCCGAGGACGTCGAGGGTGAAGTTCTCTCCACCCTGGTGGTCAACTCCATCCGCAAGACCATCAAGGCCGTCGCCGTCAAGGCGCCGTTCTTCGGTGATCGTCGCAAGGCATTCCTCGACGACCTCGCAGTCGTCACGGCAGGCACCGTCATCAACACCGACGTCGGCCTCTCCCTGAAGGAAGCCGGCCTCGACCTGCTCGGCAGCGCTCGCCGCGTTGTCGTCACCAAGGACGAGACGGTCATCGTCGACGGTGCCGGCACCGCTGACGACATCGCGACCCGCGTCGCGCAGTTGCGTCGCGAGATCGAGAACACCGATTCGGATTGGGACCGCGAGAAGCTCGAAGAGCGTCTGGCGAAGCTGTCCGGCGGCGTGGCCGTCATCAAGGTCGGCGCAGCCACCGAAACCGATCTCAAGGAACGCAAGTTCCGCGTCGAGGATGCGGTCAACGCAGCCAAGGCAGCAGTTGCCGAGGGCATCGTCCCCGGTGGCGGATCGGCTCTCGTTCAGGCCGGTACGGCTCTGATCGGGAACCTCGGCCTGTCGGGTGACGAGGCCACCGGCGTTGCCGTGGTCCGTGAAGCCCTCAACGCTCCGTTGTTCTGGATCTCCAGCAACGCAGGCATCGACGGATCCGTCGTTGTCAGCAAGGTCGCCGAGATGACCAAGGGCGAAGGCTTCAACGCTGCCACCCTCACCTACGGCAACCTGCTTGCCGACGGCGTCGTCGACCCGGTCAAGGTCACTCGCTCGGCAGTGGTCAACGCCGCTTCCGTCGCGCGCATGATCCTCACGACCGAGAGCGCTGTCGTCGAGAAGCCGACCGAGGCAGTTGCCGACACCGGACACGGTCACAGCCACTAGCTCGCTGCTCGTAGTTTCGACAAAGAAGAGATCCCCCACCGGATTCCGGTGGGGGATCTCTTCTTTCGTCTGGGGATCAGATGAGCGGGATCGTTGCGAACGGCTCGCTGGTGGGCTGCTGCGATCCGCCGGGCGGTTCGACCGTGAACGCCAACTTCGTGTTCGGGCCGATGCCGTCGAGCACCACCTGGGTAGTGGGTTTGACGTCGCTCGGAGCCATCGTCCCCATCGGGATCATCGTGGTGTCGTCGGTGTCGCCCGGCACCAGCCACATCTGGTAGACGGTATCCGGACTCGGGGGAGTCACATCGTTCATCACGAGGACTGCGGCGTCTTCGGAGGGCGAGAACAGCGTCGTGGCACTACCGCCGCCCGGAATGTCACGCGTCGTGGCATGAACGTCGGGTGCTGCCATGATTTCGGATGCGGGGTTCTGCGGCGGCGTGTTGTCGGACAGCGTGCGTCCGATTCCGATGCCGCCGACCAGGATTGCGACTGCGGCGGCCGCCGCAAGTGCCATGGTCCACGGGCGTCGACGGTTACGACGCTCGGCCAGCGAAACCGGGGCGTTGGGAGCCGCGGTCTGTTCTGCGATCGAGGCGAGGACGCTGCTGCGCAGTGACGGCGGGGGCTCGACGGCGTCGACGACGGTCATCGCGGCCATGGTTTCGGAGGTGAGTCGGACCTGGGCGTCGAATTCGGCGCGGGTCGCGGAGTCCGAAGCGGCAAGTCGTCTGTCGACCTCACGGCGCTCGTCGAGGTCCAACGCATCGATCGCGTAGGCGTACGCGTAGTCGATCAGCTCTTCGTCCATCTCACATCACCCCCAAACATCCACGTAGGCGCAGTAGTCCGTCGCGAATTCGCGACTTGATCGTGGGAATCGCCACGCCGAGATCTTCGGCCACCTCGCGGTACGTTCGGCCGCCGTAATAGGCGAGAGTCACCGATTGGCGCTGAGTGTCCGTCAGCGTTTCGAGACAGTCGGTGACAGCACGATGCTCGTCTCTTCGTGTCACTTCGTCGCTGACGACGTCGAACTCGGGAGTGGCATTGGTGGTGTCGTAGAGAGCCTGTCGATCCGAACTCGACTGTTCGGAGCGCACGCGATCCACCGCGCGGCGGTGGGCAAGCGTCAGAAGCCAGGAGAGTGCGGACCCCTTGGCAGGATCGAAGCTGTCGGCCGATTTCCAGGCTTGGAGGTAGACCTCTTGGACCGCTTCCTCGGAGAAGCCTGGATCACGGAGTACACGGAGAACCATGCCGTAGACACGGGAGCTGGTTCGGTCGTAGAACTCGGCAAAGGCGCTCTGGTCGCCACCGGCCACGTTCGCGAGGATCACTGCCAGCTCGCGTGATTCCACGATTCGCGCGGTGCGGGCCGCAGAATTGTCCGTCGGGCATGCGTCGGCCGCATCCGACGCATGGTCTGGCTCGCTCACGAAGAGTTGTCTCGCTTCATCGCGTACAACCGTAGCGTGCATGTCCGGTTCTTTTCTCTTGGCCCGCCGTTGGCCGCTGTGCGCCTTTATTAACCGCGGGGGGTTAATAAAGGCGCACAGCAGGTGGGGACTACTGCGGCATCAGCACCGAATCGATGAGGTAGACGGTGGCGTTTGCGGTCTTGACTCCACCGCAGACGACAGTTGCGTCGTTGACCTTGATGTTGTCACCGGATCCGGTGACGGTGACCGTTCCGCCCTCGGCGGTGGGGTGCGTTCCGTCGATCGCGTCAGGAGCGATCTGGCCGGGAACCACGTGGTAGGTGAGGATCTTGGTCAGCGTGGCGCTGTCCGTCTTGAGGCTGTCGATCGTCGCGGGGTCGATCTTGGCGAATGCCGAGTCGATCGGTGCGAAGACGGTGAACTCGCCGCCGTTGAGAGTGTCGACCAGGTTGACGTCCGGGTTGAGCTGTCCGGAGACTGCCGCGGTCAAGGTGGTGAGCAACGGATTGTTGGATGCCGCTGTGGCAACCGGATCCTGGGCCATTCCGCTGACCGATCCGGCGCCGCTCGGCACTGCGGCTGCATAGTCGGCACAACCGGCACCGACCAGATCAGAAGCAGGCTCCGCCATCGCGCTGCTGGGAGACATGCTCGATCCCATGGCAGAAGACGTCATGGCGGCGCTGGACGTGTCGGTCGACGAATCGTTGTCGTCGGAGGAGCAACCGACGACGCCGAAGACGGCGAAAGAGGCTGCTGCGGTGACTGCCAGAACTCGAGTAGAGGTGTTCATGGGTCTGCCTTCCTGAAGGGATGTGCTGAGGTGCACTGTCAGAAGGCATTCGGAGTCGGTTGTCGACAGGATGGGTCGGAGTCGGAAATTCTTTTCAGGAGCTGGTGTACACAAGCAAAAGCCCCCGAAAACTCTCGGGGGCCTTGTGCACTCGACCTACGTGTATCAGGAAGCTATGCGGGTGGTGCGACGGTGGCGCGCATGTAGTTCACGTTCGGTTTCCGACATTCCTCCCCAGATGCCGTACGGCTCGGCGACGGTCAGCGCGTGGCTGCGGCACTGCATCAGTACCGGGCACTGACGGCACATCTCTTTTGCGCGGGTTTCGCGCTGGGCACGTGCTCTACCGCGTTCGCCATCGGGATGGAAGAACATGGAGGAGTCGACTCCGCGGCACAGACCGTGCATCTGCCAGTCCCAGATGTCTGCGTTGGGGCCTGGAAGGTGATTCGGTGCAGGCATGTTGACTCCTTACTGCAAGCTCGCGTTGATCAACGAGCGGACCAAGTTGCCCGGAGGTTATCCGGGCCTTCTGAATCGTTCACGCTTGCTAACCGTAAGGGTGCTGAGTAAATCGCGTCAATAGGCTCGTTCAGTGGCGATCGGCATATATCGAAATGCGAGAGTTAACGAAGTATATATTTACATTTCGGGTCTCTCATGCGTTGTGCTGCGCCGATGTTGAAATCGGGTCGATCGAGGTGGTGGCAGGCAAGCCTGGCTGCTTGAGATGCGAAACCCACAGATCAGGGATATGTTTGCTGCTGATCGCCCGGCGAAAACACTCAGCCCGCCGGCTCGGTTTGCGTCATTTGTCCGATATTGCGCGGGCAGGGCCGTACTCCATTTCGGGACTTAGTGCCCAAGTTTCAACTAGGACATCTGTCCAATAAGTAATGCGCAGTTAACGTCACGGATATATGCCCGTTAAATATCATTACGAGTACATTCGGCAAATCTCAGTTGAATATCTGATTAACTCCGACAAACTTGCCTTTTCGTCTTCCCGTGCGGCAAACGGCATCGGTCAGGCGCTTGTCTGTTGGCGCTGCTGCGATGATCTACCTGTGTCGACACCTGAGCCCCCTGAATCGCCTTCGTTCACTGAGTCACCTGGCCGTCCCGGGACTCTCGAATCCGCCGCATTCGGTGCGGATCCGGACCTTGACCGTCTCCCGGCGCCGTGCTCTACCCGGGATTGGTGGACAACGGCAGTAATTCTGGGTGGTCAGGGGCACTACGCCAGGGCGCGGGCAGCATTGGATGTCCTCGATCGGCTCACGACGGGGTCCTCGACGCACTCGGATCGAGTTCTTGCCTCTCTCTCTGCCAGCACGAGGGCGTCGTTTCTTCGCCAGAGTGGACGTCATGCACTCGCGTCGACGTGGGACGGGCGCGCACTGGCGATCGTCGGCGGTCTGCCAGTCGATCCAGAGGCTGCCTGTGACGCTCTGACCGGTCTGGCCGCGGACGCCCTCGGCTGTGGCCGGCTCCCGCTCGGCTGGCGCCTGCTGGGGGAGTGTCGGACCCGTCTGGGCGGCGAGGGCGGGCTGTGGCGGCAGGAAATTCGGATCGAATGGGTCTCGGCGGAACTGGCGCTGGCGGGAGGTGACTTCGCGCGCGCCCGCAGACACGCAGAACGCGCCGTCGAATTGTCGGGGAAATCGGAGTCCGTCCGGCACCGCGTGAAGTCGGATCTACTGCGCAGCGCCGCGCTGACCGGAACAGACCCGAGCTCGGCGGTGGAGTCGGCAGCGGAAGTGCTGGCGCGGTGTCAGCAATACGGCCTGCTGCCCCTGGCCTGGGCGTCGTCGCTGCTGATCGAGGGCGTGAGCGGCGGGAGGACCTCGCCGAGTGCCCGTGAGATCGGCGATCTGATTGCGATGCGCGGTGGATCACTCCTACCTTTGTCGTAATCGATCCACCCGAAGTCTCTCGCGAACGATTCCCACAGGGCTGTTTCGATATCGCGACTGCTGGGCGGGCATGCGGAGACCAGCCGGTCCGGATGGTTACTCTTAGAGGGTTCCGCTGAGAGCGGGAGCACACCCGCTCGGGAGGTGCCACTGTAACGCCAGGATTTTCGCTGACGATGACAAATACGAGCGATGAGTTGGACACCGCGGTCGCCGCTGCTGCGCAGGGCGACCGTACAGCTCTAGCTTTGGTTCTGGAGAACATCCGACCGATGGTGGTGCGCTACTGCCGCGGTCGAGTGGGTGCGGCCGAGCGGGGACACCTGTCCGCTGACGACGTCGCGCAGGAAGTGTGTCTGGCCGTGATGACCGCGCTGCCGCGTTATCAAGACCAGGGACGCCCGTTCATGGCCTTTGTGTACGGAATTGCCGCGCACAAGGTTGCGGACGCACATAGAAGTTCCGCCCGTAACAAGTCGGAGCCCGTTTCCGAAGTACCGGATGTAATAGCACTGGATGATGGTCCCGAACAGCGAGCACTCGATTCGGAGTCCAGCAGACAGATGCATGAACTTCTCGGCACACTTCCGGAGAAGCATCGAGAAATCTTGATACTTCGCCTGGTGGTCGGGATGTCGGCCGAGGAAACGGCCGTCGCCGTCGGTAGTACCGCCGGAGCTGTACGAGTCGCTCAGCACAGGGCGATCGCGAAACTGAAAAAAGAAGTAACGAAAGCAGGTGAGAGCTTTGGCTAGAGACGAGGGGCGTGACGCTTCGAATCTCGGTGATCTCGCCGACGACGGTACGCCAGTGGACTTGGCTGCGGTTCGGCGTGACGATGCGCTGATCGAGTCCATTTCGAGTGGCGGGCCGGTAGCAACCGATAGCACCGAACAGTACGAACTTGCGTTGATTCTCTCGCAATGGCGTGACGATGTCGTTGCGACTCCGATGCCCGAGGGTCCGTTGTTGGACGATGTCATCGCTGCAATCACAGCGACGCCGTCCGGCTTCTCCGATCGTCAGCGTTCACGTTCCCGTTCCCGATTGCGTGTGGTCCGCCCGATCGCCGCCGCAGCAGCTGTTGCAGCAGTGGTCTTCGGTGGTGCCACAGCGATGGCGTACGACGCCCAGCCCGGCGATGCCCTCTGGGGCGTCAAGCAGGTCGTCTTCGCCGACGAGGCCAACTCGACGGTCGCGAAGATCGACACGACATCCGAGCTGGAAAAGGCCGAGCGTCTGTTGGCCGCCGGGGACATTCCCGCGGCAAAGATGGTGCTGGACAACGCAGCTCACCGTGCCGATGCGGTCAAGGACTCGCAGGACAAGACGGATCTCGTCGAGCGTTGGGGCAAGTTGATGACGCAGGTCCAGGAGACCACGTCACCCGCAGTACCGCCGTTGACGTCCGATCAGCAATCCTCGCTTGCCACCTCTCCCACGGCGATTCCGGGGACTTCAGTCAATCCGGCCAACCCTCAGTTGTCTGGCGGCGTGACCACAACGACAACGCCCGACCCTGGAATCATGCAAGCGCCTGGTCCAAGCGCGGCGTCGTCTACACCGTCATCGTCGCCCACGACGACTACCACGACCACGACGACCACCACGACAACGACGTCACTGGCCCCGGCCTCGTCGCCGTCGGGTGATTCTTCTTCACCCCCACCCTGAGGTTCCCGCTCTGATCGCATCGTTGCGGTCCAGGTTCATACGAAAGTGGCCGACAAGCAATTGCTTGTCGGCCACTTTCGTTTGAACCTGGTGGGGTTTCGCTCAGCTGTCGAAACCGTCGCCGTGCATCGCCTCGTTCATCGACGCGTCCGCGTATCCACGGCAGTAGTCCCACGTGACATATGCCTCAGGCATCGGGTCGTAGGCAGGCTCGTGGGGGCGGACGGTTCCGTCCACGAGGAGCTGCAGCAGGTTTGCGCGCAGCATGTCCCAGTCGTGGTAGTGATCTTGTTGGCAGTCTTCGCAGCACACTACGAGACCGCGGATGCCGCGGTGAGCGAGGAGCGCCTCGTAGACGGCGAGGTCAGCGAGATCCTCCTCGACCGCTTGGCGTTCGTGGGGGTCGAGTGGTTGACCCGGCTCGATGGCATCGAGAGCCGCGGAGGGGTCAGCTGGGTCGCCGGCGAAGGGATCTGGCGGCAGACCGGGGGGCAGTTGATCACGCACAGCACCACGGTACGCAGGTCAGGGGGGTCAGCGCCACTTGTTACGCGTACCCGCAGCGTGGGTGGGATGGTTCGGACCTTTGAGTGAGCCGATACCATGGTGTGCAACGCCGGGAAAAGGTGCCAGGAATTTCTTTCCGTGCAGGCGCCTTCTATCCGATATCCAGCTTTCGTAATCCGTTTCGAGGCGGCTGCTACAGCGGTCGCCCTGGGCGAATCTAGGTCCATGGAGGGTCCTGACCGCATGAGTAGTTCTGCAGGACATGTACACACCGGAGGAGACGACCCCAACAAGGTCGCAATGCTGGGACTGACTTACGACGACGTGCTGCTGTTGCCTGCTGCGTCCGACGTCATCCCGAGCCAGGTCGACACGTCCAGTCAACTGACCCGCGACATCCGTCTGCGGATTCCGTTGGTCAGTTCTGCGATGGACACCGTCACCGAGTCGCGCATGGCAATTGCGATGGCACGCGCCGGCGGCATGGGTGTTCTGCACCGCAACTCGTCCGTCGAGGTTCAGGCAGGACAGGTCGAGACCGTCAAGCGCTCCGAGGCCGGCATGGTGACCGATCCCGTCACGTGTAAGCCGACCGACACGATGGGTGAGGTCGACGCGAAGTGCGCTCGCTTCCGCATCTCGGGTCTGCCGGTCACCGACGACGCCGGCCAGCTGGTCGGCATCGTCACGAACCGTGACATGCGTTTCGAGGTCGACCAGAATCGTCCGGTCGTCGAGATCATGACCAAGATGCCGCTGATCACCGCTCAGGAAGGCGTCACCGCAGACGTGGCACTGGGCCTTCTTCGTCGGCACAAGATCGAGAAGCTGCCGATCGTCGACGGCAACGGCAAGCTCACCGGCCTGATCACGGTCAAGGACTTCGTCAAGACCGAGCAGCATCCGGACGCTACCAAGGACCGTGACGGTCGACTGCTCGTCGGCGCTGCAGTCGGTGCAGGCGACGACGCTTTCCAGCGTGCGATGGCGCTCACCGATGCCGGTGTGGACGTACTCGTGGTTGACAGTGCGCACGGTCATTCGTCCAACGTTCTCGACATGATCGCCAAGCTCAAGCGTGAACTGGGTGAGCGGGTTCAGATCATCGGTGGCAACGTCGCTACGCGCGCGGGTGCTCTGGCACTGGTCGAAGCTGGTGTCGATGCCGTCAAGGTCGGAGTCGGCCCTGGTTCCATCTGCACCACCCGCGTCATCGCCGGCGTCGGTGCCCCTCAGGTCACGGCCATCCTGGAAGCGGTTGCCGCGTGCAAGCCTCTGGGTGTGCCGGTCATCGCTGACGGTGGGCTCCAGTTCTCCGGTGACATCGCGAAGGCTCTTGCCGCGGGTGCGTCGACGGCCATGCTGGGTTCGCTCCTGGCCGGTACCGCTGAATCGCCCGGCGAACTGATCCTGGTCGGCGGCAAGCAGTTCAAGAGCTACCGCGGAATGGGTTCGCTCGGCGCGATGCAGTCGCGCGGCGAGGCCAAGTCGTACTCCAAGGACCGGTACTTCCAGGACGACGTACTTTCCGAGGACAAGTTGGTTCCGGAAGGCATCGAAGGCCGTGTTCCGTTCCGTGGCCCGCTTTCCCAGGTGACGCACCAGCTCACCGGTGGTCTGCGCGCTGCCATGGGTTACACGGGGTCGGCGACGATCGAGCACCTGCAGAACGCTCAGTTCGTCCAGATCACGGCGGCCGGTTTGAAGGAAAGCCATCCGCACGACATCACGATGACTGTCGAAGCACCCAACTACACCGCTCGTTAGCAACCAGTACACGAGAAAGGGGCGCGCGTGCGCGACCTCGTTGAGATCGGCATGGGTCGAACGGCCCGACGTACCTACGAGTTGGACGATGTGAACATCGTTCCCTCCCGGCGAACCCGTTCGTCGAAGGAGGTGTCGACTGCTTGGCAGCTCGACGCTTACAGGTTCGACATCCCAGTCCTCGCACATCCCACCGACGCGTTGGTCTCGCCGACCTTCGCGATCGAGCTGGGTAAGCGCGGCGGCCTCGGTGTCATCAACGGTGAAGGCCTGTGGGGCCGTCACCCCGATGTCGAGGAGAAGCTCCGGCGTCTCGTCGAGATCGCCGAGAAGGACGGTGGCGTCGACGCAGCCATCCGCTACTTGCAGGAGCTGCACGCGGCACCGCTGCAGGCGGGTCTTCTGGCTGCTGCGGTGGCGCAGGTTCGTGATTCGGGGGTCACCACTGCCGTTCGGGTCAGTCCGCAGAATGCGCGCGCACTGACGCCCGAGCTGATCAAGGCCGGAATCGACCTGCTGGTCGTCCACGGGACGATCATCTCGGCCGAGCACGTCGTGCACACCGAGCAGGAACCGCTGAACCTCAAGACGTTCATCTCGGAACTCGACGTTCCGGTTGTCGCTGGTGGGGTCAGTGACCACCGCACCGCGCTGCACCTGATGCGTACCGGCGCTGCCGGTGTCATCGTCGGGTACGGCTCCACCGAGGGTGCAACCACCACCGGTGAGGTCCTGGGTATCGGCGTTCCGATGGCCACGGCGATTGCCGATGCTGCAGCAGCCAGGCGCGACTACCTCGACGAGACGGGTGGACGCTACGTCCACGTCATCGCCGACGGTGACATCGCAACTTCGGGTGATCTGGCGAAGGCCATCGCCTGCGGTGCCGACGCTGCCGTTCTGGGCACGCCGCTGGCCGTGTCCGCCGAGGCGCCGGGTGGCGGCTGGTACTGGCCGTCCGCTGCGGCTCATCCTTCGGTTCCGCGTGGAGCGCTTCTTCCGGTTTCCTACGGCGAGCGTCCGAGCCTGGATCAGGTCCTGAGCGGTCCTTCGGATGATCCGTACGGTTCTCTGAACTTCGTCGGCGGTCTTCGTCGGTCGATGGCCAAGGCCGGGTACTCCGACCTCAAGGAGTTCCAGAAGGTCGGGCTGACGGTCCGCGCGTAGTTTGTACCTTTCTGTGGCCCCGGTTCTTCGTGAACCGGGGCCACAGTTCGTTGTGCAGGACTTTCTTCCGTTCCTGATACTTGCGGTTACGCTTATGGGGCCCCTTGTGGTGGTAGTCACAAGGGATAGGTGCATACTGGCGGGTAACTACGGTTCACGGTGGAGGTGTCCTGATGGGCAAGCAACGGGCAACGGACTACGACGTACTGATCGTCGGATCCGGGTTCGGCGGAAGCGTGAGCGCGCTTCGTCTCGTGGAGAAGGGCTACAAGGTCGGCGTCATCGAAGCCGGCCGACGGTATGCCGACGAAGATTTCGCGAAGACCAGCTGGGATCTCAAGAAGTTCCTCTGGGCTCCGAAGCTGGGTTGCTTCGGCATTCAGCGCGTGCATCTGCTGCGCGACTGCCTCATCCTCGCAGGCGCAGGCGTCGGCGGCGGGTCGTTGAACTACGCCAATACGCTGTACCAGCCACCGGAGCCGTTCTTCCAGGACAAGCAGTGGGCGCACATCACCGACTGGCGAAGTGAGCTCACCCCGTACTACGAGCAGGCTCAGAAGATGCTCGGCGTCGTGCAGAATCCGCACATGACGCCCGCTGACGAGATCATGAAGTCGGTCGCCGACGACATGGGCGTCGGCGACACGTTCATCCAGACGCCCGTCGGCGTCTACTTCGGTGAGCCGGGCAAGAAGGCGAAGGACCCGTACTTCGGCGGCGTCGGACCCGAGCGCACCGGTTGCATCGAGTGTGGCGAGTGCATGACGGGCTGCCGTCACGGCGCGAAGAACACTCTCCTCAAGAACTACCTGGGCCTTGCCGAGACAGCCGGCGCCGAGATCATTCCGATGACAACCGTGTCCGGACTTCGTGAGGCTCGCGACGGTTCGTGGGACGTGTTCACCGAGCGAACCGGTGCATTCGGACGCAAGAACCGCCGCACCTACACGGCTGCGAACGTAATTCTCGCGGCCGGGACGTGGGGCACTCAGCATCTGCTCTTCGACATGAAGGACACCGGAGCGCTGCCCAAGCTCTCCGACAAGCTCGGCGAGCTGACTCGAACAAACTCCGAATCCATCGTCGGCGCAGGAAAGTACAAGGTCGATCCTGCACTCGACCTGACCCGCGGAGTGGCGATCACGTCGTCGTTCCACCCGAGTAGTGACACCCACATCGAGCCGGTCCGCTACGGCAAGGGTTCCAACGCGATGGGACTGCTGCAGACCTTGATGACGGATGGCGGTGGCTCGACACCGCGGTGGATCAAGTTCCTCGGTGTGGTCGCGAAGAACCCGTACCAGATGCTGCGCATGCTGACTGTCAAGGACTGGAGCGAGCGCACGATCATCGCGTTGGTCATGCAGAACCTCGACAACTCGATCACCACGTACACGAAGAAGGGCCTGTTCGGTCGACGCAAGGTCACCAGCAAGCAGGGCCACGGTCAGCCGAACCCCACGTGGATTCCCGAGGGCAACGAGGCGACGCGTCGAGTTGCCGCGAAGATCGACGGCGTCGCAGGCGGCACGTGGGGCGAGATCTTCAACGTTCCTTTGACCGCCCACTTCCTGGGTGGTTGCGCAATCGCGTCGGATTCCGATCACGGCGTCATCGATCCGTACCACCGCGTGTACGGCTACCCGACGCTCAGCGTCGTCGACGGTGCAGCGGTGTCGGCCAATCTCGGCGTGAATCCGTCGCTGACCATCGCCGCTCAGGCCGAGCGCTCGGCCTCGCTGTGGCCGAACAAGGGGGAGACGGACCTGCGTCCCGCCCAGGGCAGCGGCTACGAGCGTTTGGCTCCGATTGCACCCAAGTCGCCCGTGGTGCCGGCGTCGGCTCCGGCAGCGCTGGTTCTGCCGATCGTGAAGATCACCGGCGGCAAGACGGCTACGGCTGTTCCGGCGGAGCCTGCTGCCGGATAGTTCACCGCGAACCGAAAAGGGGCGTGTCGTCGAGGATTCGACGGCACGCCCCTTTTGCAGTTTCAGATCGTCAGCCCACCTTGTCAGCCGCCCAGCGACCCGAAGAGGGTGCCGAGGTCGAGGCTGCCGGTTCCGCCACCGGGTCCGCCGTCGGTATCACCGGGGACGGTCAGGGTCTGCGGCGCAGAGGCCGAGGACGTGTAGCCCGAACCACCCACGAATTCGGCAGTGACACTGTAGGTCCCGGAGTTGTAGAACGTGGCCGGTACCGTTGCGACACCGTTGACCACGTCGACCGGTCCACCGATGAGGGTGTCACCGACCTTGAACTGGACCTTGCCCGTGGCACCGGCCGGATCGACCGTTGCCTTGAGTGTCACCGGGGTGTTCTTCTGAACAGTTCCGACGGCGTCGAGAACCGTGGACGTCTCGACGTCAGCGGGAGCCGGAGTCGTGACACTGACCGGGAATGCCGGGGCAGCGGACGGCGCGAATCCTGGTGAACCCGTGAACTTCGCGACAACCTTGTGCGTTCCTGTCGAGGTGAAGGTGTACGGAGCGATGGCAACTCCGTCTGTTCCGACCGTGGCAGTCAGCGTTTCGGTGCCGTCGACGATGAAGTCGACGGTGCCGCCGGTGCCCTGCGGATCGACCTTGGCGGTGAGGTTGACGTCCTGACCGACCTTCGCGGTAGACGGCGAAACCGTTGCGGTAGTGGTCACGGCGTCAGGCGGCGCATCGGTCGTGACGGTCACGATCTTGGCCGACGCCGACGTCGACGCCAGGAATCCGGGTGCACCGCTGTAGCTCGCGGTGATGGAGTGCGGTCCGTCCTCGGTGAAGGTCGGGGAGATGCTTGCCGACCCTCCGGTGACCGGTACCGCGTCCCCGAGGGGGTTGTCGCCGTCGAAGAACTGGACGGTTCCACCGTTTGCGCCGCCGCTCACGTTGGCCGACAGAGTGACAGGAGTTCCGTTCTTGGCGTTGGCCGGTCCGACGACAGTGGTGGTGGTTGCCTTGTCCGCCTCGATGATCCGTGTCGTGGCGAGGGGGCCTGCGCCGCTGTTGAGAGGACCGTTCTCAGCGTCACGAGGGGTGCACCGAGTAGGCGCCCAGGCGGTGATGACCAGGGTGGCCTTGGGGAGGAACGTGAGGAAGTTGCGATCGTTGTTCCATGCTCCTGCGCTGCCGCCGGTGCGTACCTTCATCGCGACGTCCCCTGAATCGCCGGCCTTGAGAACTGCCTTGACCTGGGGGAGTTGGAACTGGGTGTAGCCGTCGGCATTGTTGGAGCCGTCGACGTTCTTGCCGGTCGCCTTGACGACTATCCCGCCCTCGGAGTTGATGCTCGAGCTGGGGCTGTTGCCGATGACCTGGTTGTTTCCGGAGAGACGCAGAATGGTTCCGTTGGGATCGACGTTGCCGTTCTCGTTGACACGCAGGATGTTCGGCGCGACACCGCTGAGCCCTGCCGAAGTTCCGGGAACGATGGTGGCTTCCACCAGGGTGGCGTTCGCGGGAACGTCGACGTCGACCTTGATGCGGGAGACGTTCTGGACGGTCGCCCCCGAAGCCGATCCGGGGAAGGCGATGGGACCGGGTTGGATGGTGACCTCGAAGGTCTCACCCGCTCCGACGCTCTCCGGTGCGTCGACGATGACCGAACCGGACTGGGACTGCGTGGTCGGACCGGCGACGGCGGACGGGGTTGCGAGGCAACTCGTTCCGAAAGTTGTTGTCACCGGGGCCGCTGACGCGGGGATTCCCGCGAGGATGACGCCACTGGCGAGTGCCGTGGCGGCGATCGGCGCCGCGATGCGACGTCTGGAGTACACGAACATGGATTCTCCTGAGCTGGGTACGGGAGTGGTGTCCAAAGCTGATGTGGGGGACTAGCTTCCGAAGAGCGGGATGAGGCCGCTGAGCGAACCGGTGTCCACGCTTCCGGTGCCGCCGCCGTCGGTCGGTGCGGTGCCGACCTGTACGACCGTCGGGCCGGAGACGGAGTTCTTCCAGCCGGCGTCGCCGACGAAGTTGGCAGTGAGGCCGAACGTTCCCTCGTCGTCGAAGGTGTGCGTGAGCGTCGCGACGCCGTTGACGACGGCAACGGGGGCGCCGATGGGCGTCGTGCCGGACTTGAACTGGATCATTCCGTTTGCTGTTCCGGGTGCAACGGTGGCCTTGAGTTGCAATGCCTTTCCGACCTGAGCGGAGCCGCTGACAGTCAGGACGGTCGTGGTGTCCGCGCGGGCGGGCTCGGGATCGGTGACGTTCACCGTGAACGACGTGGACGTGGAGCCGATGAATCCGGTTCCGCCGGAGAACTCGGCAACCACGGCTGCGGCACCGGCTGATGCGAAGGTGTGCGGGAGGATCGCGACGCCGTCACCCGTGCCGACGGGTGCGGTACCGATCTCGGCGCCGTCGACCTTGAACGTCACGGTTCCGCTGCTCGGGATGGGGGAGACGGTGGCCGAGAGGTTGGTCGGTTCACCGACGACTGCTGTGAGCGGTTCGACAACGGTGGTGGTGGTTCCCCAGTCCGGGTCACTGACGTCGAGTTGGGTTGCGGTGGACACTGAATCGCCGTAGCCGGACTCGCCGGTGAACACTGCGGTGAAGCTGTGCGTGCCGGAAGCGTCGTAGCTGCGGGTCAGGGAAGCCGTTCCGTCGACCACGGCCACCGGTGCGCCGAGGTTGGTGTCGCCGTCCTTGAACTGCACCGTGCCCACGGCGTTCGCCGGTGTGACGACGGCGCTCACGGTGATGCTGTCACCGACCAATGCGGCGTTCGGAGCCGAGATCGTGGTGGTGGTGTCCGCGGAGACGTCGACGGTCTGGACTCCGGAGGTCGAGCTGTGGAAACCCGCACCGGCGTTGTACGCGGCGGTGATGTCGTGGGCGCCGACGCTGTCGAAGGTGTGGGAGAGGGTGGCGCTACCGCCCGAGACCGGGACGGGTGAGCCGATGTCGTTGCCGCCGTCCTTGAACTGGACGGTGCCGCTCGCGTCGGACGGCGCAACCGTCGCGGTCAGGTCGACCGGCGTGCCGACCTTCGCCGTTGCCGGTGCAACCAGAGTGGTACCGGTGGCGACAGACGGGTCGACGACCTGGACGTTGACGTTGATCGGGTTGAGGCCCTGCTGCGTGCTGAAGGCGTTGACGTCGAAGAGCATGCCGCTGTCGTACGTCCCGAACGCTGTGCCGACAGGGACCGTGTAGGTCGCTTCGAGCGTGACGGGTTGGTTCTTCTTGACGACGAATCCACCGACGAGGAAGGTGCAGCCGCTCGAGCACTTCGCTGAGACTCCGCCATCTGATTCGTTGCTGATCGTCGCCCGGTTGGTCACACCCAGGTAGGTGGCCTTGGCGCTGCCCGGCACGAGGACGAATCCTGCGGGCGGGATGTCACGGATCTTTGCGATCGACCGTTCGATGCCGCTTTCGTTGTGCTTGATCTCGGTCTTGTACGTGACGGTGTCACCCGGGTGAACTGCCGCGTTCCCGATGACACTCTTCGTGAAGATCAGATTGTCGGTCGTGCCGGTGAAGGTGGTCGGCGGGGCTTCGTCAGCGGTGGCCGGCGTGCCGAGGACTAGAAGTCCGGCGGCAGCCGTCACAGCCGCGACAGGTATGGCGAGTCGTCGTATGAATCGACGCACAGGTCCTCCTCGAGGTGAGCGCCGTTCGGCGGCGCCGGCCGTTTGCGATCGTGATCCTGATCACTTGACGGGCGAGATTACCTTTACTGGACGTTTGGTTCAGGCGAATCGGTCAAACGTCCAGAAAATTCACCCTCCGTCCATTTCGGGCTCTGGCCTGCGATGATGTCGCTAATTTGATTGCCGAAGCTAAGGTGCGGGTGATTGGGGCATCGTTGACCTGGACGGTGGTCTAGGTCGCCCCGAGGTCGCCGCGCAGTCCGGAGGGTCGGCCTTTGTAGTGACGTACCTCGCGCTCACTCGGCCGAGGAGCGGGCTGAGTCCATGCATGCGCAGAAGCGCTGGCTGCGGCGATTAGACTGCACCTGTGGCAGATATCGAGCAGCAGAGACCAGTTCTTGTCGTCGACTTCGGAGCGCAGTACGCGCAGTTGATCGCACGGCGAGTTCGCGAAGCCAAGGTCTACTCGGAGGTGATTCCGCACACCACGACCGTCGAGGAGATCGTGGCCAAGAACCCCTTGGCTGTTGTGCTCTCGGGTGGGCCCTCGAGTGTCTACGCAGACGGTGCTCCCAAGCTCGATCCCGCACTTTTTGATCACGACATCCCGGTTTTCGGAATCTGCTACGGATTCCAGGCAATGGCAGGCGCCCTCGGCGGCACCGTTGCCGAGACCGGTACCCGCGAATACGGCCGTACCGACATCGCGGTATCCGGTGGGTTGCTGCACGACGGACTTCCCGCGACGCAGCCGGTGTGGATGAGCCACGGTGACGCCGTCACCGAAGCGCCGTCCGGCTTCGAGGTGACTGCGACCAGCGATGGCGCTCCCGTCGCAGCGTTCGAAGATCGCGCCCGCAAGCTCGCCGGCGTGCAGTACCACCCCGAGGTTCTGCATTCCCCACACGGTCAGCAGGTCCTGAGCCGCTTCCTGCACGAGATCGCCGGTATTCCGGCAGCGTGGACGGCGTCCAACATCGCCGATGCGCTGATCGAGCAGGTTCGCGAGCAGGTCGGCGACGGACACGCCATCTGCGGTCTTTCCGGTGGTGTCGACTCGGCTGTCGCTGCGGCTTTGGTTCAGCGGGCAATCGGCGACCGGTTGACGTGTGTCTTCGTCGATCACGGTTTGATGCGAGCCGGTGAGCGCACGCAGGTCGAGCAGGACTTCGTCGCGGCAACCGGTGCGCGTCTGATCACCGTGGATGCTGCGGACACCTTCATCGGTGAGCTGGCTGGGGTCACCGATCCCGAGACCAAGCGCAAGATCATCGGCCGTGAGTTCATCCGCAGCTTCGAAGGCGCAGTCAGTGATGTTCTGGGCGAGAACGCATCTCACGGTGCAACCGTCGACTTCCTCGTGCAGGGCACCCTGTACCCGGATGTCGTGGAGTCCGGCGGCGGCACGGGAACTGCAAACATCAAGAGCCATCACAATGTCGGCGGGCTGCCGGAAGATCTGCAGTTCAAGTTGGTCGAACCGCTGCGTCTGCTGTTCAAGGACGAGGTCCGTGCAGTGGGCCGCGAACTCGGCCTGCCGGAAGAGATCGTCGGCCGCCAGCCGTTCCCCGGTCCCGGACTCGGTATCCGCATCATCGGTGAGGTCACCCGTGATCGCCTCGAGATCCTGCGTCATGCAGATTCCATTGCGCGCGAAGAGCTTACGTCTGCAGGTTTGGACGGAACGATTTGGCAGTGCCCGGTGGTTCTCCTTGCCGACGTCCGCAGCGTGGGCGTACAGGGTGACGGCCGGACGTACGGTCATCCGATCGTGCTGCGTCCGGTCTCGAGTGAAGACGCAATGACCGCGGACTGGACGCGTCTGCCGTACGAGACCCTCGAGCGCATCTCGACTCGAATCACCAACGAGGTTGCGGACGTGAACCGCGTAGTCCTCGACGTGACGAGCAAGCCGCCGGGAACTATTGAGTGGGAGTAAAAAACAACTGTGCGCCTTTATTAACCCCCCGCGGTTAATAAAGGCGCACAGTAGTTTTACTTGCGGTTGCGCCGATTCGGCAGAATCACCAGCAGTAGTCCCGCCACGACGGCGGCACCGACGAACAGCCAACGGAATTGAATGTTCGCTGCCGGCGCCAGGGAGAACGGCCCGACCAACGCCCACACGCTGACCAGTAGTGCGGCCAGTCCTGCGATCAGCAGAAGTGCCGAGGGGCGCTTGGATTCTCGGGTCTCGTCCTGGTCTGTCGTCTGGTCGTACTCGCTCATGATTGCGTCACCTTCAGGCTGCCGAACGTGGCTTTGGCGTTGATGGTCAGGGTGGGAGAGTCCGGTGTCGCATCGCGGCCCGGGTGTATTCCGCCGTCGAGGCAACCTGATCCGTCACCCATGACGACGGTGCAGCTGTTCTTGACGTTGACGGTTGGTGGCACCATGACGGTGAACTCGCCGAACGACGCCGCGACGTCGATGGTCTTGTCCTCGGTGAACTTGACCCCGTTGAGGTCGAGAGTGAAGCTTCCGAAGGCTCCTGAATACGACGGCTCCAACTCGGAAGCTGTTGCCGGAGTCCATCTTTGCTCACCCGAGGCGTCGAACTCGATCGGGTAGACCAACGAGGCGAGAAGCACGAAACCCACGAGTGGTCCGGTGACGACCAGCAGGCCGTACCCCTTGCGGAAGAATGCCCCGAGGATCAGGCCGAGTGCGATGACGGCGAGTCCGACAGCACCGACTCGGCCGGGAGTGAACCACTCGTTGCCGGTTGCGGCGCCCGCTGCCCCGGTGACTGCGGCGACGATGATTGCGAGTCCGAGGACCGTCAGCGTCCAACGCGAGCGACGCTTACGTGGCGGCAACGGGAGCAGCGGTGTGGCCTTGGCTGCCGGATCCGGAAGATCCCAGGCGAACGGAGCGACACCGAGCGGATCCCAGGACGGCGGCGTGATGGCGGCCTCACCGATCACCTCGGTCGGATTGGTGCTGACCGAAGCGCTCGGGTCCTTCGACAGGTTGATCGTCGGATGAGCGGCCTGAGATTGTGGTGACTGCTGCGGATGGTCGGCCGGTCGTTCCTCGGGCACATAGCTGTCGGGGAGTTTGGTGTACGGCGTGTACACGGGAGGCTGATTGGGTGCGAAGTATCCGGGGGTGAACGGCCCAGGCGTGAATCCGGTGCCTGGATACGCGGTACCTGCGCCGACATAAGGCGACGTGTTCTGCGGCAGTGCGGGCGGGATGGGCGCTCGTTGGTAGAGCAGCCACAGGCCACCGACCATCAGGATCAGCCCGATCAGTCCGGAACCACCCAGACCGACGCCGACGGGGCCGACAGTCGTAGCCGCGATGGCGAGGGCCACCAGCAAGACGATGGTCTTGGTACTGGAATCGGAACTGTGTCCGCGGCCCATCAACGACTGCGCGGGGGACGATCCGTCACCGGCACGAGCAAGTACCAACCAGCCGGCGAGGTAGAGAAGGATGCCTGAGCCACCGAAAATGGTGGACGCGACAAACGCCACGCGTACGAGAACGGGGTCGATGCCGTACCGGTATCCGATTCCGGCGCATACCCCAGCCACGTGACCTTGTGCCGGCAGACGCACGGGGCGGGTCCGCCACAGATCCTGGATCTGTTCTTGGAAAGTCGGATTGTTCATGAATCAATCCTGGCTTCCGAGGCAGCCTCCGCGCATCAGGGCCAACCCTGATCTTTGTGGTGATCGCGGGTGAGTGTGGCGGCCTGATTCAGGGTTGGACCCTGATGTGTGTCCGCGTGGTTCGTGCCAGTATCGACTATGTGCAATATCTGTCAGATCCGCCGTTCGTGAGCGGTCCCGCTCCCGGGTTTGCGGGAGGCCCGCCCGTCAACGGGGTACCGGTGCATCCCGTACCCATGAAGAAGGGCGTGCCCATTCCGGGTGCCGTGCCACTGCGAAAGCTGGAGCGGCGCTCCGGCGGTCGCATCGTCGCCGGAGTTGCGGGCGGTATCGCCGATCATCTCGGTATCGACGTCCTGAAAGTGCGCGTCGCCTTCACGATTCTTGCGGCGATGGCCGGATCCGGCATCGTCATTTACGGCGCCCTGTGGATCTTCACCTCCGCCGGCACGGACACGCAGAAGCCGTCCGCGGCCGAGCGGCAGCGGGCGTACGGCTTGATCGCACTCGGATTGGGCGGCGCAGCCGCGCTGTCCTGGTTGTTCAGCGGCACGGCGGGTTCGGTGCTCGCGCCGTTCTTCGTCGTCGCGATCGGTGCAGCCTTGGTGTGGCGCGAGTTCGACTCCGACGGTCCCCGTACTGTCATCGGCTTGCCGCAGCGGCCTACCGTTCTGACGTGGGCGCGGGTGGTCGGGGGAGCCACCTTGATCATCTTGGGTCTTGGCGTTGTCGTCCTTGCTCAGGTCGACCTCGAAGCACTGCGCTCGTCTCTCTTGGCGGTGGTCGTGACGCTGATCGGTGTCGGTTTGTTGACGGTGCCGCTGTGGCTGCGGATGTGGCGTGCTCTCGGCGCCGAGCGTGCGGCCCGAATTCGCAACGACGAACGTGAAGAGATTGCGTCGCACCTACACGACTCCGTCCTTCAGACGTTGGCTCTGATTCAGAAGCAGTCCGACAACCCACAAGAGGTGGCGCGCCTGGCCCGCGGTCAAGAACGCGAGCTGCGCAAGTGGTTGTTCAGCGGCGGCGACATCGACCACACGAGCCTGACGGAAGGCCTGAAGATCATCGCCGGTGAAGTGGAAGACCAGCACGGTGTCACGGTCCGTCCCGTCACTGTCGGCGACGTACAACTCGAAGGCGAAGGCGTCGAGAACGGCCTGCCCAAGGAAGCGTTCACCGCGCTCCTCGGTGCGACGCGTGAAGCTCTCGTGAACTCGGCAAAGCACTCGGGGGAGAAGGAAATCAATCTGTTCGCCGAGGTCGAGGGTGATCAGGTCAGTGTGTTCGTTCGTGATCGCGGCGTCGGATTCGACGTCGACGCGGTGCCGGAGGATCGCCAGGGGCTGGCCAAGTCGATTCGTGGTCGAATCGAGCGGCGCGGTGGCCGCGTCGTGGTTCGATCCGACATCGGAAAGGGCACCGAGATCCGCGTGCACATGCCGCTCGGTGACTCTGCTCTAAAGTGGGACCAGACTGCTGACCGTGTCGACAACCCCGAGGAACAGCCCCAGTGACTTCGCTTGCGCCGCCCCCGTACCGCGTATTTCTTGTCGACGATCATGCAGTGTTCCGCTCCGGGGTGAGGGCCGAGCTCTCGCGCGAGACGGATATGGATGTCGTCGGTGAGGCCGGCGGCGTCGCGGAGGCAATCGCCGGTATCAACTCGACGAAGCCGCATGTCGTTCTGCTCGATGTCCACATGCCCGACGGTGGTGGAGTGGCAGTTCTGCGCGGAATCGATTCCGGCCCGGTGTGCCTGGCGCTCAGCGTTTCCGATGCCGCCGAAGACGTGATCGCGGTGATCCGCGGCGGTGCGCGCGGGTATGTGACCAAGACGATCTCGGGATCCGAACTTGCCGAGGGCGTACGACGCGTTGCCGGTGGTGACGCGGTGTTCGGGCCGCGCCTGGCAGGTTTCGTGTTGGACTCCTTCACCGGACGCTCCAATGCACCCGAGCCACAACTCGATCCGGAACTCGATTCTCTTACTCCGCGGGAACTCGAAGTGCTCAGATTGCTGGCACGTGGGTACACCTACCGTGAAATTGCCGAGGACCTGGTGATTTCCGTGAAGACGGTCGAGACTCACGCATCGAACGTTCTGCGAAAAACTCAGCAGTCCAATCGCAATGCGCTGACTCGTTGGGCACATCGCCGACAGATCGACTGAATTTCCGCGCACCCTTTCGCGATTGCGAGTGAAGGCGCACCATGGACCGATGACGGAACCACTGGCGCTCGCGTCGAGACGTGGGCGTTGGGTTGTCGCCGCCACCGTTCTCGGCTCGAGCATGGCTCTCCTCGACGGCACCGTCGTCAACATTGCTCTGCCGCACATCGGCGAGGACTTGAATTCCGGTGTCGCCGGGCTGCAGTGGACTCTCAGCGGATACACCTTGGCATTGGCGTCGCTGATACTGCTCGGGGGAGCCCTCGGCGATCGTTGGGGTCGGCGGCGGGTATTCGTGTGGGGGACGGTCTGGTTCGCGGTCGCGTCGTTGCTGTGCGGAATTGCACCTGACATCACATTTCTGGTGATTGCGCGGATCCTGCAGGGAGTGGGAGCTGCGCTCTTGACGCCTGGCAGCCTTGCCATCATTTCCGCGTCACTTCGCGAGGAGGACCGCGGTGCGGCGATCGGCTTGTGGTCGGGCTTGGGTGGTGTCGCCGGCGCTATCGGTCCGCTGTTCGGTGGTTGGCTGGTGGAAGTGGCGGGATGGCGATCGGTGTTCTTGCTCAACATTCCGTTGGCGATCGTCGTGGTGTGGGCAGCGGTGCGCCACGTGCCCGAGAGCCGCGATCCGCATCCGCCCGAGCACCTGGACGTGGTCGGATCTGCCTGCGCAGTAGTCGGTCTCGGGGCGCTGACGTACGGGTTGATCGAAGTCAACCCGATAGTCGGGCTGGTCGGGGTGCTCGCGCTGTGCCTGTTCGTTGTGGTGGAACGTCGATCGCCGAGTGCGTTGGTGCCGCCGTCCCTGTTTCGTTCGCGGATGTTCGTCGCGGCCAATCTGGTGACTCTCGCGGTCTATGCGGCGCTTGGCGGTGTGTTCTTCCTGCTCGTGCTGCAATTGCAGTTGGTCGCGGGGTACTCGCCGGTGGCTGCCGGCGTCGCAACGGTACCGATCACCTTGGCATTGTTGCTGTTGTCTTCGCGCGCGGGCAGTTACGCGCAGACGCACGGACCGCGATTGCCGATGACGGTCGGACCCGCGGTGGCCGCGGTTGGGTTGGTGTTGATGACGCGGATCGGCCCGGATGCGTCGTACCTGACCGTCGTGCTGCCGGGAGTTCTGGTCTTCGGGCTCGGCCTGGCGGTGATGGTGGCGCCGTTGACCGCCGCCGTGCTCGGCTCGGTGCCGGTGGAGCAGTCCGGAATCGCGTCGGGTGTGAACAATGCCGTTGCTCGCACGAGCCAGCTTCTTGCGGTTGCGGCCTTGCCCGCTCTCGTGGGTATCGATGCCGAGAGCCTGGTCGATCCGTCGAGTTTCTCCGACGGTTTCCGGTACGCGATGTACATCTGTGTGGCGCTGCTGTTGATCGGTGCGGCCATCGCCGCGACGCTGATTCGTACTCCGGCAGTCGAGCCTGTTCAGGAAGCGGATTCGGTTGCCTGCAAGCCGCATTGTGATCTGACGGGACCTGCAGTGCAACCGAATCCGATGAGGGACTAGACGCTGATGTCGCGATCTCGGCTGGGCACCAAGGGGATTGCCGCGGCTGGAAATGCCGCGACTATCGCGAAAGCGAGCGGGTAGCCGACCGCGCCGATCAGCGCACCGACCACCGGGCCCACTGCTGACGCGGCAATGAACTGGCCGGTGTTCTGTGCGCCCAACGCCTTTCCTTGCCATTTCGGCCCGGCAGCTTCGGCGACGGATGTGAACGCCAAACCGTTGTCGGCGACGCTGACGGTTGTTGCCAGCAGCAGGATCAGGGCCGGAACGCCCCAAGGCGCTGCGCCGGCTGCTGCCATGGCCAACATGACCGCGGATGCGGAGACGGCAACCAACCTCAGCGGGCCTACTCTGCTTCCGGCGCGATCACTCCAGATGCCGACGACGATGCGGCCGAGCGCACCCACGAACTGGGAGATCCCGATCAGGAGTCCAGCGGGCGCCGCGTCCCAGCCTTGCTCGCTGATCAGCCAGACCAGACCGAACGTCGAGAGGGTGAACTGCGGAAACACCAGGAGTGCCGAGACGACGTGAATGCGCCAGAGGAACCAGTTCGAGCGATAAGGGTTGATCGTTTCGACCGGGATATCTGTGGGCCGTGCCGCCGGGCGCGGGGGATTGACCAATGCGACGGCACAGATCAGGGCGAGGACGCCGTTGAGCGCCACCGACAGTCCGACGGCCGAACCGATTCCTACGTTTGCAGCGAGAGTCGGGATGGTCAACGACGCAATGGTCACGCCCAGTGGCTGTGACATCTGCCTGATGCCCATCGCAAGGCCGCGCCGATCCTTGGGAAACCAGCCGACCACAACACGCCCACTGGCGGCGTTGGTGCTCGCCGCAGCCATTCCGCCCAGTAGAAATGCGATCCCGAGGAGGGCGTAGTTGTCGGTGGTGGTCGCGGCGAGCGCGGCGATCGCCGTCAGCGCGAGCCCGATGGAGATGACCCATTTCTCACCGAATCTGTCGGCCATCGCTCCCCACGCCACCAAGGTGAGAACCATGCCGAAAGTTGGTGCAGCGGCCAGGGTTCCGGCTTGCGTCAACGAGAGACCGTGCTCGGAATGCAGCAGGGGGATCAAAAAGGCGGGGGTGCTGACGAAGACGGTGCCTGCGGCCTGGGCTGCGACGCCGATTCCGAGCATCGTCCACGCCTTCGGGGAGACGGCCGTCTTTTCCAAGCGCGACGCCTGCGTCATGGTGCCCTCCGATTTTTACGCTGTTCGACGATGCCGACGCTACTCGCGTAGTTTCACATGTTGAAACCAGAATCCCACTATTTGGTCAAACTTGGGCGGCCCAGGGTGCGAAGTGCCCACCCCTTTTCGAGCGAACGGTACGACGATCGCCTTGGGTGCGCCGAAAGGTACGTTCGCTCGGGAAGGGGTCAGCGATGGGGCAGGCGAACCGTGAAGATCGTGCGCCCGTC
The DNA here is from genome assembly GCF_002076325.1 of Rhodococcus sp. 66b. Classification (NCBI taxonomy): domain Bacteria; kingdom Bacillati; phylum Actinomycetota; class Actinomycetes; order Mycobacteriales; family Nocardiaceae; genus Rhodococcus; species Rhodococcus sp. 66b. The sequence continues at coordinate 90,803 of NZ_MUZB01000005.1, forward strand.
CACCTGGTCGACGCCGATGGTGCCGCCGTGCAAGTGCACGTTTTCGACGGCGAGGGAGAGCCCGAGTCCGCTGCCTTCGCTGCGTCCGCGCGCGGTGTCGACCTTGTAGAACCGCCGAAAAATCGCCTGCCGGTCCTCGGGTGAGATGCCGGGGCCGTGGTCGACGACGGTGATGACGGAGAAACCGGGTTCTGCGCTCAACTCGACGCGAACCGGAGGCGCTCCGTGGCGCAGTGCGTTGCCGACGAGGTTGGCGACGACTATGTCGATTCGACGCGAATCCACTCTGGTGCTGACGTTTTCGGGTGCACGGAGTTCGACGGTTTCTGTCCAACCTCGGCTCTCGAGTGTGCGCTCGGTCAATTCGACGAGGTCGACGTCGTCGAGGACGAGACGCGCCTGTTGTGAGTCGTGGCGCGACATTTCGATCAGATCTTCGACAAGTCGAGTGAGCTTGCCGATCTCACTGCTCACGATGCGCGCTGCAGCGGCGGCGTCCGGCGGAAGATTAGGGATCTCTTCGCGGAGGATTTCGCTTACCGGAACCAATGCCGCCAGCGGCGTTCGAAGCTCGTGGGAGACGTCGGCGACAAATCTTCTCGACTGCTCTTCCGATTCTTCCAGACCTCGGATGACCGCTTCGTTGCGAGCGACCATGTTGTTGAAAGTTGTTGTGACCTGGGCAAGTTCGGCTACTCCGTCTTCGGGGAGCCGGACGCTCAGGTCGCCGTCGGCGGCGCGGGCGGCGGCCTCGTCCAGGCGTTTGAGCGGACGGACCAGCGTCGACGCAATCCAGAGTCCGAGCAGACCGCTCACCAGCACACCCGCCGCGAGGGTGAGACCGACTGCTCGAAGCAGGTCGTCGAACTTGTCCTGCACCCCTACCAGCGGCCGGATGGTGACGGCTTTGACCAGTGTCTCGTTGTCGTAGCCGTCGTCTGCAGTCATGTCCACGACATTGACCGACATTCCCAACATGATGCGCTGGGAGTCGAGTCGCTCGAAGCGGATCAGTTTGGGACTGTCCAAACCCTCTTCGAAGCTGGGTGGGATCGTTGCCGCATCCACTGATCCTTGACGAATGACTTCGCCGTCGACGATCAGAGTCATGTCGGACTGGAAGATCTGGTCGAGGGTGTCAGGTGTCAACCCGTCTACCGGCGGTCCGTTGCTGTACTGCAGTTCGTCGCGAAATTGTACCGTTGCCACGTCCTGAGCGTTGGAATAGATCCATGACCGCGCCATGAACGAGACGACGCCTGCGGTTGCCCCGGCGATGATCACGACGATTGCGATGAACACGAGCACGAGCCTGGTCCGAAGACCGTCGACCCGAAGCCAGGTCGGTCTCATCGGGCCGGGCTGGTGTTGAAGCGATACCCGAACCCGCGCACCGTTTCGATCACGGTCGGTGCGGCTGGGTCGTCCTCGATCTTTCCGCGCAGCCGCTGCACTGCTGCATCGACGATTCGTGAGTCGCCCAGGTATTCCTGGTCCCAGGCTGCGGACAACAACTGCCTGCGGCTGAGAACCTGTCCGGGGTTTTCGGTCAGCGCCAGTATCAGTCGGAGTTCGGTCGGAGTCAGGGTCAGCAGCGTCCCGGCTTTGCGTACCTGCAATGACGACCGATCCAATTCCAGGTCGCCGAACTTCTCTGCGCCCGGCGCCACATCTGAACGCGTCGTTGCGGGCGCCGAGCGCCGCACGACGGCTTTGATCCGAGCATCGAGGACACGCGGACTGGCCGGTTTGACGACGTAGTCGTCGGCACCGGCCTCGAGGCCCGCAACAGTGTCGATGTCGTCGGATCTGGCGGTCAAGATGATGATCGGGATCGAACTGCGCGTACGGATGCGTCGACAGATCTCGTAACCGTCGGCTCCTGGCAGTCCGAGGTCGAGTAGGACGAGGTCGGTGGAGCCGAGGACGTCGTCGAAATCGCCGTTACCGTCGGGGCGATGGCTGACGTTGTGCCCGAGTCGGTTCAGTCCCAACGTGATTGCCTCGGCTACCGCTGGATCGTCTTCTATGAAAAGAATGCTCACCATGCGCTCACCTTGGACTCGCCATGATCAGGGGCCTTCTGCGGTCGGAGGAATCTCGGTCAGCCAAGGGTACAGGGGTCACACTTTCGAGAGCCGTTCGTTGCCTGAGTCCGCCAGTACTGCGTGCCGTGCGACGCTGGTGTTCAACGGAAATGCCGACACGGCGAGGGTGTAGCAGCCGACGAGCAGTAGCGCACCGATCACGTCACTCGGCCGGTGCCATTGCAACACGACTACCGAGATCGCGGTCCCGATGGTGATCAGCGCGCCGTTGACTGCAACGACTGCCCGCCACCTCGAGGGTGTGACGAGCACGATCGCGCAGACCAGAGCAGCGATGGCCGTCAGCGTGCCGCTGGGGAAGGAATTGTGCATCACCAGGCCGTTCAGGTCCGGTCGATCCAACGATTGTTTGAGAACCCAGGCCGTCGTGATGGGACCGAGGGTCACGACGACGACGCGTAGGGCCAGCGCAATCGGGTTGTTGCGCAATGTGATCATGAGTGCCACGAGCACTCCTCCCACTATCAGTATCGGAGTGACGAGGCCGATGAACTCGGTGGAGAACACACTGAGTCCTTCGGAGGTGGCCGCGCCCACCATGAGTTGTTGGTCGACGATCTGACCACCAGTAGTGTTGACTGCCAGTTCGAATTCGACGACTCCGAGGATCAGGAGTGCCAGTGCGGCAATCAGTCTCGCGGGTTTGACTCGAGTCATGATCAGCCTTCCGCTCTCTCGTCCGAAGGGTTGCTCAGTTGGGGCGGGCATTCTCCGCCGGGAGTGGTTGCCAATTCGAAATGCCACATCTCGTTGGCATAGGTCTGACAGAGGCCGTAATCATTGCCGTGCTGGATGAGCCAGTCGTCGGCATCGGTCGGTCCGATGTCGACGGCTTGTCCGCTGACATGCTTCGACAGACTCGGGGAGTGCACCCATTTGGACGCTTCGTTCATGCTGCCGTACTTGACGACGGCTTCGTCGAACAGTCGCTGTTGGTATGCGGCGGACCGCCAACCCGAGGTGACGTGCATGTTCACTCCGGAGGCCTGTGCGTCGGCTGCTGCCGACTGCAGCGCCGCGAGAAGGGCGGAATCGAGACGGGCCAGTGCAGGTACATGGGTATCCTGCACGCTGATGCCGTCCTCGATCTCGCCGCCTGCGGGTCCTGAATCAGGCTGAGTGGCAAGGTAATTACCACTCTTGGGCTTTGCTTCTTCTGTGTACGAGCATGCGCTGAGCGTGAGCGCACCGAGTACGACTGCACCGAGTGCGGCGAGGCGGATTATTCCGCGGTGGCTGGGCATACAACAGAGACTGCTCGGTCAGTGTCACCGTCAGGTGGTCGCCGTTCGTCGACGGTGTCACGGTCTGAAACAGCTCTGTAACAGGACGGAACGGGGCTGGTGAGCGCGCTTTACACGGGGCGCGGGATCGATGCGAAAGTCGACAGTTCGAACCACGAAGGCAAGCTACGACGCAACGCCGTAGGCCCCGAAATGGTGACGTCACCTGACCGTATGGCGTCCGACCAGGTCAGGTTACCGCGCCAGATCTCGGTCATCGGTCGCAAGCCCGCAGAGACCGACACCGCAACGTCGAAACCCGGATCGATATCGCACATGTCCACCTCCCCGGAATTGATGACGAGCCACCAGTTTCGCGAATGTTCACGCACTCCGGAGAAAACGAAGTGCACCACGGTCTTTCCGTCGGGAACCACGGAGTGATCCACGCGTCGATGCATGTCCCACAGCAGCAGTTTCGGATCCAGGTCTTCATCGCCCAGCTCGCCGATCCACCTGGTACCCCAGATTCCGAGAGCTTCGACCACAGGGCGCAGTTCTCGGCCCGCGTCGGTCAATCGGTAACGGACGACGCAGTCGGTTTCTTCTCGCTCCACGATGCCGGCGATCGCGAGTTGGTGCAGCCGCGTGGAGAGCAGAGTCGGTGACATTCGCGGAAGTCCGCGTCGGAGATCGTTGAAATGGTCGCTTCCCATCATCAGTTCGCGCAGGAGAAGCAGCGTCCACCGCTCGTCGAGTAGCTCCATCGCCTTGGCGACGGGGCAGAACTGGTGGTACGAGGACCCCATCATTCGATCGTAGGCCTCTGGAGTGCTCCGGTACAGATTTCGTACTGGAGCGGAGTGAACCGTCGTCGTAGCGTCGAAGTAACGGCATGAATGTTGTCGGGCTCCGAGGTTGTTGGGCTCCGAGTACCAAAAATATTGAAGGAGAACGGTAATGAGTGAATCGACGGAAACGCTCGGGCTGGATCGTGAGCTGAAGGCCAAGCATCGGGCCATGTGGGGTCTCGGTAACTATCCGGCGGTGGCCACGCAGGTCATTGCGGAACTCGGGCCGGTACTGGTCGGCGAGTGCGGTGTGCAGAAGGGTGACCGCGTGCTGGACGTCGCGGCGGGGTCCGGCAATGCCGCCATTCCGGCGGCCGCGCTGGGTGCGCAGGTGATTGCCACTGACCTGGCTCCCGAATTGTTCGTAGCGGGTAAGGAGGCCGCTTCCCTCGCCGGAGTCGAATTGGACTGGCAGGAGGCCGATGCCGAGGCTCTTCCTTTCAGTGACAACGAGTTCGACGTGGTGCTTTCGTGCGTCGGTGTGATGTTCGCACCGCATCATCAGCGCGCCGCGGACGAACTTGTGCGAGTATGCCGACCCGGCGGAAAAATCGGAGTGCTGAGTTGGACTCCGACGGGATTCATCGGCGAGATGTTCAAAACGATGAAGCCGTACGCACCGCCGCCGCCTCCTGGTTCGCAGCCGGCGCCTTTGTGGGGCGATGAGAACCATGTTCGTGATCTGCTCGGCGATGTGGCCTCGAGGAAAGACGTACTTCGTGTGGACACATTCAGCGGGCCGGAAGAGTTCCGTGATTTCTTCAAGAAGAATTACGGGCCGACCATCGCGGTGTACCGGAACATCGCCGGCGATCCCGACCGAACGCAGGCGCTGGACCGCGCTCTGCTCGAGTTGGCGGAAAGGTACGGCAGCGGAAGCGAACCGTTCACGATGGAGTGGGAGTACCTGCTGGTCACCGCGACGCCCGATGGGGGAGGTGCGTGATGACGACGGTCGAGTTCGCGCCACTGAAATCGACGATCACAGGTTCTGTGTTCGGCCCCCGAGATCCGGAGTACGACGACGCCAGATCGATCTGGAACGGGCAGATCGATCATCGTCCGGCGGTGATCGCCAGGTGCCGGTCGGCGTCGGATGTGGCTGTGGCACTTGCATTTGCCAGAGCCCATTCGTTGGAGGTTTCGGTCAGAGGTGGCGGGCATTCCTACCGAGGCACATCGGTGTGTGAAGGCGGAGTGATGATCGATCTCAGTGCGATCAACGTAGTCAGCGTCGCCCCGTCAGCGAAGCGAGCCAGGGTCGGTGGTGGTGCGACGATCGCCGACCTCGACAAGGCGACGCAGGAACACGGGTTGGCGGTGACCGGCGGAGTGATCAGTGATACCGGCGTCGGTGGCCTGACACTCGGTGGTGGCATGGGGTGGTTGACCCGCACGCTCGGCCTGGCGATCGACAATCTGGTGTCGGCAGAGGTGGTGCTCGCCGACGGTTCGATCGTTCGAGCCTCCGAGAACGATCACAGCGACTTGTTCTGGGCACTGCGCGGTGGCGGCGGAAATTTCGGAGTGGTCACCGAGTTCGAGTACCGTCTGAGCGAGATCGGTCCGGAAGTGCATCTGGGACTGTTCTTCTGGGGGATGGAGGACGGACCCGCAGCGCTTCGTCTGTGCCGCGAGGTAGTGCCTGCCCTGCCGAGAAATGCGGGTGCGATGGTTGCCGTCAGTTTGTCCGCGCCGCCGGCGCCGTTTGTCCCGGATCAATTTCACCTACTGCCCGGATACGCGTTGCTGGTAGCCGGTTTCGGATCGGAAGAGGAACACTCGAACGCGATTGCGCCGATTCGAGAGGGCTTGCCGACGCTTTTCGAGTTCGTCACTCCGATCCCGTACGTCGGCTTGCAGTCGATGCTCGACGAATCGGAACCGTGGGGTGCGTACGCCTATGAGAAGGCTTTGGACCTGGTGGATTTCTCCGACGACGTGATCGATGTTCTGACCGAACAAGCGGGCAAGAAATCGTCGCCGATGTCCTTCATGCCGATCTTTCCGCTGCAGGGAGCTTTCACTTCCGTCGGCGAGGACGACACAGCGTTCGGTGGTTCTCGCACACCGCATTACGTGTGCAATATGACGGCGACGGCCACCGATGCCGGGACGCTGGAATTGGATCGATCGTGGGTGCGTGAGACCTGGGAAGCCTTGCGTCCGTTCTCGTCCAACCAAGGCGGGTACGTCAACTTCATGACCGACGTCGACGAGGACCGAGTGCGAGCTTCCTACGGCGCGGGGAAGTACGCGCGGTTGTCCGCAGTCAAGGCGAAGTACGACCCGGACAACGTGTTTCACCTCAATGCAAATATTCTGCCTGCGTGAAGCTTGTGCTCAGACCGTGAACACCAGTCAGGCCGTGAACACCAGGATGACGACGATCAGTGCGGCCAAGACAATGACGGCGACCATGCCGGTCATGGCGAGGGGAGCCCACGCGACTACCTTGTCGCGGGTGCTGGCATCGGTGGGTCCGGTCGGTATCCGCGGCGGCCAGGAGAACATGTCCATCGGACTGGGAACGTTTCGCAGTGGCGTGTTCTGTTGCACTGCAGGAAGTCCGGTGACCGTGGAGCCGGTCAGGCGATTGCGGCGGTGTGGGTCGGCGAGTTGTGTGGTGCGGTGAGCCCAGGCCGGCACGGCGCCCTCGGACGAGTAGACGGGAGCGTCGATCAACTGATCGATCGTGCCGCCGCCGGTCGCGGCTGCGGCGAGCGCGTCGCGTGCCTGAGCCATCGTCGGCCGACGGGTCGGGTCCGGTTCGAGGAGCTGAAGGAGAACATCGGTGAGCGGTCCCGACTTGGTGGGTCGGTAGATCTCGGCCTTGGCGACACGATGCAGTAGGGCGATGGCGTCCGAGTCGATGCCGAAGGGCGGTTGGCCCTCGATCACCGTGTAGAGCGTCGACCCGAGTGAGAAGACGTCGCTGGCCTCGGTGGGGTCGTCGCCGCGGGCAACTTCGGGTGCGAAGTACGCGGGAGTGCCGGTGATGACCTCGTCCTGGGTGTCGGACACGTCGCTCTTTGCGCGGGCGATGCCGAAGTCGCTGATCTTGACGGTGCCGAGGGACTTGCCTCGGTCGGCGATCAGGATGTTGCCGGGTTTGATGTCGCGGTGGACGATGCCGGCGGCGTGCGCTTCGGTGAGTGCCGCAGCGATCTGTGCGCCGATCTGCGCGACTTCGAGTGGTGGCAACGTGTCCGCCAGGTTCATGGCCTGGGCGAGGCTGCGGGCCGGGAAGTACTCCATGACCAGCCAGGGTTCGCCGGACTCGATCGCGACGTCGTACATGGCGATGGAGTGGGGATGGGTGAGCTTTGCGGCGTTCCTGCCCTCGCGCAATGTACGTTCGCGGACCTCTTCGGCCGTTTCGGTGTCGAGGCCTTCCGTACTTGTGACCTGTTTCACCGCGACATCGCGGCTGAGGAGGGTGTCGCGGGCCAGCCAGACGGCGCCCATCCCTCCGTCGCCGATCTTGGAGCGGAGTCGGTACCGCCCCGCCAGCAGGTATTCGGGCCCGATGCCCCTCCCGGTCTGCTCTTGAGCTGTCACATCTCAAGGTTAATGGATTGATGCCACTGTGACGCTCGAGGCTCCTGTGAACTGGGTTTTTGGCTCTGCTTGACGTGTCGGGGGTGACACGGTTTACTGAAAACAGTTCGAAAATATGTTCGAAATTGCTGTTCGTTGGATGCATGTCAGACCCGACTTCCCCGCGGTTTGCCGGCTGGTTATGGATTGCTGCCGAGTGAGTTTTTCCGGTGTTCCGGAGGATGGGGATGACCGAGGTGACCGAGTTGGTAGAGCTGTCGGCAGATGCGGCGGGGTTGTCCCGTCAGGATCGGCTGGCACAGCTCCGCCGACAGATCGCGTCCATTCCCTCGCGAGGCGATACGTCGTTTTCGGGACCGAGTGTTTCCGGGCCCGGTGTTTCTGTGGCCGGTGTTCCTGTGGCTGGTGTTTCCGGGACAAGTGCAGCGGCCTCCGAGAGTGTTGCCGACCGGGACAGGCCGGTCGTGGACCGTGCGCACAAAGCCGGTGTCCTCCCGGTGCCGGAGGGTATCGCCGCATTGTTACCGCAGGGCGGTTTGGTGCGGGGAACCGTGGTGTCCGTCGAGGGTGCAGCGTCCTTGCTTTTGGGATTGGTCGCGTCGGTGACGGCGTCCGGAGGACATGTTGCAGTCATCGGGCAGCCTCGACTGGGATTGCTGGCGGCGTACGAGATGGGTGCGCAACTGGAACGTCTGGCACTCATTCCGGCGCCTGGGCCGGATCCGGTCGAGATCGCCGCCGTGCTGCTCGACGGTATGGATCTGGTGATTCTGGGATTGGCGGGTGCGTCGGTATCCCCGTCGCGTGCTCGGGCGGTGGTCGCACGTGCTCGGAGCAAGGGCTCGACTCTTGTTGTCACCGAAGGTCACTGGGACGGAGCCGAGGTTCGGTTGGACGCTCGGGTTCATGGCTATGGTGGGTTCGGTCAGGGCCGGGAGTTGGGGCGTGGACGGCTCAGTTCCCTGAGCCTCGCGGTTCGTGCTCGGGGGCGCTCGTTCCAGCCCCGGACCACGCGTCTGGACATCTGCAGTGCAGCCGGGCGGGTCGAGTGGGTACCTTCTCGGCCGGTTGAGGATGTGTCGTCACAGGTGGTGTCGGAGCAGGTGATGCCGGAGCAGGTGGTGTCGTCGCAGGTGGTGTCACTGTGAGCAGAGTTCTGGCGTTGTGGTGCCCGGACTGGCCAGCGGTGGCAGCGGCAGCGCTTGCCGATCTTCCGGCCACACATCCCGTCGCGGTCACCTCGGGTAATCGGGTGATCGCATGTTCGGCGACGGCTCGCGCGGAGGGAGTGCGACGAGGCCTGCGCCGACGCGAGTCGCAGGCTCGCTGCCCGGAACTGTATGTGGCGATGGCAGATCCGGAACGCGATGCAAGATTGTTCGAGCCGGTGGCCGCGGCCATCGACGCGGTGGCACCGGGCGTCGAGGTACTCCGTCCTGGTTTGTTGGTGCTCAGCGCGCGTGGTGTCAGTCGGTACTTCGGTTCTGAGGAAGCTGCGGCGGAACGATTGGTGGATCAGGCATCTGCTGCGGGTGTCGAGAGTCAGGTGGGGGTGGCAGATCAGCTGTCCACGGCGGTCATTGCCGCGCGCCGGGCAGCGCTGGTGCCGCCGGGGGAGGGAGCACGGTTTCTGGCGCCGTTACCCATGCCGGAGTTGGCGGCCGAGCCCAGCCTGTCTGCACCGCATCGCGGGGAGTTGGTGGATCTGTTGCGCAGGCTCGGGATCAGAACCATCGGTGCTTTTGCGGATCTACCGGCAGTGGACGTCGCTTCGCGTTTCGGTGCCGATGCGGTGCTCGCGCATCGTGCGGCGCGCGGTGAACCCGAACGGCCACCGTCGGCGCGGACACTTCCGCCGGACCTGGAGGTGGAGCAGCATTACGATCCGTCGATCGAGCGGGTGGATGCCGCAGCGTTTGCCGGGCGCGCCTTGGCGAGTCTCCTGCACGACAAGTTGTCTGCTGCCGCGGTGGCGTGCACCCGTCTGTCGATTTCGGCCAGTACGGGTAACGGTGAAAATCTTTCTCGGACTTGGCGTTGCGCCGAACCTCTGACGCCGGAGGGAACGGCCGATCGAGTGCGATGGCAACTGGATGGCTGGCTCACCGGGCGCAGTGAGACCCGGCCAACCGCAGGCATAGCCGTGTTGCGTCTGGAACCGGTGGAGGTGGTCAGTGCCGGCGCTTTGCAGTTGGGGCTGTGGGGCGGTGTCGGCGACGAGGAGGAGCGAGCCAGGCGAGCATTGGTGCGCGTGCAGGGTCTTCTGGGTGGCGAATCGGTTCAGGTCGGTGTCCTGAGCGGAGGTCGAGGGCCCTTGGAGCGAATTACCTTGTTGCCCTTGGGTGACGAGCGGGTAGCTACCCATGATCCGACAGCCCCGTGGCCGGGCCGTCTGCCACAGCCGTCTCCGGGGTCGATCTTCGTCGACAATCCCAAGGTGTGGCTGGGGGATGTGGCCGGTAACGCCGTGTACGTCACTGAGCGCGGTGTCTTCAGTTCGCAGCCGGGAAGGCTGAAGTGGGGGAGCAAGGAATGGGCAGTGCAGGGGTGGGCCGGGCCCTGGCCGGTTGACGAGCGATGGTGGGACGCTGCCTCGGCACGCACGGCGGCGCGGGCTCAGGTTCTGTTGGAGGAATCGCGTGCGCTGCTGATGATCTGTGAAGGCGGTGGATGGTCGGTGGAGGGTGTGTACGAATGAGCTCGCAGGTATAGCCAGCTGTACCCGCCTGGTCGAGTCGACTGTACGAACAGTAGGGGCGTTGGCACCATCGTCATGCCGTCGCTCGGCTCCTAGCGTTGATGACATTCAAAAAGTAACCGTTGCAATGATTCTCACCGTTGCAACTCTTTACGAGGAGTGTCATGGCAACGGCGGGTCGACCTGAAGTTTCCGGAACCGATCGACTTCACTACGAGCAGACGGAGCTGCACGACGCACAACTTCTGGCGTACGACGAGTCTGGCGAAGGCCGGATCGTGGAGGTGTTCGGCGATATCGCCACAGCCGAGCACATCGTCATCTTCGTGCCGGGCAACGACAACGGATTGGGAAACTACTTCGACGAGAACCGTCCGACAGGACCACGAGCGAGCGGATGGACGCTGGGAAGAATGCTCCGAACGCTCGGACGGAACGACCACGTCGCGGTGATCGTGTGGGTCGGTTATCGGACGCCGTGGGGATTTCTCGAGTCGTTCTCGCGGACACTCGCAGAACGCGGTGCGATCGATCTGGCGCGATTGACACGCATCCTGCCGCATTCGGCGCATGTGACGCTCGTCGGACACAGCTACGGGGCCGTGGTGTGCGGACTCGCCCTCCCGTCGGCGCGAGTAGACGATTGTGTGGTGCTCGGTAGCCCGGGGATGGGGACCAGTTCTCGCGAAGACCTGTGCTTTGCCGGAAATCTCTGGGCCGCGCTGGGGCCGTCGGACTGGATTCGGTATTTCCCACGCGTGAAGATCGGTCGCCTCGGGCACGGCCCGTCTCCAGTTCGGGCGCAGCACGGAGCTGTTGTTTTCGACACCGGTGCCATTCGAGGGCATTGTGGATACTTCGCCGATGCAAGCGAGTCGCTGCGCAACATCGCGAGGATCGGGCTCGGTCGCTACGACGAGGTCACGCGGCCAGGGCAGTTGCCGCCTCGGCTGACAGCTTCAGCAATCCACGAGGACAGGTCTATCCTGGGAACTCGTGAGTGTCGCTAACGTACGAAGTGCCGGCGGGGTCCAGATCAGCTACCGCGATTCCGGCTCGCATCCCAGTGTTGCCGATCTGCCTCCGGTAGTCCTCGTGCACGGGATGGGTGGCGACAGCGGTACCTGGGACAAGTTCGCGCGGACCTTGCGATCACGCAACCGGCGAGTTGTCTCGGTCGATCTTCGCGGCCACGGCCGGAGCGCTCGGGCGTCGTCGTATCTGTTCGACGAGTTCGCCGACGACGTCATGGACGTGTGTGATCATCTCGAACTCGATCAGGTGGATCTCGTCGGCCATTCGCTCGGCGGGCACGCGGCGTCGTTGATCGCGCAGAAACGACCCACCGTGGTGCGGAAGTTGGTCATCGAGGAAGCACCGTTGCCGCTACGCGCAGGTGACGCAGAACAGGTATTCGCGAGGAAATTGCCGAGTGTGCCAGAACTGTGGCATGCAACAACAAGTTTGGTGCGGCATCCGCGAGCTGCGCTGACGTTCGATCGCTCGATGACGCGGTCCGCGCTCGAGCAGTTCCGCCGACCGGATCCGCAGTGGTGGGATCGGTTGCCGCTCATCGAGGCTGACATGTTGTTCCTGCGTGGAGGTCTGGGCGGGATGGTGGATCCCGATCGCCTCGACGCTGTTGCCGCCACCGTCGCGCGCTGCGAATTGGTCTCGTTCCGTACCGGCCACAGTGTCCATCGCGACGGCCATCGCCAATTCGAATCCGTTGTGTTGCCGTTCATTTCCTGAAAGCGCAATACTCGATCAGTTCCGGCAGGAACCCATCCGCTACGCGTGCGGCACCGAATGTACTTCCATGCATACCAACGGCAACGACTGGTCCGCACACGAATACGTCGACGCGGTAGCACGATCCGTTCACGGTGAGACCGTCCGATGGCCGCAGGGACCGAGTATGGATGCGGTGATCGTTCTGCCAGTTCATGCCCGAAACCATCCGGGGAAGAATGCGGTTCTGCTCTGGAATCACGACTTCGGTTGGTCGTGGGGTGTCGAGGAGGCTGACGTGCGAAGGACGATTTCGATTGTCGACCCTCTCGGTATCGGCCGGACACCGGATCCGCTGCGCTGCGCGGATCGAGTCATCGAACTGATCAGCGCCGAGGCAGTTTGCTCGCGCATGTGTAGCGAACACTGATTCGGTCAACTCTGGGGCCACAACGCCTCCGAGAGGACGACGCCCGTGAACCCAGAGAACGTTCCTGCCTCGCACTGTCATTCATTGCCGCGCCGGACGTTCCTCGGTGGCGTCGGTGCTCTTGTCCTCGCCGGAGTGGCAGACGTGGCAACCGGCGCGGCGAGCGCGGCGCCGGCGAAAGCATCGCCCGCCGATCGGTTTCCGCAGAAACCCAACATCGTTGTCATCATCACCGATCAGGAGCGCCGGCCGATGTATTGGCCGCAGGGCTGGGCTGATCAGAATCTGCCCAACCGCAAGAGGATTGCCGATCACGGGCTGACGTTCGACCAGGCTGTGTGCAATACCGCGATGTGCTCGCCCAGTCGTAGTACGTTCTTCACCGGCCTCTTTCCCGCGCAGCACGGGGTCACCAGAACCCTCACCGAAGGCGGCACTGTCTCACCCACCGAGCCACAGTTACAAGTCTCCGAGCAGAACATGGCAAAGCTGCTGGCGTCGGCCGGCTACAACGTTCAGTACCGGGGGAAGTGGCATCTGAGCAAAGGCGTCGAGGGTGGTGATCCGACAAGTGACGATGTAGCGGGATTCGGCTTCGAAGGGTGGATTCCCCCCGACGCGGGTCAGGACACCAATCCTGACCACTTCGGTGGCGGGTGCGCCGACCATGATCGCCGTGTTGCCGAGGAGGCAGTCGATTTCCTCTCCGGATCTGCGGTCGCATCCGGGCAGCCTTGGGCGCTCATCGTCTCGTTCGTGAACCCACACGACGTCCTCGCGTACCCCCAGACCTGGAATGCGATGAACGGAACGTGCGACAACTATGGATCGGACGCGCCAGGCGCCTTCGAGCAGGGGATCGACTTGCCGCCCACTTTCGACGAGATCCTGGCACTCAATCACAAACCGACAGCGCAGGTTCAGTCGGAATTGCTACTCGCAGCCGGGCTCGGGCCGCTGCTCGGGCCTGATCAGGCACGCAACTACATCAACTTCTACGCCTACATGCACAAGGTGGTCGACGAACACATCGGCAGCGTGCTCGACGCGATCGAAGCCACCCCGCAGATGCTCGACGACACGGTGATCGTACGGATGTCCGATCACGGAGAGATGGGGATGAGCCACGGAGGTTTGCGGCAGAAGGTGTTCAACGCCTACGAGGAAACGCTGCGCGTTCCACTGGTCATCAGCAACCCCCTGCTGTTTCCCGAACCCGTTCGCACAGACGCCTTGGCGTCGTTGATCGACGTGATGCCCACTCTCGCCACTCTCGCCCAAGCGTCAGCGCGTGAATCGTGGAACTTCTCGGGTACCGATCTGACACCGGTCATCATCGACGCTGCCGCCTACCCCCACGGTCCCAGCGCGCAGGTTCAGGACACGATTCTGTTCACCTACGACGATCAGAATTGTGCGACGCCCGACGGTCAGAACATCGTCACACAGCCCAATCACATCCGCTGCATCCGGGAGAGCCGGTGGAAGTACACGATGTACTTCGATCCTGCGGGAGTTGCTGCGCCGCAATACGAACTCTACGACTTACAAGCCGACCCCTTGGAACTGAACAATCTAGCCAATCCGCTCAATATCGGCTCGTATCGGCCGGATCTGGCGGCTCAGATGAACGCCAAGCTCTTCGCAGTGATGGAGACCAAGGGCGTTTCTCTGAAGGAATAGATCGAATTTCGCCAAAACTGATTCACGTTTCAGTTCTGCGGGCATGCTGATGGGGCATCTGTCTTCGGTTCGGGAAGAAGGAATGTCATGACTGTCACCTCGCCGGGGCGAGAAGGTTTCAGTACTCTTCGGTCGGGAGGGTTGAACTGGGATTCGTTCCCACTCCGATTGTTCACCAAGGGAAATGCCAAATTCTGGAACCCAACCGACCTCGATTTTTCCCAGGACGCTCGTGACTGGCAGGAGCTGACCAGCGAGCAGCAGCGCAGCGCCACCTTCCTGTGCGCGCAGTTCATTGCCGGTGAAGAAGCCGTCACCGAAGACATTCAACCGTTCATGAAAGCGATGTCGACCGAGGGGCGATTCGGCGACGAGATGTACTTGACGCAGTTCTGTTTCGAGGAAGCCAAGCACACCCAGGTCTTTCGGCTGTGGATGGACGAAGTGGGATTGACCAGCGATCTGCATTCCTACGTCGCTGACAATCCGTACTACCGGCAACTGTTCTACGAGGAGTTGCCTTCGTCGCTACGCATTCTCGAGACGGATCCGAGTCCGGTCAACCAGGTGCGTGCCAGCGTCACGTACAACCACGTCATCGAGGGCAGTCTGGCGTTGACGGGCTACTACGCCTGGCAGAAAGTCTGTGCGACGCGCGGAATCCTGCCTGGCATGCAGCAATTGGTGCGAAAGATCGGTGACGACGAGCGACGGCACATGGCTTGGGGGACGTTCACCTGCCGAAGGCACGTAGCCGCCGACGATCACAACTGGGACGTCGTTCAGCAGCGGATGGGTGAACTCATGCCCATGGCACTCGGAATGATCAACTGGGTCAACGATCAATTCGAGGTGCAGCCGTTCGGTTTGGACAATCAGGAGTTCCTCGAGTACGCCGCAGACCGTGCGCAGCGCCGACTTTCGGCGATCGAGTCCGCGCGCGGGCGCGACGTCGCCGAGATCGACCTCGACTATTCGCCGGAGACCCTCGAGGAAAAGTTCGGGGCGGAAGATGCCGCTGCGATGAGTGAGGCGGCCAAATGACAGCGAATTCTACTGGGGCCAAGCCGAGTTCTGGATGACCTCGACAAAATCGATGTGCCGAAATCCCGGCACAAAATGTTCGAGTACGTCAGCGTTGACCGTCCCGAATGTACTTTCGGGACGGTGCTTGAAGCCTTCGGTGAAAGCCTTCAAGATCTGATTCTTGAAATCCGGGCGCGGGTGAGCCTCGGTGACGGCGTCAATGTCGGCCTGGTCGAGTTCGCTGTATCCGATTCCGAGTACATCGGTCTCCACACCCGCTGTCACCAAGGCGATTTCGGGTTCCAATCGGGAGGGGATCTCGGGCGTCGTGTGCAGAGCGATGCCTTCCCACACTGTGCGGATGTCGGTTTCGTCGATTCCGTAGCCGGTGAGGAATCGCCGCGCTTCGTCGGCGCTGTCCAATTCGAAACGTGACGTACTGTCCCGGAATTTCTCGGTGAGCCCCAGGTCGTGGAACATGGCGCCGACGTAGAGCAATTCGGGGTCTGCCTGCAGACCCAGACGCGCTCCTTGAAGCGATCCGAAGAGGAAGACACGTCGCGAGTGGTGAAACAGTAACTCGGACGCCGTATCTCGTACCAGCTCGGTGGCGTCGGCAGCCATCTTCGAATCGGGGATTTTCACACCGGCAATGATCGTGGTCATCGGTACCTGCTCTGCTCGTCGTTGCTGCGAATTTCTCGGTCTATCCCAGTGTCGGTCGAGCACGCCCGCGGGCGCACCCTGATCTCGGCCATACTGTCCACAGATCAGGACGAAAGGAGAGCGCATCGTGACCGCAGTGCATCGAGTTGCCGTCCTGGTATTCGACGGCGTCAAACTGCTCGACGTCGCAGGTCCGAGTGAGGTGTTCGCGGAAGCCAATCGCGGCGGGGCGAACTACGAGTTGGTGATCTGCTCGGTAGGTGGACACGATGTCGACTCGTCGACCGGGATGCGCATTCCGGTCGACCGTGACGTTGTAGATTCCGGTTCTTTCGACACGTTGCTGGTCATGGGTGGAGACGTGTTCCCGTCGACGCCGGTGAGTCCGGAACTGCGCGAGGCAGCGAGCGATCTGGCGGGGCGTTCGGGCCGGGTTGCCTCGATCTGTACCGGGACATTCATTCTTGCGGCGAGTGGATTGCTCGACGGACGCCGCGCTACGACACATTGGCAACACACGGCAACGCTGGCGCGCGCCTATCCACAGATCACGGTGGTTCCTGACGCCATCTTCATTCAGGATGGCGCGGTGTTCTCGTCTGCGGGTGTGACCGCCGGCATCGACCTCGCGCTCGCATTGCTCGAGCGTGATCATGGTGCAGAAATGGCTCGACGCGTCGCACAACTTCTGGTGGTATTTCTCCAGCGTCCAGGCGGACAGTCACAGTTTTCGCCCTCGCTCAGTGGGCCGCGGCCTCGGGTCCCTGCGCTGCGAGAAGTGGTCGACGCAGTTGCGGCCGATCCGGCGGGGGAGTATTCGGTCGAGCAACTGGCTGCCCTGGCGCACCTGAGCCCGCGTCATCTGACGAGGCTCTTTCGCGAAGAATTAGGGACGACGCCGGCCAAATACGTCGAGTTGATCCGTTTCGACTCTGCGAAGGCGCTCCTCGATGCCGGCCACTCGGTGACCGAAGCCGCGCAGTTGGCGGGATTCGGCAGTTCGGAATCCCTACGACGAGCATTTTCGACTCATCTCGGAATCTCGCCCCAGGTGTACCGGCGTCGGTTTCAAGCGTTCGGCTAGGACTGACTTTCGTGCTTGCCTTGTGGCGGGCTCATGCCCTGCTTGTCGAGCCAGGCAAGGCTGTAATCGGCGATCTCACGCCAACCGTGGTCGATGGTCAGCGAGTGACCTCGGTCGCCGAATACCTTGTATTCGTTGATCGTCGGGGCCTTGGCGTACTTCTTGAACGAGCTGTCCGAACTGGCCTTCGGTACTGTGCGATCCTTACCGCCGCCGATCATCAGGAGGGGGCCGCGGCGGGCGTTGAAATCCACTGCAGCGGGGCTGTGGGGCGCGAAGTTTGCGAGTGCTGCCTCGAACAACGGCCGTCCGGGGGCGGGAATTGCATACTGCTCGAACAGGGCGTCGGACTCGTCCTGGGACACGGCGCTGGCGAAGGACTTGTGGAACGATTTTCTGTTGTGTGAGTAGGCCTTCCGGTAGTTGCCGGGGTTGGACAGGACAGGGAACACGCTTCCAAGCTGAACGAGAGGAAGTTTCAACACACCTTTGGGCTGAGCGGGGTCGATGGCAATTGCCGCGGTCGCCAACTTCTGGCCCAGCAGTTTCTGCGCGATCAAACCTCCGAACGAATGCCCGACCACGATCGGTGGTTCGTCGAGATCAGCGATCACCTTGGCGTAGTGATCCGTCACGTCGTCGATGCCGTGTCCCGCGATGTCCTCCGGGTGTTCGCGCGTCTCACCCACCGTGGACGCATCCCCTGGCCATCCGGGTGCCATCGTGGAGTACCCCTGCGCGTTGAAAACCTGCGCCCAGGGATCCCACGTGGTCGGGTGCATCCAGAGTCCGTGGATGAACAGAACAGTCGGGTTGGACTTGGGCGACATGCGCGCTCCCCGCTATCGGACCGATGATCGATACGGGATGCCCGCTTTTTACGGACTCATTCACCAGTGACCAGATCCTCGACAGAGGTCATTGTCACTCGTCCGTGATCAGGCGGTAAATGACGTATATGGCAAACCATCCCATCGCGACCGATGCGAGAACAAATAGCACTTCGAAGAACATGACCATGTAAATCGCTGCCTCACTGGTTGAAGGAATCGCCCTAGTATCGAACATATCGCAAGTAGTTGTTGCGATATGACGGGGTGTCGCGGTTGGCACAATGAGGCCATGAAGCAAAGGGGCCGAGCGGTCCGAACGGCCGTGATCGAAGCGACTGTGCGAAAGGTTGCTGAACTAGGACCGCAGTCGGTGACGATCGCCGCGATAGCGGTCGAAGCGGACGTTCATCCAACGTCGATCTACCGCCGATGGGCGACGGTCGACTTGCTGGTCGTGGATGCTCTCCGCGAGTTCACGGATGCAGGTTTGGCGATACCTGACACCGGGACACTCTTCGGTGATCTTCGGACTTTTGCTCGGAGTCTCCAAGATTGGCTCGCGACAGACACCGGATTGGCACTGGCCCGTACGGGTGTGATGCCTACCGACGACGCGGAAATCTTGGCTGCGCGCGCACAGTTCTGGCGCGCCCGATTCGATGCGGCAGCGGTCATGATTCACCGTGGAATCGAACGCGGCGAGGTCCCGGACGGTACTGATCCAGATACTGTTCTCGCGGCACTAGCTTCGCCGATCCGGCTGGCAGCGATTTCCCAGAACACCGAGCCTCGTATCGAACTCGACAAACTGGTTGCACTTGTCGTCGGCGTTGATCCAATAGTGAAATGATCGACGGCATGGCACTAACCGGCTCTGCGAAGACGATGGCACTGTGGACCACCGCTTTTGTTGTCTCACAAGCAAACATTGCGCGTTTACTCGGGCCGGTGGCTCCTAAAGTATTGGAAGTGCAGACGGCGTTTTCCGCTCGTCGGTACCTCGAGATCTTGGACTCCATGGATGCGGAGGCCACGGCGCGATTTCGTAGTCACTACTACCCGGACTTCGTACATCCCGCGATCTACGCGATGGCTTTGCGGTCCGCAGGCAAGCGGCTCGGAGAGCGGGTTCCCCTTTCGGCCGCAACTCGGCGTGCGCTTGCCGTAGCGCCGGTGCTGTCGGCGGCGGGCGATTATGTCGAGAACGTGGTCGGCCTCCATTTCCTCGATCATCGCGACAGCATCACCGACTCGAGGGTTCGCGCCGCCTCGACGGTCAGTATTGCCAAATGGGTACTCGCACTCGGAACTTTCGGATATTTGTCGCAGGGTTTTGTCAGAGTATGGGTATCGCGAAAATGAGGAGCACTGATGGCAGTCGAACTCGGTACCGAATACTTCGCTGACGGAGAAGAGTTCCGTCGATGGCTGTGCGAGAACCACGAGGCGGTCCCCGGGCTTTGGCTGAAAATGGCCAAGAAGAACTCGTCACACAGTTCGATCGACTATGACCAAGCGTTGGACGTTGCCTTGTGCTTCGGCTGGATCGACAGCCTCTCCCGGCGAATCGACGACGATTTTTTCGTGCAGAAGTTTTCGCGTCGCACTGCGCGGAGTCCGTGGTCCAAACGCAACGTCGAGATAGTCGCCCGCCTCGACGCTGCGGGACTCCTCGAGCCGTCCGGCATCGCTGAGATAGAGAAGGCCAAGGCCGACGGCCGCTGGGATCGCGCGTACGAGGGAGCAGCCAAGGCCGAGGTCCCGAAGGACTTTCTCGATGCGCTTGCGGAAAACCCGAAGGCTCGCGAGTTCTACGCGACGCTCAATTCCACCAATCGATTCACCATCGCGTACCGACTGCAGGAGGCAAAGCGTCCGGAGACACGCGCCAGGCGGATCGAGAAGTTCGTGAACCAACTCGCGGAGGGCAAGAAGTTCTACTGAGCTGACTGGGACGGCTGATCGACTTTCAACGTGGCTGACACAATAGGGCTCGTGATCGAAGCCGAGACCTGTTCCGCGCTGTCTGCTGTTGACGAACCGTTGGCAGGCAGCGCTGCCGTCGTGCGGGGTTGGGTATGCCTCGAATTCAATGCCGCTTGGGGTCGTGACGTGCTGGACGGTACGGCCTTGGGGGAGGAGCTTGCCGCCGAGCTGAGTCGGCGAGCTGATGCTGCCGACGTACGAATCATGTTCATTCGGCGACCAGGCCGCACCGATCTGTTGACTGATGGACACACGGTCTTGCTCGCGCGCTCCGATCCGAGCGACTCGTGG
Source organism: Rhodococcus sp. 66b (assembly GCF_002076325.1). Taxonomy (NCBI): domain Bacteria; kingdom Bacillati; phylum Actinomycetota; class Actinomycetes; order Mycobacteriales; family Nocardiaceae; genus Rhodococcus; species Rhodococcus sp. 66b. The sequence goes on from NZ_MUZB01000005.1 coordinate 110,974, forward strand.
TGCGAACGGTTGCGCATCGATTCACCGGCTGACCTGCTCGACATCGATTTCGCGCTACTCGACGGCCCTCCACCAGGATTGGGCGAATCGGTGGACGAGCCAGTCGTCTTGGTTTGTGCGCACGGTAAGCGTGACCAATGCTGCGCTGTGTTCGGCAGGCCGATTGCCGCAGCGCTGATGTCGTTCTTCGGACCCCAGGTGTGGGAGTGTTCGCATACTGGCGGGCACCGATTTGCGCCGTCGATGATCCTGCTGCCGAGCGGCAATACGTACGGCCGTCTGTCCGCTGGTGAGAGTGTCACGGCCGTGGAGGTGGCTTCCCGAGATCAGGTCCATTTGCCAGGCCTGCGTGGACGGAGTTGCTGGTCTCCTGCGGGGCAGGCTTCGGAAATTGCCGTACGACAACAAATAAGCTGCGGAATCGACGATTTGGCAATCATCAAGCAGACCAGTGACGGGACATGCGTCGTCGCACATGTGGACGGCCGGCGATGGGCCGTGGAGACGGCAGTCTCCGAACTCGCGCCGCGTCCACCGAGTTGCGGCGCGGCACCCAAACCGGTCAGGCCAGTTGTCGTCACGTCGATTCGAGAACTGTGATTCCCTCGTCGGTTCCATACGATCAGTCTCGATGAATGCGATCACATGGGCCGGCAGGTGGCGCAGAGGATACGGACTCCATCAGATCCACAGTCTGCTGGCGTGACAAGCGGATTCGGGACTTAGGCAGCGGCGGTTCGGGGGAATAGCGGCACCGTTGCAGGTGCGAAGTAGCATCGCAGCTATGACTGTCGATCTGGTTGCACCTGACGAGGCCTTGTGGGCGTCCTGGTTGGAGTCGCGTGACGAGTGGGGCGGACCGCAGGCGGACCAGCCCGGTTCGGCATTGGGAGTTGCGCAACGTCTAGATCTCGATCTTGCCTCCCGGGATGGATTCGGGCAGTGGGTGCAGGAGTTGTTGGCGCAGCCAGAGGCAGTGCCGGGGCCCGACATTGTCCCGGCAACCAACTGGTGGATCGTTCGAGACGGCAGGTATCTCGGCGCTATCCAGTTGCGGCACAGCTTGAATGAGTTCTTGGCCGATGTCGGTGGTCACATCGGCTATGGGGTCAGGCCGTCGGAACGCCGGAAAGGTTTAGCGTCGGCTGCTCTGCGGGAAGTACTCACGTATGCAGGCGACCCGGTGGGGCTCAGTCGCGTCATGATTACCTGCGACGAAACGAACGCGGGTTCACGTAAGGCAATCGAAGGGTGTGGTGGTCTACTCGACAGCGTGCGCCCAGCTGATCAGTTGTCGCGCAACCTCGGTCACACGGGGGATACGCTTCGCTACTGGGCAGTCACGGGCCGGTCAAGCGTCAGTTGACCGATGTCTGACCGTCAACGGGAAGCCACGGTCGCAGGGTAGGCGACACGGGCAGCGATGCTTTCGCTGAGGTCTTGGATTTCTGCGGCGAGGGTATCGCGGCTCTTCGTGTCCGACTCGTGAACGAATGTTGTCGATCCCAGTGTGGCACCGCAGTATTCGATGATGCCGCGCTCGATCTGTGTCTGGAAGGCCTCGTACACACCGTGGCGTTCGAAACTCTCCGCGTCGTCACCCGCGACCGGGATCAGGTGGACCGTGAGTCGGTCCAGTTTCTTCACGAATTCGCTTCCCGGGGTGAACTCGTACGCCCATCCGCTGACGAAGACTCGATCGATCCAACCTTTGAGTAGTGCGGGCATCGACCACCAGTACATCGGAAACACGAGAATCAGATCGTCTGCTCGATCGATTCGGTCCTGCTCGGCTACAACGTCGGCCGGGGGAGTTCCCTTGCCGCGGAACAGGTTCACATCGGCTTTGGAGAATCGGGAATCGAAATTCTCGGCATGTAGGTCCGCGATGTCGACATCGCCGCCCAGGTTGCGGATCGCGTCGGAGGTAGAACGGGCGACATGCTGGGTAAGTGACTGTGCATCGGAGTGGGAGACTACGACGAGTGTGGTCATGAGCGTTCCTTCGGTAGATGGTGCGCTTATGTACTAAGAGTAGGTTACTATTGGTATATAGCGCAAGGAGGTGTCCGATGGCACGAACGAGACTGTCGCGGGCCGACAGGTACGAACAACTCGTGGAGGTGTCGTGGGCACTGGTGCGAGAGGAGGGCGCGGATGCGCTGACCCTCGGCCGGTTGGCTGAACGTGCCGGCGTTGCAAAGCCGGTCGTCTACAGCCATTTCGCCTCCCGCGCTGCGCTGTTGGCGGCCCTCTTCAAGGAATTCGACGATCGTCAGACGGTGATGCTCGGGGAATACCTCGAAGCTGCGGAGGAGTCTGTGAACGGGCGGGCGAATGCCATCGCCGACTCCTATGTCGGATGTTCACTGGCACAGGGGCGTGAACTGACGGGAGTGCTTGCAGCGCTGGAGGGCTCGCCCGAGCTGGAGCAGGTGAAGCGCGAGTCGGAACGCGCCTATTCAGAGCGTTGTCGCGAGGTGCTGGCTCCTTTCAGCGCCGACGGGCTTGGACAACCATCGATGACTGCGATATTCGGTGCTGCAGAGGCCCTCTCGCACGCGGCGGTAGTCGGAGTGCTCTCGCCCGAGGACGCCAAAGGTGAACTTGCCGCGCTGATCGTCGCGGTCGTCGGCAGGCCATCACTGACTGGGTAGTGCGGTGCAGCCGTGATCTCATCGCCTACAGGTGCCCATCCAGTTCGAACCGCTCTCGCACGGAGTCGGATGTCGCCGCCAGGGTGCTGACGAACGCGTCGATGGCGGGAGCGAGCGGAGGTTTCCCGTAGGTCGCGACGGAGACAGTGCGTCGCTCGCGGGGAATGCGGTGTGCGCGGATACCCGGGTTCTGATGTGCATGGAGAGCGAGGGCGGGAAGGGTGCTGACTCCGCTTCCGGAGGCGACCAGCGCTTGGACCGCGACGTAGTCGTCGGTCTCGAACTCGATCCGTGGAACGAACCCAGCTCGATTGCAGGCGGTGAGAAGGTGGGCGCGGCAGCTCGGACAGCCTGCAATCCAGGTCGCACCGGCGTAGTCCGTGATCTCGTTGGCGGCATCTGCATTCCGCGCAGAGGTGATCAGGTACAACGGATCGTCCAGCAACGTCGTTAGGGTGACGTGCTTCAGCCCCACATCCGGGGTATCCGCGTGTGCGAAAACGACAGCTACGTCGACGTCGTTGTTACGAAGCATTGCAAGTGCTTTGGGTGGTTCTGCATCAACGAGGCTGATGGACACGTCGGGGTACTGGGACGTGAACGCTGCCATCGCCTGCGGATTCAAACTCGCCAGGGCTGACGGGAATGCGGCAAGTCGTACCCGCCCCGCCCTCAGTCCCGCGTACGTTTCGACTTCGGCTACGGCAGCGTCGACGTGACCGAGAATTTCCGTGGCGCGCCGAACCAGTACCGCACCGGCATCCGTCAGACGTAGCCCACGACCGGCTCGCTGGAACAGCGGAACTCCGACTTCCGATTCGAGCTGTCGAAGGTGGTGACTGATGGAGGGCTGCGCGTAACCGAGCGAATCGGCGGCGGCTGTCACCGATCCTTCCTGCGCGACAGCGACCAAGACCCTCAGCCGAATTAGATCGAGCATGCCGAAATCATAGAGGATTTCGATGCTTTCGACGAAAACATGTATTAGACCTATGAATCAGTGTTTGACAGGGTGATCCACATGGCACAGGCACCTGATCTCGCGGCAACAACCGGGCTACAACCACCCACATGGGCGGACATTCAGCGTGCAAGTCAGGTTGTCCGACGCCACCTACCGGTCACGCCCCTGATATCGCACCCGACCTTGGGAGCGGGCTCGTGCAGCCAGTTGTTTGTCAAACATGAGAACGTGCAACCCACAGGTGCGTTCAAGGTTCGTGGTGGACTGAACCTGGTGGCTGGACTCGATGAGCCGACGCGGGCCCGAGGCATCATCGGCTACTCGACGGGAAATCATGCTCAGTCCCTGGCGTATGCCGCAGCGTATACGGGCGTGCGGTGCGTAATTGTGATGCCGGCTGGGGCGAATCCGGTCAAGGCTCACGCTGTCCGCATGCTTGGGGCCGACCTCATCGAGCATGGCGCAAACTTCGACGAGGCACGCGCTCACGCAGAGTTCATCAGCGAACGTGACGGCCTGCGTCTCGTCAGCGCCGCCAATGAGCCGGCAATCCTCGCCGGTGTTGCCACGGCGTACGTCGAACTCGTCGAGCAGCAGTCAGATCTGGACGCCGTGGTGGTCCCCGTCGGTGGTGGCAGTGGTGCGGCGGCCGCTTGCCTCGTCGCCAGTGCGCTTGCACCGCACCTGGAGGTGTTCGCGGTGCAGTCGGAGGCCGCACGAGCGGCGCACGACTCGTGGACTTCCGGCACCTGTGTCGAGCGCCCGAACGCCACTCGTGTCGAAGGGCTCGCGACCGGGGCCGGATTCTCATTGACTCAACGTGTCATGCGAGAACGGCTAGGTGGTTTCCTGCTCGTCACGGACGATGACATCACCCTCGCTCAGCGGGCTCTCCTCTTCGACGCACACACATTGAGTGAGGGCGCCGGTGCGGCCGCACTTGCTGCGGTCTACGCACATCCGAACACCTTCGCGGACAAGCGTGTTGCCGTCGTCTGTACGGGCGCCAATGCCTCCGAGAGTGAGATCCGCAGGGTCGTCAGCTAATCGATAACACGATCGGAACCATGTTGCCAGTTTGGTAGGGCGGCACCATTTTTGCATCGGGTATGTGTGTCTGGAACAAGATTTCGCTTCCACGATTGAGCAGAGTGAACAGGGTCGCATCTCGCGACAGCAAGGCCACCGAGGAGGAGACGTGATGCTGCCGACAATCATCGTTCGGGACGGGACTGTGCTCGATGGTAGAGGGAGCCTGCCCAGGAAAGCGGATGTTGCGATCGCGGGTGACACGATCGTGGAAGTCGGAACGATCGGTGCTGTGTCGGGGGCGATCGACATCGATGCTCGCGGTTGCATGGTGGCTCCCGGTTTTGTGAATGTGCTCAGTCATAGCTACCTCACGCTGCAGCAAGACCCGCGAGGATTGTCGGACTTGTATCAGGGGGTCACAACCCAGGTCTTCGGTGAAGGCGTGTCTCTCGGACCGGTCGCGGGTTCGATGACTCCGGCGATGCTCGGATTGGGTGCGATTCCGTCTGGGGTGCAATCACATTGGCCGAGGTTGCACGATTTTCTCGAATCCTTGGAGACGGACGGCGTCGGTTTCAACGTGGCGAGCTTCGTCGGCGCAGCGAATCTGCGCATGGTGGTTGCGGGTGTGGACAATCGCCTGTTGAGCGAACAAGAGTTGGCCGACGCGTGCGCCCTGCTCGACGAGGAGCTTGAAAATGGAGCTCTCGGAGTTGGTTCGGCTCTGATCTATCCACCCGGAAGCTATGCGGATACCGGCGAGTTGCGAGCATTTTCGCGGGTGCTCGCCAGGCATGATGCCGTCCATATCTGCCATCTTCGAAGTGAAGGGCAGAGGTTCCTCGAAAGCATCGAGGAACTGATCGACATCGCTCGAACGACAGGAGCGCGTGCGGAGATTTATCACCTCAAGGTTGCTGGTAAGTCGCACTGGCACAAAATGTCCGATGCCTTGCAATTGGTTGAGTCGGCTCGCGAGGACGGCGTGCGAATCACCGCGGACGTGTATCCGTACGAGGCAGGGAACACGCTGCTCAGTGCCGCGTTGCCACCGGAGTTTCGCTGTCGTGACACGACGGCCGGGCGCACTCAACTGAACTCGACCGGTGTGCGAAACAAGATCCGCGAGAGGATCCATCGTGAGGACGAGGACTGGGAGAATCTCTTCGCTGCGTCCGGAGGGGCCGATGGGGTGGTGATCTTGTCCGAGGTACCGGCACTCGGTATCCGAGCGGGGGAAGCACTGGGGTCTATTGCTCGGAGGATGGGGCATCACGACCCGGTGGACACGCTGCTGGCTGTTCTCGACGCTCTTCCCGCTGCCGAAGCTGCCTATTTCATTGCGTCGGAGGACAACACGCGAATTGCTTTCGAGCGTCCCTGGGTTTCGGTTGGTTCCGATGCCGATACTCAAAGCAAGGAGACCCTTTTCGCGGGGCAACCCGTCCACCCCCGTTCATTCGGAACTTTCGCCCGTATTCTGAGCCGCTACACCCGCGGCACCAGCGGGCAATCAGTCGAGGAATGCATTCGCCGAATGACCAGCCTTCCTGCTGAAAACTTCGGTTTGGCGAAGCGGGGCTACATTGCGCCAGGGGGATACGCCGATCTGGCGATCTTCGACCCCTCGCAGGTAGAGGATCTCGCGACATACGACAACCCGAGGATGTATGCGACCGGAATGCGGCACGTTCTGGTGAATGGGCAACCGGCACTGTCGGACGGGGTGCCGACGGGGAAGCTTGCAGGGCGCGCACTTCGGCGCTCGCGCAACGGGTTCGATGCAGTGAGGTGACGAACTGGCACCGGGGTCAGGTCCAGATCGGCGAAGTGGCCACTGATGGGACGACCCTTCAGTGGCCACTTCGCCGGACCACGTGACAGCCCTCAGAATTTCGCCGGGGTTTGCGGAACGATCATGGCCACCAATGCCGCAGCAGCCGTCGCGCCGACCAGGACTCCGAACGCGGCCATGTACGAGAACTGGTCCACCATCCATCCCATCACGAGGGGGGTGATGAAACCGGCAAGCTGTCCACAACCGTTGATCAAACCCATTCCGGAACCGAGGAATTCGGCGGGCAATGCCCGCAACGGGAGGGCGAAGATCGACATCGAGCACAGTCCGCTGACGCCCATCGCGAGGGTTTGATAGAACGTGAACATCGCGACGGTATCGGTGGTAGTCATCAAGAACAGCAGAATGGCGGAGGTGGCCATGCACGGAACGAGCAGAATGCGCGCGCTGTCGTGGAAGTACTTGTCCACCAGACGTCCACCGACGATGATGGCCAATGCCGTGACGATGAACGGGATCGCCGCGAAGATTCCCGTATCGATCAGCGAGAGCCCCTTTTCGTTGAGGAGGTAGCTCGGCACCCAGGTCAACAACCCATATCCGGCCATGTTGGCCAGGCAGAACAGAAGTGCGAACTTCCAGACCGAAACGGACTTGAATACCGCCGCGCGTGAGTGTTCACTGGCGAGCGGTTGCAGTGCGGCCTCCGGATCTTCCGTGATCTCTGTGTCCAACGGCGCCGGGAGCACCAACCAGACGACTGTGCCGATCACGGCGCCGACTATGGCTACCAGCCAAAATGCGTCCCGCCAACCGACGGACATGAGAACTGGGGCGATGATCAATGGTGCGATGCCGGGGCCCAGGTTGTTTGCACCGATCATGAAGCCCATGGCCGTGGCGCGAGTTTTCGGACGGGTTCGCTCGGCCAGAGCTTTGAACGACGCTGCTGGGAAGAGACCCTGGCTGAGCCCGAACATCGCACGCATGACCATCAGCGAGACGAGCCCCCAGGCGAACCCTGTCAGTGCGGTGAACACCGACCACAGGATCAACGCAACGATCAACAGTGGCCGGGGTCCGAATCGGTCGGCCAGCATGCCGCCGGGGACCTGCCCGAGCATGTAAAAGATGGCGAAGATCGACACGACTCCGCCCAATTGCGTATTACTGAGGGAGAATTCGTCTCCGATCATCGGCAGTGCAAGCCCGATCATCACGCGATCTATCATGTCGATCATCCAGATCGTACTGAGCAGCCCAACAGTCATAGTCGTTGTTCGACGAATTGACTTGTTGTCCAATATGTTTTGTATCGACTTGCCGCCGCTATGCGAGGGTTCCTCAACTGTGGCGCGTTCCGACTTCATCATGCCTCCTGAATTGCGTTGTGCCGCATGGACTGATGAAGTGTGGCAGCGGACACGTTGGCCGCATTGGTCCGTTCGGCCAATAACCGACCGAATGTTTCGTCGGTCAGTACAGCGTCACTTGAGCGGACATTTCGGGTGACGCTGTCACCAGAGCTAGCTGCACAAAGCTTTGTCCACGGTGTCTACGACGTGTTGGGTGGCGGACGCAGTCGAGGGAAGAGCAGTCACCGCAAGGTTCACGGCGCGCCCGTCGTCGGTGATGCCGCCGCGGGTCTCGTAACCGACTATGTCGCCGCCATGGCCCCAGTAGACCCCGCCGCACGAGAGAGTCCTGCTGGTGAGGCCGAGGCCGTACTCGATTCCGGTAGGCCCGCCGACGTGGACGGTGGTACGCATCTGGTCGAGTTGGGCTGCGGGGAGCAGTCGTCCGTCGAGGAGTGCGTGGAGAAACTGGTTGAGGTCCGAGGTGGTGGAGATCAGCTGCCCTGCGGCCCATCCCCACGACGGGTCCATCTCTGTGACGTCACTCAGTGGGCTGTCTGGTGTGGTGCGGTGGTAGCCCCTGGGATGGGGACCCCGGATGGTCATGTCGCCAGGGGATGGGAAGTAGGTGTCGCGCAGGCTGATCGGCGCGAAGATGCGTCGATTCATCTCCTCGGCGAGGGGGCGGCCGGTAACCTTCTGTACGAGTAGGCCGGCCAGAATGTAGTTGGTGTTGCTGTACCCCCAACTCGTTCCGGGCGGTGCGTCGGCGGGGTGTTGGAAGGCTATGTCGAGCAAATCGTGGGGGTCGGCGTAGCGGTATCTGATCTCTTCGTCATTGACGTGTATGCCGTACTCGGGGAGTCCGCTGGTGTGTTGGAGGAGTTGGCGGATGGTGATGTTGTGGCCGTCGATCCCTTCTCCGCGGACGAGTCCGGGTAGGTAGGTCTCGATGGGGGTGTCGAGTTCGATCTTTCCTTCGGCGACCAGTTGCAGGACCACTACTGCGGTGAAGGTTTTGGTGTTGCTGCCGATTCGTATCTGGCCGTTGTGGGGTACCTCTGATCCGGTGGTCAGGTCACCGACTCCTGCGGTGTAGTTGTGGGAGTTGCCGTTTCGGTCTTGGATGCTTGCGAGGGCGGCGGGTAGTCCGTCCTCGCTCACCAGTGCGTCGAGGGAGCGTTGAACCGCGTCGGACTCGGTGGAGGAAGAACCGACGGTATCGGGACTGAGGGCGGATGACGGCGAGCAGGACGCCAGCGTCATGGCACCGAGGGCCATCGCGGTAACGACCGAAAAGGTCCGGTGCCGTTTGCGATCCTGCCGGCGATCTGAGGAAGGGAAGCCCTTTCGAATATTGTTACGCATCAGTAGAACTCCTGAGGATTGGTATGGGTCGGGACATCGTTCGATCGGGAAGAATCGTTGTTCGAAGTCGTGCACGAACATGTTTCCTTCACTCCTCGCACATCGCTGCGTCGACAACTCGCTGTGCTGCTACGAAGGCGTCCTCGCTCGTCGGGATGTGATTGAGGGTGAGAGTCACAGCGCGTCCTGTGTGGTCTCCTATTCGTCGGATCTCATGGTGAGTTCCACATGCAGAGAACAGTATTGACGTGCGTACGCGTCCTCCATGGTGCGAAGTGCAGTCTCTCGGTGGGGCTTGCCGGAGCGTACGAGGTGTAACTGGCTGCACCTCGGAGTGCGCCCTCTCGTGGCCGGCACTGTCGGATTGCCGAGTTATTCCGGAGTAGGCGGCTTTTGGTAATTGACAGGAGAGCCTCAGCGACAAAGGGCGATATCCACCGCGTGTTCGAGGTTTCTACGTGTGGCATCGTCGGCGACTTGCATGGTGACCGCGATGTTCGCTTCGCGTCCGTCGTCGGTAGCGCCCCCGCGTGTCTCGTATCCAGGGAAACTGCCGCCGTGGCTCCAGGACAGGCCGCCGCACGGTAGCGGACGGCTGACCAACCCAAGTCCGTAGCGAGCCTCGGGTCCGAAGGTTTCCTCCGCGGGGACGGTAGTGCGCATCTGGTCGAGTTGGGCTGCGGGGAGCAATCGTCCGTCGAGGAGTGCGTGGAGAAACTGGTTGAGGTCCGAGGTGGTGGAGATCAATTGCCCTGCGGCCCATCCCCACGAGGGGTCTATCTCTGTGATGTCGAGGGGAGGCGCGTCCGATGACTCCCGGTAGTAGCCGCGGGGGTGAAGTTCCGAGATCTTCTCGTCGTATGGTTCAGGAAAGTATGTGTGCTGCAAGTCGATCGGCGCGAAGATTCGCCGGTTCATCTCCTCGGCGAGGGGTTTTTCGGTGATCTTATGTACGAGTAGGCCGGCGAGGACGTAGTTGGTGTTGCTGTACTTCCAACTCGTTCCGGGGGCGAAGTCGGCAGGATGTTCGAGCGCGATGTCGAGAAGTTCGCGGGGGTCGTAATATCGGACTTCGTCTTCCAGGTAGTTGCTGTAGTTGGGGAGTCCGCTGGTGTGTTGGAGGAGTTGGCGGATGGTGATGTTGTGGCCGTCGATCCCTTCTCCGCGGACGAGTCCGGGTAGGTAGGTCTCGATGGGGGTGTCGAGTTCGATCTTTCCTTCGGCGACCAGTTGCAGGACCACTACTGCGGTGAAGGTTTTGGTGTTGCTGCCGATTCGTATCTGGCCGTTGTGGGGTACCTCTGATCCGGTGGTCAGGTCACCGACTCCTGCGGTGTAGTTGTGGGAGTTGCCGTTTCGGTCTTGGATGCTTGCGAGGGCGGCGGGTAGTCCGTCCTCGCTCACCAGTGCGTCGAGTGAGTGTTGAACCGCATCGTGCCGCGCAGCGGCGGTATCGGTGGACGACGAGCACGCACCGAGGGTGACCACGCTGAGAGTCATTGCGACGGAACAGAGGGCGCGGTGCCGCTTCCGGCTTTGTCTTTGGGGTGAGGGAGGTTGGCCCTGTCGACTGTGGCGGCTCATCAGTAGAACTCCTTGGAGAGATTGATCGGTCTGGACACGATCCTGTCTGCTGGAGGATTGGTCGCGCATCGCTCCGACGCGGGAAAACCATCTCCCTCGATCGGGGGAGGCCATCGCCGAGCGGCCCAGTCATACTTGTCGAATCATGATCACAGGACTACGACCGCTGATGCGGGGCTCTACATACTCAGCTGTGCTTTTCGCCTTTTGTGGTGTGTTGGCAAGCCTGCCACTTCTGGTGGTTGCGATGTTGCCTGCTCTCGCGTGGCAATCCGCACCCGAGTTCGTCCGGGTGCTTTCGGTCCTGCTCATATGGGTGACTTTGGTAGGAGCACTCGGCCTGGCGCATCCTGTGCGACGCGCGCTCATCGTTTCTGCCCGCCGACTGCTGCAGGTGTCGCTGCCGAGTCCAGCGCTCGGACACCGTACTCCCAACCTCTCGGACATTGATCGCTGGCGGGCCCCGCTCTGGATTGTCCTGCATGTCATGGTGGGTTGGCTGGCGGCGCTCGCGACCAGCGTCCTTTTCATCATGGGGATTTCGCTCCCGGGGAACTGGCTCGGCGGCACGGCGCGAATCAGTCTGTTCGATACGTCGGTTGACGTGACGGGTGGATGGACCTGGGTCGTGGCGGCCGGCTGCCTCCTGCTTGCGGTAGGAATTTGTGTCCTGGTGGCAACACTGCTGAGATGGCTGGCGCCACGACTGTTGGGGCCGTCCACGGCTGAACGGCTCGCGCTGGCGGAAGAACGTGAACTGCAACTGGCCGAACGTAATCGGGTCGCTCACGAGTTGCACGACTCGATCGGACACACGCTCACCGCCGCCACGATCCAGGCGGCGGTGGCCGGCGAGGTGCTCGCCTCCGATCCTGCCGCCGCGAGGGCCGCCATGCGTAGCATCGAGGAGTCGACACGGGCAGCGCTCGAGGACCTGGACTACGTACTGGGTGTACTTCGCGAGGAGAGGCCTGGGGCTGTACCTTCTCGGACGCTGTCGGACTTGCCTGCGTTAATTGATCGGTTGCGGCATGCGGGGGCGGTTGTGGAGGTGAACCTGTCGGGTGACCTTTCACAGATCCAGGGGACACTCTCTCGCGCGGCGTACCGGATCCTGCAAGAGGGGACGACCAATGCTCTGCGGCACGGGGACAGCGGGCCGATCGAAATCACGGTGGCAGTCGGCTCGGAGTGCGTCGAGCTCAGAGTGGTCAACAGCATCGGGGCAGTGACCGGGGGAAAGGCAGACGTAGTTCGAAGATCAGGGCGCGGCCTGGCAGGTTTGGCCGAGCGCGTGCGACTCTTGAACGGTGAGTTCAAGGCTGGACCGGACGGAGCCCACGGCTGGCGATTGAGTGTTCAGTTGCCGGTACGGGTGGAACGATGACCGAAGCCAATTGGAGTGAGGACGCCTCCAACTCTGCAAGCATGCCAGTCACCCTGCTGATTGCGGATGACGACGACGTTACCCGCAGCGGCCTGCGTATGCTGCTCGCAGCTCAGCCCGGGATTGTGGTCGTCGGCGAGGCATCCGACGGTATCGAAGCAGTGGAGCTTTCGCGGCAACTTCGTCCGGATGTGGTGCTGATGGACGTGCGGATGCCGCTGCGCAACGGAATAGAGGCAACTCGGCACCTCCAGGCCGAGTGCACCGAACCGCCGAAAGTCTTGGTAATCACCACTTTCGAAAACGATGGCTACGTCACGGCCGCACTCAGTGCGGGCGCGAGTGGCTTCGTGCTGAAGCGGCTCCCAGTCCCGCAGATCGCAGCGGCAGTACGTGTGGTGGCGGCGGGCGAAGTGATCCTGTTCCCTGCCGCGCTACGCCGGATGGTTACGCCCCGCCCGTTGGTTTCCGCTGAGGCGTTCCCGAATGCAGCGCTGACAGCAAAGGAGGAAGAGGTATTGCGGTTGATGGCCACCGGGCTGTCCAACTCGGATATTGCTCAGGTTCTGGTTGTGAGCCTGGAGACAGTGAAAACGCATGTCGGGAACGTGCTGGCAAAGCTCGGTGCTCAGAATCGGACGCACGCTGTCGTCATCGCCTACGAGTCTGGTCTGGTGGTCCCGGGGTCGGGCACCGATACGGAACCCTGTGCAACTGGCGGTTGATTGCTTTTGTCAGCGTAACCCGGTGAGGATTCGCCGACTGAACCTACAGATCCGTTCCTCTTGCCAACACGCTCCGAGGTGAAGTCACACCACCGGTCACCAGTGCGTTCCGGGCACGAGTCGGGCGGCGCGTCGGCCGAGTTTGCGGATGCGCGAGCGTGAATGGCGCTGACGCGACGGTGTTGCCGAAACGTCTGACGGAGTTTCTTTGTCTACCTGCCCCTTTGCCGCCGGGGAGTCAGGGAAGGCCTGGTACATCTGGTTGAGAATCCGGTCCTTGGTGTGCGGTGCGAACAAGGTTCCCAGATCACCCAGAGTGCCCAGTGGCACGTCGATGCGCTTGGGGCGTTCGATCAGCGCGCGGATCACCATTGCCGCAGCCTTTTCCGGGCTGGTGATCGGGCCGTTGTTGTATTCGCCGGTCGGAGCGATCATCGGCGTTTCGACCAGCGGCATGTGGATGGTCGTGAAAGTGATTCCGTCCGCCAGGGTTTCGGAGGCAGCTACGTCGGAGAAACCGTCGAGCGCGGCCTTGCTCGCCACGTAGGCCGAGAATCTAGGCGTTGCCGCCTGGACTCCCGCGCTGCTGATGTTCACGATGTGACCGAAGCGGCGAGAACGCATGGTGGGCAACAATGCGAGCACCAATCGCACAGCGCCGAAGTAGTTCACGGCCATTGTTCGTTCGTAGTCGTGGAAACGATCCGTGGAATGGTAAATGCCGCGCCGAATGGATCGGCCGGCGTTGTTGACCAACATGTCCACGTGATCATGTTCTGTCAGAATGCTTTTGATCGTGTGCTGGACCGACTCGTCGTCGGTGATGTCGCAGGGATAACCGAACGCTTTGCCTCCGCTTGATCGAATCTCCTGTACCGCGGCATCGAGTTCGTCGGTGCGGCGTGCGATCAGGAGAACTGTGGCGCCTTTCTGGGCGGCGGCGATGGCAGAGGCCTTGCCGATTCCGGACGAGCCACCGGTGATCAGGACTATCCGCCCGACAAGTGGTCCTTCGGGATGGTTGCGACGTGCGCGATTGGGATCGAGGTTTGCGCGCCAGTACTTCCACAAGACCGTCGAGTAGGAGCCGAACTCGGGGACCGTCAGGCCTGATCCGGCGAGGGCGGCAACGGTTCTCTCGGAGGTGAAGGTCGGCGCCATCGTCATGTTGTCGAGCAACGCTGCAGGCATGCCGATGCGATCGAGGAAGACTTTCCGTGCCGATTCTGCCGAGTCCATCGGCAACGGCGAGACAAAGGGTTTGGCGATCACGCCCGGCAGGCTGAGCGCGGGCCGCGGTGCTCCGGCGGCCTTGGCGAGGCCGGCATAGATTTCGCGTACCGGTTGAGGTTTCGGATTGACGAGATGGAATGCTTCGCCGTCACGGCCGGGCACATGCATCAACTCGACGAGGGCAGCGGCCACATAATCGACCGGCACCACGTTGGTTGCCCCGAGGTTGGGGATCGGGACAGGTAGTGCTGCAGGTAGTTTCGCGAGTAGCGCCAGACCTGGGAACAAGTAATACGGTCCGTCGATCTTGTCCATCTCTCCGGTGACGGAGTTGCCGACCACGGCAGACGGCCGATAAACACGCCAGGTGAGGCCTTCTCGTTCTCGAACGAGCTTCTCGGCCTCGAACTTGGTTCGGTGGTACGGCGTCGGAAAGCCTTGGCCGCAATCGAAATCGGTCTCGCTGAACGTGCCCGGATAGTCGCCTGCGACTGCGACCGATGACACGTGATGAAGGGTGGCTCCCAGTTTCGCAGCAAGTTCGACCACGGAGCGTGTGCCCTCGACATTCGTCGAAGCCTGCTCGTCTCCGGCCGTGATGTCGTAGATCGCGCCGAGGTGAAGGACATGGTCGGCCGGCGGGGGAGAGTCGATGCCCAGCTCGGGCTCGGTCAGATCGCCAACGAGCGGATGCACTCGATCGCCGCCGGGAATTGCCGACACCTGTGCTTCGAGTTTTGCGACAGAACCCGCTCTGACCAGCACGTGGATCTGAGCAGTTTCATCATGCTCGAGCAGGAGCGGTAGTACAGCTCGTCCGAGGAACCCGGTGCCGCCAGTGACGATGTATGTGGCCATGGTCGGTAACTTACTCCAAAGTAAGATCGACGGCTAGAGGGAACCGGACATCAATGCGTCATGACGCCATCCTCGGTGTCGAAGTCGATGCCCGCAGTGATGATTCCGGAAAACAGGAACGCGACGGCAAGTGCAAGAGCGGGGATTGCAAGGATCCATTCGAAAATTGTCATGCTCCAAGTCTGACGAAATCAGCTTCGGAGAACATCGCCCTGCGGAGCGATTTCCCTGATCGGGCAGTCATCCTCGAGGACGACAGCCCGATCAGGGAAATCCACTAGTGCGTGATCAGTGGCCCGAAATCAGTGGCCGATGCCGACCTTCGCGTGAACTTTTTTCATCCAGGCCGGAGCCCACCAGTTCGCTTCGCCCATCAACTTCACCAGCGAGGGCACGAGCAACATGCGGATGATGGTCGCGTCGACGATCAGCGCGACGATCATGCCGACGCCCAGGAACTTCATCACCGACAACCCGGACATCGCGAATGCCCCCGTCACCACGATCAGGAGTAGGGCGGCGGCCGTCACGATTCGGCCGGTGCGTTCGGTTCCGAACTTGACTGCTTCCTCCGTCGTCGCTCCCGCGTTCTTGGCCTCGACCATCCGGGACATCAGGAAAACCTCGTAGTCCGTGGACAATCCGAACACCACCGCCAGGATGAGCACGACGAACGTCGCCTCCAGCGGAGTTTGACTGACCCCGAGGAGTTCGACGCCGTGACCGTCCTGGAAGACGAAGGTGAGGACACCGAAGGTGGTCGCGAGGCTCAGCGCGGCCATCAGTACCGCCTTGATGGGCAGGACCACCGAACCGAACGCGAGGAACAACAGGATCAAGGTCGATCCGACCATGATGAGGATCATCACCGGCAACCAGTGCAGGACGGCGTTGTTGCCGTCGTCGACCATGGCTTGACCGCCACCGACAAGCAGCACTGTTCCGTCAGGAGCGGAGATCGCGCGCAGATCTGTCACTGCGGTGCTCTGTGATTGGGGTGTAGAGCCCTCGCTGTAGAGAGCCTGAACCGCGATGAGTTGATTGGTGCTCGCGACGACGGTCGCCTGACCGATGCCCTCGACCTGACCGGCGGACTCGGCGATCGCTGCACCTTCGGCCGGGGTGAGAGTGTTCCCGTCCTCGGCCTGAAGGATCATCGTCGCGCCGTTGCCGGTCTGCGGGAAGTCGTTGACCAACGTGTCCATTGCGACGCGAGCGGGGTCGTTGTCCGGGAGTGCGGTGTACGAGAGTTCTCCCAAACGGGCACCGAGCAGCGGCGAGGCCATCACGAGCAGCACGGCCACGATCGTCACCGAGACCGCGACCGGACGCTTCATCACCCACGTGACGACGCGGCCCCAGAACTTGCGCGAGCGTTCCTCGCCGCGTTGCGCCGCATCCTTGCGCCACGTCAGGGCGTTGATGCGATGCCCCAGAATGGCAAGCAGCGCAGGCACAGCGGTCAGCGACAGAACTGCCGCGCTCAGTACTGCTGCGATCGCACCGAAACCCAAAGACCGGATGACGGCCTGCGGGAAAACGAGCATGCCGCTGAACGCGCAGATCAGCAGCAGACCCGAGAACATGACGGTGCGACCCGCGGTCAGAGCTGTCCGCTGCGCAGCCGCTCCCGGGTCCGAGCCCGAATTCAGTTCTTCACGGAACCGACCGACCACGAACAGTCCGTAGTCGATTGCAAGTCCCAACCCGAGAAGAGAAGCGACGTTGATCGAGAACGAGGACACATCGGTGATCAGCGTGAGGACTCGCAGAACCGCCAAGGCGCTCAAGACACTGAGTACACCCACGAACACCGGAACCGCCGCAGCGACGACGCCGCCGAAGATGAAGACCAGCAGCACCAGAGTGATCGGAATGGCGATGGCTTCGGCGACCACCAGGTCTTTCTCCAGCTTGGTGTTGAACGCGACGCCGACAACGGTATTACCCGCGAATTGTGCCTCGGCACCTTCAACTTCGAGCTTCGGCAAGAGATCGGCGAAAGTAGCAGGTGTGACGCCCGAGTCCGGTGCCAACGTGATCGCAACGGCCGCCATGGATCCGTCGTTCGAGAGCAGACTAGCCTTGGCCGCGGCGTCCGTTCCCCAATACGACTTCACCGACGCGGTCGGCACTTCCGTTTTGAACTGGTCGACGGCGACCGTCACTGCCGGCCCGATGTCGTCGAGGGTCTTACCGTCTGTGGGTGAGTAGATCGCGATGATGTCCGGGGTCTGCGGTCCGAGATTGTCTTCGATGATGTCCGCAACCTTCGCGGAGTCGCTGCCCGGATCGATGAAGCCGCCCTGGCTGAGCTTGCCGAACACTCCGAGTCCCCACACCCCACTGATGAGAACTATCAGAACCGCGAGGCTCAGTACCCACCATTTCCGGGCGACGACGGTTTGGGCCCAGCGTGTCATGTATCAACTCCGGTGTGTGGGGGCGTCTGGCCAGATCGACTGTAGTGGGCGTTTGGTCTTGAATCGGAAACGTCATGCATACTGCTCGAAGCACTTGCAAGCCACGTGTGTGGGGGAAGCCGGTCCGAATCCGGCGCTGACCCGCAACGGTAGGTCGATTCTCGGTAGTCACCGAGCGTCGGCAAGCCCGATTACCCACCGCGCGGTGTGCGACATCCATTCGTCGTGGTCTACGAAAAGGAAGTCCAGCAGGAGCTCTGGCCGAGTATCAGTGTGCGGGCGGAGTTGTCTGTCGGATTCTCATTCGTGGCTCAGAGCCCTTACGAGGTCCCCGTGTCACTTCAGTTCTCCCCGTCCCGCGCCGCCGCTGTTCTCATCGCGGTCGCCTTTGTTTCGGCAGGTTGTTCCAAAGGCCAGGAATCAGAGTCCGCGTCTGCTGCGGAATCCTTCGCACAGGCTGTGTCCGTGACCAACTGCGATCGAGAGATGACCTTCGACTCGCCGCCGCAGCGCATCGTGTCTTTGAACGGGCATGTCACCGAGGCGCTCATCGAAATCGGTGCGGGTGACCGGATCGTCGGTCGGGCGTACAGCGACAACCCGCCAACTGCGGAGACCGCCGATGTATTCAACAAGATTCCCAGCCTCTCCGATACGTTCCCCAGCATGGAGCAGGTCCTCGACGTCGATCCGGACTTCGTGGTCGGAGGAATGACCAGTGCCTTCAACGAGAAGCAAGGCCGTTCCCGAGACGCTTTCGGCGAGCGCGGAATCAACACCTTCCTCTTCTCGGAATACTGTGGCACCGGTTTCCCCGACATCGGATTGCTCGAGAACGACTACACGCAACTCGGTCGAGTCCTGGGCGTCGAAGATTCCGCCCGCGAGGTCGCAGAGGAGATCAGCGATGGTCTCGATTCCGTCCGCGCTTCGGTCGGAGACGCGGCGCCGGTACCGACCTTCTTCTACGACAGTGGTGACCAGGTTCCGACGACTATCGGCGGAGTCGGCGTCGGTCAATTGGTCGCGGAATACTCCGGCGTCTCGAACATCTTCGCCGAAGGGACAAAGCCCTACATCGACGCATCGTGGGAAGCTGTTGCCGAGCGTGCACCCCAGGCGATCGTGGTCATCGACTACGGAGACAAGACCGCCGAGCAGAAGATCGACTTCCTCCGCGCCCAGCCGTTGATGGCGACCACCCCTGCTGTGCAGCAGAACCGGTTCGTCGTGGTTCCTCTCGCGGACCTGTTCGAGAGTTCACGGTTGGTGCGTTCGGCACAGACCATCGCGACGGCCTTCCATCCGGGCGCTGACGCGGCGAAGTGACCCGCACGCGTTACGGGTACGGCGCCCTACTTGTCGGCTTGGCGGTCGCCTTGGCGATCGTCCTGGGGTTGGCCGTCTCCTTGGGATCGGTTCGCATTCCCGTCGGTGACGTCTGGGCGATAGTCGGAGCCCGTTTGGCGCCAGGGACTTTCGAAACGTGGTGGACCGCGGCGCGGGAGTCGATCGTGATCGACTCCCGCCTGCCACGTGCACTCACGGCTGCGGTCGTGGGTGCTTCCTTGGCGATGTCGGGTGCTGTTGCTCAGGCTGTCACACGGAATCCTCTTGCCGACCCGTATCTGCTCGGAGTTTCGTCGGGTGCGGGATTCATGGTGGTGCTCGTGTCGGTGCTGGGTTTCGGCGCCGGCCTCCTCGGGGTTTTCACGATTCCGGTCGCAGCATTCGTCGGGGCGATGATCCCGTTGTTTCTCGCACTGCTGATCGGCGGCCGGTATCCGCAGCCGACCGCGATCATTTTGGTGGGTGTAGCGCTCGCCCAGATATTCTCGGCGCTCATCACCTTTTGCATCCTGGTGTTGGCCGATGATCGGCACGTGACGTCGGTGATGCACTGGATTGCCGGCGGATTCGGTGATGCGCGATGGTCGACGCTGATCTTCCCGACGATCACACTGGTCGTCGTCGGCACAGCCCTTCTGTTCAGTTCGCGGTGGATGGACGTCTTGCAGACCGGTGACGACGGGGCTGCTGCCCTCGGTATGAACGTCCGACGGTTCCGAGTGTTGTCCTTGCTTGCGGTCTCCGTACTGGCGGGCGCGGCAGTCAGCGTTGCCGGTGGAATCGGATTCATCGGCCTCCTGATCCCACATCTGGCCGGTTTCATCGTCGGCACCAGAGCAATTCGACTGCTCCCTGCTGCAGCCCTTCTGGGCGCCGTCGCGATGGTTGCCGCGGATACCGCTGCGCGCTCGGTGGCACAATCCACCGAAGTTCCGGTCGGAGTGATCACCGCCCTCGTGGGTGCACCGATCTTCGTCTGGATGCTCTACCGGCAGTATCGGAGGCTCGAACAGTGACGCAGACCAGAACAGTGACACAGGCCAGAACAGTGACACTCCCGAAGGACGCCGAAGCCGCGCCTCTGCTCGAACTCGTCGAGACCCGGGCGCGGCTTGGCAACCGCGAAGTCCTGCGCGGCATCACTTTCGCGGTGACGTCCGGCGAAATATTGGGCTTGGTCGGACCCAACGGCAGTGGCAAGACGACGGCGCTGCGCTGCTGCTACAACGCTTTGACTCCGACAGGTGGCGCAGTTCTGATCGATCAAGCCGACTCGACGACGCTCTCGCGTAAGGACATCGCCAAAACCATCTCGGCGAGCGTCCAGGAACCTACTGTCTCGGCAGGACTTTCGGTTCGTGAATCGATCGCGCTCGGACGAACTCCGCACCGTAGCTGGTTGGACCGAAACACTGAGCGAGATACCGCCATCGTGGACCGGTGCATCGAGCAGGTTGGTCTGGTCGAGCTTGCCGGACGCGACGTGTCCACCCTGTCGGGTGGTGAGCGGCAACGTGTCTCGATAGCGCGCGCATTGGCTCAGGAGCCCAAGGTTCTGTTGTTGGACGAGCCGACCAATCATCTCGATCTTCGTCACCAGTTGATTGTGATGGAATTGCTCGCCGAACTTGCGTCGGCGGGGCTCGCGGTTGTGGTCACGATGCACGATCTACGGTTGGCAGTCGAGTACTGCGACAACCTTGCCGTGCTCACCGAAGGTGAACTCCGCGCGTGTGGGTCTACGGTCGAGGTGTTGGACGAGCCGTTGTTGGCCGAGGTTTTCGGCATCAAGGCGCGAGTCGAACGCGGAGTACGTCCGCGGATGGAGATATTGGGGCTGGCATGACGGAATCGGTAGCCGGGATCTACGCCCGTATGGCATTAGCGGTGCCGTTCTTCGACAACCTGAGCGCGTATCCGGATACGGTGCCCGCGGTGTTGATGACCGACCCCCAGTGGTTGGCAGCACGTGTCGCCGATACGGCCGAGCGATGGGGGAGTTCGGACAACCGAGTGAACGGCACGTTGTGGTGGTACTCGGCCAGTTCCACGCTGACTGGCATTCCGATCGGAACCGGAATGGTGACCGGGTTCGCGGCCGATCCATCGTTGGACGGTGGGCGGATCTTCTTGCGTGACAACGGCTATCTGGGAGGGTTTGCTGCCGGGTCGGTCATTCCGATCTCGCGGAGTGTGGCGGAGTTGGGCCACGCGATGTTCCGCTCACTCAGTCCCGTGATCGAGGTACTCGCCGAGGTGTCCGGCGTTCGGCAGCAGGCGCTGTGGGCGATCGCGACGGACTCCATCGCCAATCGCAGCCTCGACGCCGCCGGTAGCGCGAGGGAGCGCGGAAGTGCATTTGCTGCCGGCCTGATCGATGTTCTCCGCGGTGAGAACCCGGGCATTCCGGTTCCGCGTTTCGTCGATGTCGACCGCAATGAAAGTGTTGTTCGCGTTTCTAATCCGTTGACACCGGTGGCATCCGGGCGACGCAGATTCACGCAGCGCGCGTCGTGCTGCCTGATTTACGAGGTGCCCGGTGAAGGTAAGTGCACCAGTTGCCCGAAGCGCGCACCCGAAGATCGGGTGCGCGCCTTGGCTGCTCTGGTGTGACTGGACCCAGGCCTTTACCGGGTCGGGTGTTGTCAGGTCAGTGAGCTGCGACCTTGGAACGGTCGAGTCCCAGCGCATCGGTCATCGTGAAGAACAGATCGGTCTGGTCCGTGAGGCCGCTGACATTGGCCGCGTGCGGGCCGAAAGCTGCTACGCGCAACTGAGTTCCGGTATGCCCTTCGGATTCGACGGCCGGATCTTCGGACGTTCCGTAGCTGATCGTCATCTCCGAGCCGTCCTTCGTGGTCAGCTTGCGGGTCAGACCGGGGTAGACGATTTCCTGGGCGCGCTCGACCGGGATGTTCTGGTCCTTGGCGATGGTGGCGATGTCGTCTGCGCTGACGTTGGTGACGATCTGGCTGGTGTGAGCGTGGTCGGCTGTGACGATGACCAGGGTTTCTCCGTCGGTCTTCGCAAATTCGAGTGCCTTCTGCACAGCTTCGTCGAGGTCGACGGTTTCACCGATCTGACCGCACGCGTTGGCTGCGTGATCTTGCTTGTCGATCGAGGCACCTTCGACTTGGAGGAAGAATCCGTTGTCGTTGACCTTCAGCAGATCGATCGCCTTCTGCGTCATGTCCGCGAGCTTCGGTACGTCGGAGGTTCGCTTGGGATTGTCGACGCAGGTTTCGGCGGGCTGCAGGTAACCGTCGCGGGTGGCGACAGAGCCTTCCCAGCGGACGGGCATGTTGCCGTCGGCGAACAGTCCGAGCACGGGTGCGTCCTGATCGGCCTTGCCGACCTCGTTCATCTCGGCGGCATTCTTCACCAGCTGGTAGCCACGAGCGGCAGCTTGCTCGTTGAGGGTCTTGCCCTGCCAGTCACCGGCTTTCGCGGTTTCGGCGAAGGACTTGGCGCCGCCGGCAAAGGTGACGTCGGCGCGGGTGTCGAGGAGCTGTTCGCTGATCGATCCCTTGCCGCCGTTCTCGATGGCGTTCTCCGGGCAGGACTTGGACGTCGCCTCGGGTCCGTAGCACTTGCGGCCGCTCACGTGCGCGACCTGCACTGCGGGGGTGGCGTCCTGCACCTCGGCGGTGGAGACGTTGCCGGTGGCCTTGCCGTTCGCCTTGGCGATCTCGAGGACGGTCGACTGGGCCTGCCCCTTGATGTCGACCGAAATCGCGCCGTTGTAGGTCTTGGTGCCGGTGGACCATGCCGATCCACTGGCAGCGGAGTCGGTGACGTAGTCGGGCTTGCCGTCCTTGGTCAGTGCGTAGTGCGTGTACTGGCCGGTGATCGGCAGGGCGTCGAGGCCGGCGAAGCTGCCAGCAGCACCCTCGGCGTAGTTGCGCGCGGCGGTGATCTCCGAGTCGCCCATGCCGTCCCCGATCAGGAGGATGACGTTCTTCGCGCCGGAAGCGTTGACGGCGTCACGCACTGCGGCCGACTGATCACCGTCGATGCGGCGAGCACCACCGTTCGAGGACAGTTCGCCGGTCGCGGCGCGATCGACGGTCGTGCCGTTGGAGCCTGTTGCCTCGTCGGCACTGCTGCTGCAGCCGGCAGCGGCCAGAACGGCGACGGCGCCGGCGACGGCCGTCAACCTACGTGTGTTGCGCGAGAACGACATACGAGTAGTACTCCTGGAAACAGTATGGATGGAGATTATGAACGCCGCTAATGATCTGGGGCCAAAGTGAACGGAGTGCAGACATGCGTACATCTGAATGTGACTAGACGGTGAGGGTTGAGATTCGCTCTGTTGACTGCGGGTGAGTGACCTGTCAGACTGAATCTGCATCGAACATCAGTTCGATGCATGTGGTGCGTCTTCCCTTTCGGCATCCTCGAGCAGTCGGTCGTCCCGTGACGGCCGGCTCGATCAGGTGCGAGGTCAGTGTGGGTTGGGGAAATGGGCCGCCGACGTGGTCCGAGATGGAACGGGTGCTGTCCGGACGGCCAGGCCGCGTGGAACACGAGGATTTGTTCCCGGGCGACGGAAGTGACAGTCCCGCCTGGTCACGAAAGCGCGGCGAGTATCACGCAGGCGAACTCACTCGTGGCACCGGCGTGGTTCCTTACGCAGAACTGCACGCTCACTCGGCCTTCAGCTTCCTCGACGGCGCATCACCGCCGGAAGAACTGGTCGAGGAAGCTGTGCGTCTCGGGCTCGAGGCGATTGCCGTCACCGATCACGACGGGTTCTACGGCGTGGTGAGGTTTGCGGAGGCTGCGCGTGAATGGGGAATGCGGACCGTGTTCGGGGCCGAGTTGTCGCTCGATTCGGTACCCAGAACTGGGACGGCAGATCCCGGTGGAACGCATCTTCTGGTACTTGCCCGTGGGCAGGAAGGATATCGCCGTCTTTCGCGGGAGATAGCCGCCGCACATCTGGCGGGCGGTGAGAAGGGCAAACTGCAGTACAACTACGACGCGCTGACCGAAGCCGCCGGTGGGCACTGGCAGATCCTGACCGGGTGCCGCAAAGGTCATGTGCGGCAAGCCTTGACGTCGGGTGGTCGCGAAGCCGCGGCGGAGGCCTTGCAGGATCTGGTCGAGCGTTTCGGGGCGGAGCGAGTGTCGGTGGAGCTCACTCATCATGGGTTGGCGGAGGACGACGAGCGCAATGCCGTTCTTGCAGAACTGGCGAGAGAACGTGGACTACGTACGGTGGCGACCACCGCCGCACACTTCGCCGCTCCTCCGCGTCGACGCCTCGCCATGGCAATGGCAGCTGTGCGGGCGCGTCAAAGCTTGGATGAGGCAGCTGGATGGTTGGCTCCGACCGGCGGAGCACACCTGCGGTCCGGCGCGGAGATGGCGACGCTGTTCTCGCTCTATCCCGAGGCTGTCAGTGGTGCCGCCGATCTTGGTCGTGAGTGCGCTTTCGATCTCAAGCTCATCGCGCCCAAATTGCCACCGTTCGACGTTCCTGCCGGGCATACCGAGGCGTCGTGGTTGCGTGAGCTGACCATGGTCGGGGCGCTGGAACGCTACGGACCCCCGGAAGGTGCACCGAAGGCATACAAACAGCTCGAACATGAACTTGCCATCATCGAGGGATTGAACTTTCCCGGATACTTCCTGGTCGTGCATGACATCGTGTCGTTCTGCAAGAACAACGACATCCTCTGTCAGGGAAGGGGTTCCGCTGCGAACTCTGCGGTGTGTTACGCGATCGGCATCACCAACGTCGATCCGGTTCGCAACAAATTGCTGTTCGAGCGGTTTCTTGCGCCCGAGCGCGACGGCCCACCGGATATCGACGTGGACATCGAGTCGGATCGCCGGGAAGAGGCGATCCAGCACGTGTACGCGAAATACGGGCGTACGTATGCCGCGCAGGTAGCCAATGTCATCACCTATCGAGGAAAGTCGTCGGTGCGGGACATGGCCCGCGCGCTTGGCTTTTCGCAGGGCCAGCAAGATGCGTGGAGTAAGCAGGTCGGCCGGTGGGGTGGTATCGACAAGAATGCGGATACCGATATTCCGCGTCCGGTACTCGAACTGGCGGCGCAGATCGAAGGCTATCCACGGCACCTCGGTATCCACTCCGGCGGAATGGTCATCTGTGATCGTCCCATCGCCGACGTTTGCCCGGTGGAGTGGGCGCGGATGGCCAATCGCAGTGTCCTGCAGTGGGACAAGGACGATTGTGCTGCCGCTGGGTTGGTCAAGTTCGATCTACTCGGGCTCGGCATGCTCTCGGCTTTGCATTACATGATGGATCTGGTGGCCGAACACAAAGGCATCACAGTCGATTTGGCGCAACTCGATCTGTCGGAAACAGCGGTGTACGAGATGTTGCAGCGGGCAGATTCGGTAGGGGTGTTCCAAGTGGAATCACGTGCGCAGATGGCGACACTGCCGCGTCTGAAGCCTCGAAATTTCTACGACCTGGTGGTCGAAGTCGCGCTCATCCGTCCCGGGCCGATTCAAGGCGGATCAGTCCATCCGTACATCCGCCGGCGCAACAAACTCGAACCTGTGTCCTATGACCATCCGTCGCTCGAGAAGGCACTCGAACGCACATTGGGGGTTCCGTTGTTTCAGGAACAGTTGATGCAGATGGCCGTCGACGTTGCGGGTTTCACGCCGTCCGAGGCCGATCAATTGCGTCGGGCAATGGGATCGAAACGTTCCACCGAGAAGATGGAGCAACTGCGAGCGAGGCTGTACCAGGGCATGCGAGACCTACATGGCATCGGCGACGAGGTTGCCGACCGAATCTACGAAAAGCTGTACGCATTCGCTAATTTCGGTTTTCCGGAAAGTCATTCACAGAGTTTTGCCGCACTGGTCTTCTACTCCTCGTGGTTCAAGCTTCATCACCCCGCCGCGTTCTGTGCCGGGCTTCTGCGAGCGCAGCCGATGGGTTTCTACTCACCACAGTCCCTGGTCGCCGATGCGCGCCGGCACGGAGTGCAGGTACACGGTGCAGACATCAATGTCAGCCTCGCGCATGCCACCGTCGAGGCAGGTGGATTCGAGGTTCGGCTGGGACTGGGGGAAGTGCGCAACATCGGCGATGCGCTCGCCGAGAAAATTGTCGAACAGCGCGACCTCGGTGGACCGTTCACGTCGTTTCTCGATCTGACCGGTCGGGTGGAACTGACTACCGCGCAAGCTGAATCGTTGGCGACTGCCGGCGCGCTTGCCAGCTTCGGCATCTCGCGTAGAGAAGCGCTGTGGGCTGCGGGCGCTGCGGCAGGGGAGCGTCCGGACCGCTTGCCCGGTATCGGTGCGTCGGTCACAGCTCCCACCCTTCCCGGCATGAGCGACGTCGAATTGGCGGCAGCGGATGTCTGGGCGACAGGAGTATCTCCCGACACGTATCCGACACAGTTTCTTCGCCCACAGCTCGACGCGCTCGGCGTGGTGCCGGCTTCGAGGCTGCTCGACATCCCGGACGGCGACCGTGTGCTGGTAGGGGGAGCGGTCACACACCGGCAGCGTCCGGCCACAGCTGCGGGCGTCACGTTCATCAACCTCGAAGACGAAACCGGCATGGTCAATGTCGTGTGTTCGGTGGGGTTGTGGGCAAAGTACCGAAAACTGGCAAATACGGCGCCGGCGTTGCTTATTCGAGGAAAGGTGCAAAATGCGGAAGGCGCTGTCACCGTCGTGGCAGACCGGATGCAGCTGATGGATCTGCGAGTCACAGCCAAGTCGCGAGACTTTCGCTAATGCCCGATTCTGCTCGGAGTTTTGTGCCGAGAGGACAAATGTGGAGCTCAACTCTGACCTCCGAGCATATGGCGCGGGTCACAATCCCTACCTAGGGTTGTCGCTTGAGCGGCCATCGAATCGCCTGGCACCGCCACGACCAGTGGCCTCGCTGGTGAATATTGTCGCCTTCCAAACATGCTGAATCCAAAGCACTTCGAGTTGAAGAGGAACTCCATGAGCACAGCGATTCTCGTCGCACACGTACACCCTGCCGATCCGTCTTCGGAGGACGCGTTCAACCGCTGGTACGACGACGTGCATATTCCGCAGGTCGTCGAACGAGTGCCTGGAGTTGTCTCCGCCTCCCGATTCTTCCTGGCGGATGTGCAGTTGCTGCCCGAGGATGCATTGCCCGCGCGCCGCTACCTGAGCATCTATCAACTCGACACGGAAGATCTCGCGGGCACGGCGCAGGCGTTGGGAAGTGCTTTGGGCGACGGGACTCTCGACATGTCCGAGGCCATCGCGACTACCGGCGACACCGGACCCGAATTGCTTTTCTACGTCCCGACCGAGAACTGAAGGGGAACGCTGACATGTCCGATCTTCTCGCGAACAAAGTTGCAATTGTCACCGGCGCAGGTGCCGGAATCGGCGCCGCCATTGCCCGGGCATTCGGGGCGGAGGGCGCGAGCGTCGTAGTCTCCGACATCAACGGTGACGCAGCACAGGCAGTGGCGGACTCGATCGACGGAGCTATCGCTGTCACCACTGATGTCACCGACGAACAGCAGGTCAAGGATCTCGTCGCCAGGGCGGTCGAAGAGTTCGGCGGACTGAACGTCGTAGTACCCAACGCCGGCATCGCCACCACGACTCCGCTGATCGAGACCTCGTTCGAGGACTGGCGGAAAGTCATGTCGGTCAACCTCGATGGAGTGTTCTTGACCGTCCGTCATTCGCTACCCGCGCTCGTCGCATCCGGAGGCGGTTCGATCGTGAACATCTCGTCGATCTCGTCGACCACCGGGTCGCCCTTGATCGGTAGCTATGCCGCCGCCAAAGCAGCAGTTCGCAATCTCACCGAAACCCTGTCAGCCGAACTTCGCTTCCACGGAATCCGAGCCAATGCCCTGCTACCCGGATTCATCGACACAGACCTGGTCAAGAGTCACCAACAGGATTTCGAGAACGCACTCGGCCTCGAGTCCGGCGGCTTCGACGACCTGATGGTCACGAAGCAAACCCGCTACGGCCGGACCGAGGAAGTCGCCGCCGCCGCAGTGTTCTTTGCGAGCGACCAGTCGTCGTGGTGCAACGGCAGCAGCCTGGTGCTCGACGGAGGGTTCACCGCTTCTCTCCTCTGAGCAGCGGAACCCTTTCCGAACGTCACCCGAAATCGTCAATCGTGCGAGGATCCACACCATGACCAACCGCGCTGTATACGTACTTCCGCCTGGAGGGTTGAACAACCTCGAATCGAGGACGATCGAGACGCCAGGCCCAGGTGCGGGTGAGGTGACGATCGCGATCCGCGCGAATTCGCTCAACCACCACGACTACCTCGTGGCGACCGGCGAGATACCGACCGACGGCCCTCGCATTCTCTTGTCCGACGCAGCGGGCGAGGTAGTTGCCGTCGGCGACGGCGTCACACAGTTCGGGGTCGGGGACCGTGTGATGAGCACCTATCTGCCGCATTGGCGCAGCGGTGCACCGGATTTCGACGGATTCGGAAATTCACCCGGTGACGGCGTCGACGGGTTCGCCCGTGACACCGTCACCGTGCCGGTATCGGCAGTGACGTCGATGCCGCGAAACTACACGTACGAAGAAGCCGCTACCTTGCCCACTGCGGGCTTGTCCGCGTGGCGTGCATTGTTTGCCGGCGTCCCGATCATCCCAGGTTCGTCGGTGTTGATTCCCGGGACCAGCACGGTAGCGCTGTTTGCCGTCCAGCTTGCCAAAGCTGCTGGAGCTCAGGTGATCGCAACCTCGTCGGCTCCCGACAAGATGGCTCGATTGACCGAGCTAGGTGCCGATCACGTGGTCAACTACCGTGAGCGCCCGGACTGGGGATCGGAAGCGATGCGGCTCAGCGGCGGGATCGACCTTGTGCTCGACGTGGGCGGGCCGTCCACCCTCGGTCAATCTCTGGCGGCAGTCCGACCAGGCGGCCGGATCTGCGCGCTGGGCATCATGAACGGCCCGTCGTCGTCGATCGACCTGACTTCGCTACTGACCAAACAGGTCACCATCGAAGGTGTTCTGGTGGGCAGTCGTGCACATCAGGAGGAGATGGTTGCAGGGCTGGAGAGCCTCGCGCTTCGTCCCGTCATCGATTCGTCGTACCGTCTGGACGATCTTGCCGAGGCGTTCGAGCAGCAGAAATCCGGGCAGGCCTACGGCAAGATCGTCATCACAAACCCTTGATCGCTTGCCGGTCCCAATGGGGATCGGTGAGGATTTCCGCCGAGTCGCCGACAAACGCACGTCCGGCAGTCTGGTCGCCGCTGAGGGCGAACCTCAGCCACGCGGTCAGGTAACCCCGGAATCCTTCGCCGTCGGCGGCCCAATTGTGGCCGACGCCAAGTAATCTGCCCCGGACCGCCGGTGCTGCGGTTTTGTCGAAGTACTCAGCTTGTGGATCGGCGGTGGAGACCGGATCGTCGGAGCCGGTCATGAAGAACGTCGGCCCGGTCAACTTCGCGACGTCGATGACATCGACAGGTCGCGAAGCCCACCACGGGTCCGGCAGGTCGAGCACCGCAGTGGCGGTGATCAGATTCGCCGACTGCGTTGCAGCGTTGATCGCGCCGCCTGCCCCCTGGGAGTGCCCGACCGAGGCGATGTTGTCGGTATCGATCCTCTGGTGAAAAATGCTCTCAGCGTTGGTGTTCTGATCGACGAGGTACTGAGCGGCGCCCAAGATTTCAGTACCGTCGCCGGTCACACTGCTGTCGGCCACCACAACAACAAAACCCCACGACGCAAAGTGTCGGAGGAGGGCCTCGTACTCTTCGAACGTCGCGTAGCTGCCGTTGCCGAACGTGATGACGGGATGCCGCTTGCCATCAGCGGACAAGTCGGCTGGGTAGAACAATTGGTATCCGGGAACCGAATCGGCCGCCACCTCGTGCGCACCCTGGGCTGCGTACAGATCGCTGATCGACTCCGATGCGATGGATTCGGTAGTCGCGGCTTCGGGAGCGGCCGGAACCCCCGCACTGGCGTGTGTGACGGCGCCCGATAGTGCCAGAACAAAAGATGCGGTCACGACGGCGATCGAATGTGTGGTCCGAGAAGGCATGGGTACAAGTATGTCTTGTACCCATGCGATCAGTCAGGCCGAGACGCGCGTGGGCTGCTCTTCGCCGACCCGGCCGCGGATGAAGAAGATGGCAACTACGCCGAAGGCGACCAGCACGACAGTGAGCAGTGTGGCGATCGTGGTGGCTCCGCTGGCACCCGTCGTCACCGAGGTGTCGAGCCCGCCGGTCGAGAGAATGGTGGTGGGGTCGGTGAGGCCGTGCAACACGATTGCGGCCCAGATCGTGCCCGTCACGCGCATGGTCAAGTACATGCACATTCCGAATCCGAAGGTGTAGACGACGGTGGCAAGGACTGTTGCCAGTTCCATTCCCGCGATGAAGTTCACCGTGTGCATGAGTGCGAACAGTAGGGACGACACAACAGCGACGAAGCGTTCTCGGTGGCCGGCATCACGAAGCATCTTCACTGCAATACCTCGGGTGACCAATTCCTCTGCGAGACCGACACATACACCGAGGGCGATCAACGAGACGATTTCGCCGGCCGACCACGCGCTCCAGTCGGTTCCGGCCAGGTGGGCAGCGATGGCGGCAACGACGATAATCGGCCCGATCCACATCCAGCCGCGTCCGCGTACCGGTTGAGGACCGAAGATACTGCTGAGCCAGCCGACCTTGACCGTGAAGATCAGCAACGCAACTGCACCGATCGCGATGGGCAACATGACGCCGAAGATGATGCTCGAGGCACTCGAGACCACGTTGTCCGTGTCGATCTGGTCGGCGAAAACACGCGAGATCACCTGCCCGGCGGCAAGGTAGAAGACCAAATAGGCAACGATGAGAAGGAGCAACTTCCACAAAGTGGGTCGACTCCAAAAACCCGACTTTTCGGGAACAGTATTGGTCATTGTCAGATCGTAAAGGCAACCACACGAAATCACGCGGTACCGTCTATTCGGACAGCAGCGAACACGAAGGCAGGACGCAGAAGACATGTTGGAAGTCGACTTGAATGCACTGGACACGGCATTGGCGGCAGGTGAGCCGCTGATCGACGTCCGTGAGCCCGACGAGTTCGCTCAGGTCCGAGTTCCCGGTGCGGCGCTCATTCCGCTCAGCGAATTCGTCTCTCGCGTCGGTGAAATTCCGGACGCGGAAACGGTGTACATCATCTGCGCCGTCGGTGGCCGTAGCCTGCAGGCCGCGGAGTATCTGCAGGCCCGTGGCATCAATGCCGTTTCGGTGGCCGGTGGAACAATGGCGTGGTACCAGTCGGGGCGCCAGGTCGAGACCGGAGCCTAAGACACAACTGATGGGGGCAGTTCCCGTTTCGGGAGCCGCCCCCACCGGTCACTTTCGCCAGAACAGGTGATGCGTCACGCCGCTCGGGCTCGGCACGATTTCGAGGTTGAAGCGGTCGCGCAACTCATCAGGTGTCTCCCACAGGCGTAGACCGGATCCGAATTCGATCGGGCAGACAGCGATGTGCATCGTGTCGACCAGATCGGCGTCGAGGAATTCACGGATAGTGCTGACCCCGCCGCCGAGTCGAACGTCCTTGCCCTGCGCTGCCTCACGTGCCTGCTCGAGGGCCGTCGCCGGGGCAGCGTTGACGAAGTGGAATGTCGTGTCCGATAGCGTGAACGACGGCCGCACGTGGTGGGTCAAGACAAAAACCGGGGTGTGGAACGGTGGCTCGTCGCCCCACCACCCCTGCCACTCGAGATTCTCCCAAGGGCCGCGGTATGGTGCGAATTTGTTGCGGCCCATGATTTCGGCACCGATGTTGTTGGAGAAGTCCCGCGTGAAATAGTCGTCGATGCCTCGGCTGCCGCCGGGATCGGTGCGATTGGGCCAGCTCGCTGTAGCTCCCGCCCACGCAAACATTTCACCGTGGTCCAGGCCGAACGGGCTCTCGAAGCTTTGGTCCGGACCGCAGGCTATTCCGTCACTGGAAACGCTGAAATTCTGTACTCGTAATAACTGACTCACCATGTACTCCCGCTCTCGACAATGGTCTACGTGAGTACAGACCGTACGGCGAGGCAAAACTCATCGGTGCCAATTCATGCAGCCGCGGGAAGAGCTCCACTGCGGATCGATCGGACGGTCCGCACCGCGACGGTTGCCCAGATGGGGATCAGCACGGTCAGCAGGGCAAGTGCGATTCCCAGAATCAGTGTCGAACCGGTGGCGACTCCGAAGGCATTCGCTCCGACTGCACATGCTCCGATGGGGAAGGTGAAGCTCCACCAACCGAGCGAGAAGTCCAAGCCGCGGCGCAGTGCGTGGATGGTCACGGTGGTGACGGTGACAAATGCGATGACGCCGATGATTCCGACGACGGTTCCGTATGCGATTCCGAATTCGTGCAGGGTGTCGGCGTGCTCGGTACTGAGTGCATGCCGTGAGGCGGCGGCCAACAGGTTGGATGCTGCGATCGACTGTCCGATCACGCCCAACGGAATCCACAGCGAGGGAATGGCATTGAACGGGATCACGTCGACGCCGGCCGAGCGGTTGCGTGCGAACTGCCTCGCGACGGCTATCAGAATGCCGATAGCGGCGGTCAGTGCCAGAGCGAACAGGATGTAGCAGAAGATCAGTACCGCGATGCGCGGAGCGCCTTCGGGCATGTGGGTGCTGACCGCTGCGCCGGTGGTGGCCGAGACCATCGGTGGTACGACGGGCATCAGCCAGAACGGCATTGCCGTCGCCATCCCAGCATCTCGAACGAGACGAATCATCATCACGACGTAGGTGACCAGGCCGAGTGCCGTGCCGAGTATCCACAGAGTCAGCGAGACGGTGATCGCCACGTCGTGGCCGAGGAAGTCCGGCCCGGTGATGCCGGTTGCCGATCCCACGGTCAGCAGGGCCATGGCGACGGCTCCGTAGAACGGGAACATCGCGGGACTGTGCAGGTAGGCGAGGGCCTGACATCGATGTTGTGACCAATGGGTGGCAAATGCGCCGATCAAGGCGCACAGTACGAGAACCGCCAGAACCCAGAAGATTTCCGAGACCAGCTTCAAGCCTTCGATCTCCGGTTCGAGCGAAGCTGCGGCCACCGAGACGATTCCCGTTCCCATCGCTGCCGCGAACCAGTTCGGGGTGATGTGGGCGAAGGTGGGACTCGTTGTGGTGGTCATGTATTTCACTGTCGTCTCATCCGGTTCGTACCGGTAGGCCGGTTGTCCTTGAATGCCCACAATCTCGCCTTGTGGGTCTAATCTTGGTCTATGTCGTTGTCTCCTCGGGTGCCGGAACTCAGTGCCCTCGACGTCCTGCTTTCCGTAGGGCGTCTAGGCAGCATGGGCGCTGCCGGCCGGGAGCACGGACTCAGTCAGCAAGCGGTCAGCGCCCGGGTGCGTTCGGTCGAACGGCAGCTCGGAATCAAGGTTTTCGATCGAGCGGCGACCGGTGTTCGTCCCACCGCCGAGGGCGGTCTGATTCTCGAGTGGGCAAGTCACATCCTCGTCAGTGCCGAGGAAATGGCATCGGGAGTTGCCGCACTTCGCGGTGAACGCGACGCTGCCGTCACAGTTGCCGCCAGCATGACCATCGCCGAGTATCTGGTTCCCGGATGGACGGTCGCGATGCGGCACAAGTTCCCCAACGTCGTGGCGTCGGTGAGCTTGCACAATTCCTCGGATGTCTCTGCTCAAGTGCAGGCAGGCCAGGCCGATATCGGATTCGTCGAAGGTCCGGATGTGCCGTCGGCGCTCGCGTCGTGCGAGGTGGCGCGTGATCACCTCGTCGTGGTTGTGCCGCCGGGACACGACTGGGCCAATGGTGTGCCTGTTCCGGTTGCGGACCTCGCACGCACGCCGCTGATTCAGCGCGAGTCAGGGTCAGGGACGCGTCTGACGCTCGAGAATGCTGTTCCCGATTGTGTGCCGCCTTTGCTCGAGCTCACCTCGTGCACCGCAGTCAAGGCTGCGGTGGTGGCAGGCAACGCGCCCGCCGTTCTGTCGTCGTTGGCCGTTGCTGCCGACCTGACGGACGGCCGACTGGTCGCGGTCAACGTCGACGGCTTGCGGATGCCGAGGCGACTCCAAGCCGTCTGGGATCCCGATCGCGGATTGCGCGGTGCGGCAAGAGATTTCCTCGACATAGCGCTCGGCTCCAACACCGCTGTTCATTCGCGTTGACGGCTGCGGCTGACGGGAACGGCTGCTATCGGACGGTGTCGATTCCCGCGAGGATGAGATCGATGCCTGCCAGAAACTGTTCTCGGTCGTCGTGGTCGCGCAATTGCGCCGTCACCTGATTGAGGAACGGGTACTTCGCGGAATCGAGTTCTTCCCACCGCTGCGCGACGGTGGCGAGGAAGGCGGACCGATCTGTCTCGCGGGGGAGGAGGCGGGCGCCCGCGGCATACTGTCCGGCGAGGCCGAGCACGTAGTTCAGGAGTGCGGACGCACAATCGAACTGTGCCGGTTGGGGAACGCCGAGTGCTTGGAGTTGCCCTCCCAGACTTTCGAAGATCTGCATCACCGCTGATTGCCACGGCTCGCGAGAGAGTTGGGTGCCGACCCACGGGTGCGCGTCGATCGCGTCGAACACACCGAGAGTGATGATCCGGATCGCCTCACGTGGGGTTGCGCTTTCGGTTCCTTCGGTGGTCACGCGGGCGATGACGTCGTCGGTCGCCGCGGCGAGCAGTTCGCTCTTGTTGGCGACGTGCCAGTAAATCGCCCCGCTTCCTGTTGCCAGGCGTGCGGAGAGTGCGCGAAATGTCAGCGCAGTTTCGCCCTCGTCGTCGAGGATCTCGATCGCAGCCTCGACGATTCGCTCCTTCGAGAGCGCGTCCGTACGTCGTTCGGTCCGCTGATTCCTGGTCGCCATGCGCACCATCTTGACATATCTGGAACGCCGTTCCAAGATGGTCACTGGAACGACGTTCCAATCGAAGCCTGAAAGGAAACAAACATGAGCAACTCGATAACGATCATCGGGGCGGGTCTCGGCGGTCTGACCCTCGCGCGCGTCCTCCACGTTCACGGAATTCCGTCGAAGATCTACGAGGCGGAACCGTCGGCAGAAGCTCGCACGCAGGGCGGCCAACTCGACATCCATGAACACAACGGTCAGGCGGCGCTCGACGCTGCCGGCCTCATCGACGAGTTCCGCGCGATCATCCACGAGGGCGGTGCCGCGTCGCGCGTACTCGACCAACATGCCGCTGTACTCCTCGACGAACCCGACGACGGCACGGGAGCGCGTCCTGAAGTGCTGCGCGGAGACCTCCGGCGGATCCTGCTCGAATCCCTTCCGGACGGCACGATCGAATGGGGACGCAAGGTCGACAGTGTCCGCTCGCTCGGCTCACGGAACACCGCCGACGAGCGCGCTGACGGCCGACACGAACTGACCTTCGCCGACGGTTCGACGGTGACTACCGACCTCCTCGTCGGCGCCGATGGTGCCTGGTCGAAGATCCGCCCGTTGCTCTCCGATGCGAAGCCCGAATACGTCGGCACGACGTTCGTCGAGACGTATCTGTACGACGTCGACGAGAAGCATTCGGCTGCAGCCGAGGCAGTCGGTGACGGGGCGATGTACGCGCCCGCACCAGGAAAAGCGATCGCCGCGCATCGAGAGGCGGGAGATATCGTGCACACCTACGTCCAGTTGAACCGTACGGCGGAGTGGTTTGCCGGTATCGATTTCACCGACGCCGCTGCTGCGACAGCGCGGGTCGCGGCCGAGTTCGATGGTTGGGCAACGGAACTCACTGAGCTGATCACAGACGGCGAAACCGCTCCGATTCCGCGCGCGATCCATGCTCTTCCCGACGAGCACCGATGGGATCGCGTGCCTGGGGTGACGCTCCTCGGTGACGCGGCACATCTGATGGCGCCGTCCGGTGAGGGTGCGAACTTGGCCATGTTCGACGGCGCCGAACTGGGAAGGGCGATCGCCGCGCACCCGGACGACATCGAAGCGGCACTGAGCGGCTACGAGGAAGCGATGTTCGTGCGCAGTGCATCCGAGGCCGCTGACTCGCACGTGATCCTTGATCTCTGCCTCGGTGAAGGCGCACCGTATTCACTGGTCGACTTCTTCACCGGCGCTGCTTCCGTATCCGGATAATGGGCAGTGCTGTGGCACGACGGTTACGCGGTCGATGTCGAAGAGATAGCCGAACATCCCGAATACCGGGGAGCGACCGTCGTCGACCTTGCCCGAGAAATTGCCCGCGGCAGGCGACTGACGCCTGCCGTACTGGGGCTCGCACGGAGCGCGTCCTTCGATCCGCAGGACGTCAAAAAGGTCTGGCACTACATCGCTCGATTCGGCGGCAGGGCCTAGAACTGGGCATTCGCGTATCGCTGCCCGTCGACGACCGCCGGTTCCGGGACCGCACATCGGTCTGAAGGGCGCGGTGAGGAAAGAGTGATTGATACGCAACATCGAGCATGAACTCCCGAAACAACTGCATCCGAAGATAGAAGTCGACCTTGATCCTCGGTCGAAGGGATGCATGAATCGATGGGCGCTCAACTCACCACCACCAGTGTCGACACACTCTGCGCGTACTGCGGGGTCGGCTGTGGTCTTGTCCTCGACATCATCACCGATCCGGAGACGGGACGCCGGAAGGCTGCGAAGTCTTCCGGTCTGAAAACACATCCCACCAACTTCGGGCGTCTGTGCACCAAAGGGACCACGACCGCAGACATGCTCGCAGGTCCGGGGCGAATGGACTCTGCATATCGCCGTCCGCACCGAGGGGATGCGATCGAAGCCGCGGACATGGACGCCGTCATCACTGACACCGCCCAGCGTCTACGGGCAATCATCGACGAGCACGGCCCCGACGCATTTGCGTTGTACGTGTCCGGGCAGATGTCTCTCGAAGCCCAGTACTTGTCGAACAAGCTGGCCAAGGGATTCATCGGGACCAATCAGATCGAATCGAACTCCCGGTTGTGCATGGCGAGTGCCGGCACCGGCTACAAACAGTCTCTCGGGGCCGACGGACCGCCCGGTTCCTATCAGGACTTCGAACACGCCGACGTGTTCTTCGTGACCGGCGCGAACATGGCGGACTGCCATCCGATCCTCTTTCTGCGGATGCAGGAGCGGATCAAGGCAGGCGCGAAGTTGATCGTCGTCGACCCTCGACGCAGTGCCACCGCCGACAAGGCGAACTTGTTCCTGCAGATCGCTCCCGGCACCGATCTCGCGCTACTCAACGGACTACTCCACCTGCTCGTGGTGAACGGCCACACCGACCCTGACTTCATCGCCGACTTCACCGAAGGCTGGGAGGTGATGCCCAGTTTCCTCGCGGAGTACACCCCGGAGAAGGTCAGTGAGATCACCGGTATCCCCGAGGCCGACATCCGCACTGCAGCGCAGTGGATCGGTGAGGCTGCAAACTGGATGAGCTGTTGGACAATGGGTTTGAACCAGAGCACCCATGGCACGTGGAACACCAACGCCATCTGCAACCTTCACCTTGCGACCGGTGCGATCTGCAAGCCCGGCAGCGGTCCGTTCTCGCTGACCGGGCAGCCGAACGCCATGGGTGGGCGTGAAATGGGCTACATGGGTCCAGGTTTGCCCGGCCAGCGTGCAGTGATGGTCGACGCCGATCGCGAATTCGTAGAGGAGAGGTGGGGGATCCCGCAAGGCTCGCTGCGCACCGACATCGGCGGTGGCACCATCGACATGTTCTCCCGCATGGCGGCGGGTGACATCAAGGCATGCTGGATCATCTGCACCAATCCCGTTGCAACGGTAGCCAACCGAAAGACCGTCATCGACGGCTTGGAGAAGGCTGACCTCGTCATCACCCAGGATGCGTTCCTGGGCACCGAGACCAACGAATACGCCGATGTTCTGCTGCCCGCGTCACTGTGGACAGAGTCCGACGGAGTGATGATCAATTCCGAACGCAACCTGACGCTCTTCCAGCAGGCGTTGGATCCGGTCGGGCAGGCGCTGCCTGATTGGCAGATCATCGCCCGGATCGCCTGCGAGATGGGGTATGTCGAGGCGTTCACCTACACCTGTGCCGAAGAGGTGTTCGAAGAGATCAAGCAGTTCTGGAATCCGAAGACCGGCTACGACTTACGCGGCGTCACCTACGAGCGCCTCCGCAAGACATCAATCCAGTGGCCGTGCCCGCCAGACAGTGATCAGGACCGTCATCCCATCCGATACGTCAATGACGGTGTCAGTCAAAGGCTCCTGATCCGCGAGGACGGCAGCACTCCGCGGCTCGCATTTCCCACCGCCACTGGCCGTGCGATGTTCTTCGCACGGCCGCACATGCTTCCCGCCGAAATGCCCGACGACGACTATCCATTCCTGCTCAACACCGGTCGTCTCGCGCACCAGTGGCACACCATGACCAAGACCGGCAAGGTCGCCAAGCTGAACAAACTCAACCCAGGTCCCTTCGTCGAGATCCATCCCGACGACGCCGCCAGGCTCGGCGTCGTCGACCAGGATTCGATCGAGGTTGCCTCACGCCGCGGTCGCGCTGTGCTTCCGGCCGTCATCACCGACCGAGTGCGTCCGGGGAACTGCTTTGCCCCATTTCACTGGAACGACGCCTTCGGCGAATATCTGTCCATCAACGCCGTCACCAACGACGCCATCGATCCAGCCTCGCAGCAACCGGAGTTCAAAGCCTGTGCTGTCACTATGACGAAGGTCGCCGTGAACACACCTGAAACAGTGCTCGCCGAGGCGCCGCTGGTGGCTTCCGCGCCAGCTGATCGGGCTTTGTCGCGAACCGATGTCCTCGCGGATGTCATCGGTCAAACAGGAACACCTGCAGTGGTATTCGATGCGCTCCAGCAGAGCTACCTGGCCGGTCTTCTCGCCGCGTTGCGTGCGGACGCCGATCGCACTGCCGGGGTCCCGACGTTGCCGTCGACGGCGCCGTTCGATGCCGAAAAGCGGATGTGGGTCGACGGGGTATTGGCCGGCCTGTACTCGCGAACCTCGCTCCCTGACACCGACGGGCCCGCGTTGTCCTCGGCTCCGGGCATTGCGACAGAACGCGCGCCGATCGTGGTGCTCTGGGCATCGCAGACCGGAAACGCGGAAGAATTTGCCGCCGCCTGCGCTGCTCGCCTTGGGGAAGTTGGCTTGCCCGTGGTGATGCATGCAATGGACGAGTTCCCGGCCGCCGACCTGGCGGCCACCCGAGAGGTCCTGTTGATCACCAGTACCTCCGGTGACGGCGAATCCCCGGACAACGGCAGCGGTTTTTGGGATGCGTTGGCTGCTGACACGGCGCCCCGCATGGCCGAGACACGGTATGCAGTCATCGCTTTCGGTGACTCGAACTATGACGACTTCTGTGGGCATGGACGAAAGCTTGACGCCCGCCTTGCTGAACTGGGGGCCAGTCGTATCGTCGATCGCGCCGACTGCGAGCCCGATTTCGAGGACACCGCTGCTGGTTGGCTGGACTCTGTCACGGCTGAACTTCAGCGCTCGGCGGCTGGTGAGACGGCCGACGTCGTCGTTGCAAAGAAGAATTCTGGGACAACCGTTGCGGCCACGCCGATTTCACCGGCGATGTCGGCGCCGCTGCAGTACAACAAGAAGGCGCCGCTGACCACAGCCTTGACGCGCAATGTCGTGCTCAACCGGCCAGGCTCTTCCAAAGACGTGCGGCAGTTGGGCTTTCACCTTCCGGACGACACGGTCAGTTACGAAGCTGGCGACGCTCTCGGAGTCTGGCCCCGAAACAGCTCTCCGTTTGTCGACGAGTGGCTCACCCTCACCGGCCTCGACGGTGAGGAGGTCGTCGAACTGGGGCAGTACGGCGATATGACCCTGCGTGCCGCGCTCACCGAACGCCTGGAGATCACTCGAATCTCGAGCGAGATGATTCGGTTCGTGCATCAACGAACTCGCGACGCGGACCTCGCCGAGTTGATGAAGCCGGAGAACATCTCCACGCTCAAAGACTGGTCGTGGGGACGACAGTCCGTCGACGTACTTGCGCAGTCACCCGTTCGTGCCTCGACGGACGAATGGCTCTCCCTCCTCAAACCGCTTCAGCCGCGGCTGTATTCGATATCTTCCAGTCCGAAGGAGAACCCACGCGAAGTGCAGCTGACGGTGTCCGCGGTGCGCTACAACGTCGCGGGTGTCCCACGGCGTGGGGTGTGCTCGACCTACCTCGCAGACCACGCCCACGATGATGACATCGGCATCTTCGTGCAGAAGTCGACCCATTTCCGGCCACCGTCCGATCCCGAAACCCCGATGATCATGGTCGGTCCGGGAACCGGCATCGCGCCGTTCCGTGCTTTCCTGCATGAGCGTCGGGCATTGGGGCACACGGGCCCGAACTGGCTGTTCTTCGGGGAACAGCACGCCGCGACCGACTTCTACTACCGCGAAGAAATCGAAGAATTGCGGAAAGACGGATTCCTCACCGAACTCGACCTCGCATTTTCCCGGGATCAAGCCGACAAGGTCTACGTGCAGGACCGGATGCGTGAGCGCGGTGCGCTGCTGTGGGAGTGGTTGCAGAAGGGCGCCCACTTCTACGTCTGCGGCGATGCCAACCGGATGGCCAAGGACGTCGACAGTGCCCTCAACGGGGTGGTCGCTCAACACGGAAAACTGGCACCTCGTAGTGCGGAGGCGTACGTGAAGGCACTCTCGGCCGAGAAGCGGTACGTCCGAGACGTCTACTGACGTCGATCAGACGGCGCCCTTGAACCCGTGCTGACGCCACGCCTCGTACGTCACGAGGGCGGCAGCGTTGGACAGGTTGAGGGACCGGCGTCCGGGAAGCATCGGGATACGCAGGCGCTCGGTGATGTGTTCGTCCGCCAATACCTCTTCGGACAGTCCGGTGGGCTCGGGCCCGAACAGCAGGACGTCGCCGGGTTGGTAGGCGATATCGGCATAGGACGTGGTCGCGTGCGCGGTGAAGGCGAACACGCGCGCGGGCGTGACGGCTTCCCACGCCGCAGCAAGGTTCTCGTGGACCGTGACAGTCGCCAGATCGTGGTAATCCAAGCCTGCGCGCTTGAGTTTCGGCTCCGACAAGTCGAACCCGAGAGGCCCGACCAGGTGGAGTTCGCAACCGGTGCCCGCGACCATGCGGATCGCGTTTCCGGTGTTGGGTGGGATGCGGGGCTCGTGGAACATCACTCGGAACACTCGAGGAACTGTACCGGGCGTCGTATCGGTGCCCGCGTCCGTGAGAAGACCGGTCGGGAAGTGTGGGCGAATTGGTAACAAACCGGCCAGTCCGTGCGAATCTATTTCCGGCACTCTTCGCAGAACGGACATTTTGATGAACCCTCCCGCCGGTTGGAACCCCGACCCCTTCGACCCCACGATCGACCGTTACTGGGACGGTCAGCAGTGGACTGCACAGACACGGCCCAAGGGCGTCGACGCACCCACTCAAGCCTTCGGCACTCCCACCCAGGTCTTCGGTGCTCCCGGTTCGCCGGTGCCGGACGCAAACGCCGAGGAAGGCAAGACGCGGCGTAAGTGGCCGTGGATCGCCGGCGCAGCAGTCGTGGGGCTGGTTGCCATCGCCGCGGCGACGGGCGCGGGCAAGTCGGAAGAATCAACGACGCCTGCTGTGACCTCTTCTACGACAGCGGCGGCGACGACAACCAAAAGCACGGTCCCGTCGACGACGAAGACCACGACTTCGTCCCTCTTGCCGACGACGACAACGATCGTGCCGCCACCAACGACGACAACCGTGGCAATCGTGCCGCTGGTTCCGCAGGTGCCGGAGACCACGACTACGCCGTACGTTCCGCCCGCGCCGGCGTACACGCCGCCGAAGACAACGGAACCCGCCTACGTTCCCCCGAAACCGTCGGGAGGAACGGTGAATCCGGGATCATTCTGCT
The DNA here is from genome assembly GCF_002076325.1 of Rhodococcus sp. 66b. Classification (NCBI taxonomy): domain Bacteria; kingdom Bacillati; phylum Actinomycetota; class Actinomycetes; order Mycobacteriales; family Nocardiaceae; genus Rhodococcus; species Rhodococcus sp. 66b. The sequence goes on from NZ_MUZB01000005.1 coordinate 152,572, forward strand.
CGTCACCTGGAGCTACAGGCGTGACAAAGAAGGGCACTCCCATGGTGTGTGGGATTGGTAGCGACGGACGAGATCGCTGGGTGTCGGCCGGCTGATTGTCCGCCGCCATCAGGGGCGCTGAAGCGGTGTCGGTGCGGCGGGGCAGTATGGACGGCATGCTCCCCGAAGAATCCGACGACGTCGTCGGCGAAGACTATTCAGACGCGCGGCTGGCCGGGCAGAAGTGGCGTCAGCGCACTTTTACCAATTGCAATTTCCGAGATGCCGACCTCACCGGACTCACGACGGAGTCGGTGGTGTTCACGGATTGTGATTTCACCGGCACCGATCTGGGGGAGTCCGTGCACACGGGAACGGCGTTTCGCTCCTGCAATTTTGCTCGGACCAGCCTGTGGCACAGCACGTTCCGAAACTGCAGTCTGCTCGGGTCGACGTTCGACGGTTGCCGTATCCGGCCGTTGACGCTCGACGAAGTCGACTTCTCGTTGACCTCACTCGGTGGGGCGGACCTGAGGAAGATCGACTTCACCTCATGCCGATTCCGTGAAGCGAACCTGGTTCGGGCCGACATGCGGGGCGCGGTGCTGGCGTCGGCGGATCTGTCCGGTGCTCGTACGGGTGGACTCAAACTCGAAGGTGCAGATCTGCGCGGTGCGCGGATCGATCCGAGCCTGTGGACGTCCGCATCCGTCGGAAACGCGCAGATCGAGTTGATGCAGGCGGTGGCTTATGCGTCTGCGCACGGTCTTGTCGTCGACATGAAGTAGAGGCGCCTAGCTCTCCACGCGCTCCTCGAGGCGCACTGTCACCATCTCGCCGGTCTCCTTGCCGATGGCTTTGCGAAGATCGGCTTTGACCGGCAGCTTGTGGTTGCCGTCTCCCAGCGCCATGAACGAACTCTGGAACGGATGTCCGTCGATCGTCCCGCGTACCTTGACCAGGCCGCGGGTGCCGAAGAACTCGGCGGACTCCGGCCAGATCACGTAGGTCCACCCACCCTTGGCGTCACTCTTCTGCAAGGTGGCCGTGAATTCCTTGTCCAGCAACATGATGACTGTCCCTTCGGGTCGTACCTTGTGATCAGCGGATGAATTCCCGTGCGAGCAGATCCATCAGCAGTCCGTCCTTCCACACACCATGGCGATCTCGCGAGTACTCGCGCATCACCCCGACGTCTTTGAACCCCACTGATCGGTAGCAAGCGATGGCGACGGAGTTGTCGACTTCCGGGTCGATGACCAGACGGTGGAATGCGAGGTCGTCGATCAGGTGGGCACACAGCACGCGAATCGATTCGCGACCGAACCCTTGGCTGTGAAAGTCGGGATCGAGGAACAAGTCGAGCCCGGCGTGGCGGAAGTCGGGGTTGTCCTCCGCCTCATACCACTGGATGAAGCCGATCAGGTGGTCGCCGTAGAAGATGCTGTAACGCGTGGTGCCGGCCTCCGGCGCTGCAGGCCAGTCGTCGTCGGGATTTTGCCACCACTGCACGACGTCCGGGTGCAGGTGAATTGCCCGCAGACGGGCGTGATGATCGGGCGCGACGGGGGAGAGGAGCACCCTCGGGCCGCGTAGTTCCGGAGCCGTTGTCACTCATCGACCCTAACCTGGAACAATGGTCGCCGTGACTGCAACGATCCTCGACGGCAAAGCTACCCGTGACGAAATCTTCGAAGACCTGAAGGTGCGGGTGAGCGCTCTGAAGGCAGAGGGCATCACACCCGGCTTGGGCACCATCCTGGTGGGCGACGACCCGGGATCCGCGGCTTACGTGCGCGGCAAGCACAACGACTGCGCCAAGGTCGGTATCAATTCTTTGCGACGCGACCTGCCTGCCGACATCACGCAGGAACAGCTCAACGCGACGATCGACGAGCTCAATGCCAATCCCGAGTGCACCGGCTACATCGTGCAGTTGCCGCTCCCCAAGCACCTCGACGAGAACGCGGCCCTCGAGCGTATCGACCCCGACAAGGATGCCGACGGCTTGCATCCGGTCAACCTCGGTCGCCTGGTGTTGGGCAAGGAAGCCCCGCTGCCGTGCACCCCACGTGGAATCCTCCACCTTCTGCGTCGCTACGAGGTCCCGATTGCCGGTGCACACGTGGTGGTTGTGGGACGCGGCGTCACGGTCGGTCGTCCGATCGGATTGCTGCTGACGCGTCGTAGCGAGAACGCGACGGTCACGCTCTGCCACACCGGTACCCGCGATCTCGCGGCCGAGGTTCGCCGCGCCGACATCATCGTCGCTGCCGCCGGCGTGCCCGGCCTCATCACCGCAGACATGGTCAAGCCCGGGGCAGCGGTCCTCGACGTCGGCGTCAGTCGCACCGACGACGGCCTGCGCGGCGACGTGGCAGCCGACGTGAACGAGGTCGCCGGCTTCGTCTCACCCAATCCCGGTGGTGTCGGACCGCTGACCCGCGCGTTCCTGATCACCAACGTGGTCGAGCGCGCCGAGCGGGTTCTGGCCGGAGTCTGAGTCCGATGTCCTCACTGGTCGGCCTCGCGAAGAAGAATCTGCCCATGCTCGCGGTCCTCGCCGTGATCGCGGCGGCCGTGGTTCTCGTGCTGGCCGACCGGTGGCGTCGCGGCGCCCTCGTCTTCGGTGTTGCCGTCATCATCGGAGCTGCCGCTCGGTGGTTCGTTCCCGAGAATCGTGTGGGGTTGCTCGCGGTGCGTGGAAGGGTCTTCGACACTGCGGCGATGGGTGTGATGGGTGTGTTGATCGCGACGCTCGCCCTGACCATCGATCCGCTCGGCACCGACTGAGAAGATCAGTCTCCGTAGAACGAGCGAATGTCGATATCACTCAAGGGGATCCACTCCGGTGAATCTGTGGATGTCGACTTCTTTCCAGCCTTGACCGGTGCACTTCGCAGCGTCACCGCAAGTGCAGGTTCCTCGTCGATTCGCCCGGCCAGGGCGTAGATCGCGGCGAGATGGTGAACGCACGGCGAGCGTCGACCTGAGCAGTCGCAGCTGGCAGTGCACTCCGAAAGATCAACGGCTACTGCGATATTTCGAGCCTGCAGTTCGGTGACGATGCTGTCCGGCAGTTCGCCGGTGGAGACGGATCTGTTGGCCTTTCCCGCCGAACGGAGAAGGCTCTTCACTGCGGCGATTTCGGATTTGGTCCAGAGCGGGACAGAAATTGTCACCGACGAGGTTTTTGCTTTGGTGCTCACCTCCGCGACGACGGTCCCCGATGAGACCACGGTGAACTCCACGGAACCGTTGCGTGCGAGGGTACGAGCCGTCGGCAGGGACGGGTTCGGACCGGATGCCGCGGTCCGCTCCACTGTGCGCAGCCATGCTCGACCCCAAGCGGTGACACCGAATTCGTTGGCCATCAGATGATCACCGCGCCGTCGAGTTCGAGGAGTTCACGCAGTTCGGTGTCGGGTAGATCAGCCAGGGCGGCCTCGACGTTCCCGGAAACAGCATCGGCCACAGCTCGTTTGGACTCGTGCATCGCTGCGATGTGATCCTCGACGGTACCGCCCGTCACCAAGGTGTGGACGTTGACGGTGCGCTTCTGGCCGATGCGGTGTGCCCGGTCGGTTGCTTGATCCTCGACGGCTGGGTTCCACCACCGGTCGTAGTGCACGACGTGACTTGCGCGCGTGAGGTTGAGGCCGAAGCCGGCGGCGCGCAAGCTCAGAATCAGAACCGGTGGTGAATCCGTGTCGTTCTGGAATGCGTCGACCATCGCGTCGCGCTTGTCGGTGTTCAGGCCGCCGTGAAGGAACGGGATTGCGCCGATTCCCAACTCGGAGCCCAGGTGCCGCGAGAGCATCTCGCCCATCGTCCGGTACTGCGTGAATATCAGCGCGCGATCGCCGTCGTCGACGATCTCGGCGATCATTTCCGTTGCGCGGTCGAGCTTTCCGGATCTTCCGTAGAGGTCATCCGTATCGCCGGTGACCTGCGCCGGATGATTGCATACCTGCTTGAGGGTGGTCAGCAGTGCAAGGATATTGCCGCGCCGGGCAATTCCCGTACCCAAACCGGTGTCGAAAGCATCTGCAACTGCAGACCGATAGATGCGCGCCTGTTCCGACGTCAGAGTGCACGAGACGGTGGAAAATTGCTTGGGCGGAAGATCCTTGGCCACTGTGTCTTTGGTTCTGCGCAGAATGAACGGATCGATGACCGCGGCAAGCCTGGTCGCCGCGGTGGCCGATCGACCGGATTCGATCGGTACGGCAAAGCGTTGACGAAACCGTGCGCGAGTTCCGAGGACTTCGGGATTGGCGACGCGAAAGAGCGACCACAATTCTTCGAGGCGGTTCTCCACCGGCGTGCCGGTCATCGCTACCTTGACGTCGGCCGACAACTGCATTGCTGCTTTCGCTGCCAGCGAAGAGGGGTTCTTGATCTGTTGTGCCTCGTCGAAGACCACTGAACTCCAATGGATCGGGGCCAATTGTGCTGCGTCGGAACGCAAGACGCTGTAGCTGGTCAGAACCGTGGTGCCGGCAGGAACACGAGTGGGAAGTGTGCGAGCAGTCCCGTGATGAACGTGTAGTGGCAGATGCGGAGCGAATCGCTCGATCTCGCGGCGCCAGTTTCCTATCACCGAGGTGGGACACACAACCAGGTGCGGACCGTCGTCGGCGCGGATCGCGATCATCGAAATCGCTTGCAGTGTCTTGCCCAAACCCATCTCGTCGGCGAGGATTCCACCGCCCGAACCCGACAGTGCAGTCAGCCAGGCAACTCCGTGCACTTGATACGGGCGCAATGTCGCCTGAATCTTTGCTCGGCGAAGACTCTCGATGGCCGCGCGCGCTTCCGTGAACAATTGCACCGTCGACCGGGCGCTTCTGATTCTCGTGTCGTCGCGCTCGATCGCGGCATGCGCTGCAGTCGGAATGTCATGTGCGCCGGTGTCGATGACGCGCTTCCATGCGAGCAACGACGGTCCGAGGTCGTCGCGACGTGCATCGAGGGTGTGCAAGGCGTCGATCGCGGTGGCGAGGTCGAGCAGTTGCGCTTCGACATCGGTCGCTGTGATCGACTCGTCGACCGGGATCGCCAGCCGGCAGATGCCCGGCGATCCCGTCGGCATCCCCAGCGCCGACAGACGCGCTGCCGGATCTGTGTCACCCCAGAACGCGAAGGACATGTGCTCGGGAATGTACGTAGCCTGCAGGCGCGTCGAGCATGGCTGATTCACGTTCGCCGATGCTAGCCGCGCCGGCTCAGGGACGCCAATGAAAATGTCGGGAAAACCTGCAGATCAGCTGTGGTTTTCCCGACATTGACGGATCCTGAAATTGTGCCTCTGTGCCGGATCAGCGGGCCGTGCGTGCGAACTCCATCGTTCGGCGAAGCAGTCCGGCGACAGCGTCCGCCTCCGTCAGGAAGCCGTCATGGCCGTCTCTGGACTTGAGAATCTCGAGGCCAGTGCACGTCGAAATGCCGTCCGCGATCTCCTCCTGCAAACGAAGGGGATACAGCCGATCCGAGTCCACGCCGCCCACGACGACCGGCGCCGTGATCGATGCCAACGCCGCTACAACGCCGCCGCGTCCACGACCGATGTCGTGCCGGTTCATGGCCTCGGTCAGGAGGACGTACGTGCTCGGGTCGAAGCGGTCGACCAGCTTGTCTGCCTGATGTTCCAGGTAACTCTGGACGGCGTATCGTCCACCGTTCCAAGGATTTTCGTCGTTCTGAGCGGAGTTCTCGAAGCGCGCATCCAGTTCGGACTCGGTGCGGTACGTCAGGTGCGCGATGCGACGGGCGATGCCGAGTCCGGCGCGAGGTACCCGCCCCGTTCCGTGGTAGTCACCGCCCTGCCAATCCGGATCGGAGACGATGGCAGCGATCTGCGTCGTCTGGGTGCCGATCTGATCTGCGGTGGCCCGTGAACCGGTTGCGAGAACCAACGCGGAGCGAATGCTGTCCGGGTAGGTAACTGCCCATTCGAGGGTGCGCATGCCGCCCATGGATCCGCCGACTACCGAGGCCAACTGGTCTATCCCGAGGAGATCGACGAGCTTCTTCTCCGCCGCGATCTGATCCCGGATGGAGATCTCCGGGAACCTGCTGCCCCACGGCTTGCCGTCGTCGGCCAGCGAACTGGGACCGGTCGTGCCGCGACAACCACCGAGGACATTGGTTGCGATGACGCACCATTCGCCGGTGTCGATCGGTTCGCCGGCGCCGACCATCCCGTTCCACCAACCGGGGGAGGGCTGATTTGCGGAGATCGGTCCGGTGACGTGTGAGTCTCCGGTCAGTGCGTGCTCGACGAGTACGACGTTGTCGCGGTTCGGGGACAGCTCACCCCACCGCTGAACGGCGAGCGAAACCGAGGGGAGTACCGCGCCGCTCTCGAGTTCCAGGGCGCCGATGTCGACGAACCCCACCTGGCCGTCGGGCGGGGGAAGGAGGTCGATCCTGGGCTCCAATTCGTTCACGGTCACGAGTTTGCCACCGCAGCCAGGCCGACGGTGATATCGGCGATGATGTCGTCGATTCCTTCGATACCGACCGCGAGGCGAACGAGTCCGGGTGTGACACCGGAGGCGAGCTGCTCTTCGGGGGTGAGCTGCGAGTGTGTCGTCGAGGCGGGGTGGATGACGAGTGAGCGAACGTCGCCGATGTTGGCGACGTGGCTGTGCAGCGTCAGAGCGTTGACGAACGTCTTGCCCGCATCGATACCTCCGGGCAGCTCGAAGGTGACGATGGCGCCGGTTCCCTTGGGCGTCAGCTGCTTTCCGCGTTCGAACCATGGCGAGGAGGGGAGTCCCGCGTAGGAAACGGAGGCCACCTCGCCGTGGCCGTCGAGGAATTCGGCGACCTTCTGTGCATTGGACACGTGACGCTCGATGCGCAGGCTCAAGGTTTCGATGCCCTGCGCGATGAGGAACGCGTTGAACGGCGCCACGGCGGAGCCGAGATCGCGCAGCAGTTGGACGCGCGCCTTGAGTGCAAACGCCGGCGCGCCGAGGTCTGCGAAGGTGACGCCGTGGTAGCTGGGATCAGGCGTCGTGAAGTTCGTGTGGCGACCCTGCGTCCAATCGAAGGTGCCGCCGTCGACGATCACGCCGGCGATCGCGGTGCCGTGTCCGCCAAGGTATTTGGTGGCCGAGTGAACGACGATGTCGGCGCCGTGTTCGAGTGGGCGGAGCAGGTACGGCGTCGCGACTGTGTTGTCCACGATCAACGGAAGACCGTTCTCGTGGGCCAGCGACGAGATGCCGGGCAGGTCGAGGATGTGGTTCTTGGGATTAGCGATCGTCTCGCCGTAGAACGCCTTCGTGTTCGGGCGAATGGCTTCGCGCCACTGCTCGAGATCGTCGGGATCCTCGACGAAGGTGACTTCGATGCCCAGCTTGCGAAGGGTGTAATGCAAGAGGTTGTACGTGCCGCCGTACAGGTACGGGCTCGAGACGATGTGGTCGCCGGCTTCGGCAATGTTGAGGATCGCGATGGTTTCGGCAGCCTGACCCGAGGAGAGGAGGAGTGCGGCGACTCCGCCTTCGAGGGCGGCGATGCGCTGCTCGACGGCGTCCTGTGTGGGATTCATGATCCGCGTGTAGATGTTGCCAGGCTCGGCGAGGCCGAACAGTGCCGCAGCGTGATCGGTGCTGTCGAAAACGTAGCTGGTGGTCTGGTAGATCGGCAGAGCGCGCGCATTGGTGGCGGTGTCCGCTGTCTGCCCGGCGTGCACCTGCTTGGTCTCGAACGACCAGTTCGCGGTCGGATCAGAAGTTGCTGCGCCGTCGGCTGTGTTGTCGGTCATGATTTGTTCACTCCAGTGGTCTGACGGATAGATGTCGGACGGGGGCGAAGGATCGCCGCCCCGTGCTGGGGTCTATCTACAAGTGCGACACATACTGAGTTACCTCCGTGGGGCTCGGCCCGGTCTGGGGTCCGTCCCTGTCGGACCCGCGCTTGTCACCCGAATTGCGGTGGAACTGCGTGAGCAGATCCACGTCGGGAAACCTGGTCATCACCCGGGGCACCCCACCGCGGTTGGAGGGTTGCCGTCCAGCGAGCCGGGGCTTGACGCTGGCACTCATGACCAAGTCGGATTCTACCGGGAAGTGAGCGCAGTCCTGACGCGGGGCGAATTGTGAGCCGCAACCGCACACGAGACAGAGCGACGCAGCCCACTAGCAGGCAAAAGTTACTCGCGAGTAGAGACCGATGGGTGGACCTGCCGGTTGCGGCCTCACGGGTTAGCAGTACGCTTGTCTTGTTTGGGACTCATCTCCCGAGATCAGTCCACACCGTCTAGGTTTGATAATCGAACCGTTCGCGGACCCACTCACAAAGTGTGACCGCAACCGTGTAACCAGGGAAACTTCCTAGGAGGACGCGAAGCACCCATGTCCAAAATCAAGGTTGAGGGCACCGTCGTCGAACTCGACGGCGATGAGATGACGCGCATTATCTGGCAGTTCATCAAAGACAAGTTGATCCATCCGTATCTCGATGTGAACCTCGAGTACTACGACCTCGGTATCGAGTACCGCGACGAGACCGACGACCAGGTCACCATCGACGCAGCGCACGCGATCCAGAAGCACGGCGTCGGCGTCAAATGCGCCACGATCACGCCGGACGAGGCACGTGTCGAGGAATTCGGTCTCAAGAAGATGTGGCGTTCCCCGAACGGAACGATCCGCAACATTCTCGGCGGCACGATCTTCCGCGCACCGATCATCATCTCCAACGTTCCGCGACTCGTTCCGGGCTGGACCAAGCCGATCATCATCGGCCGTCACGCATTCGGCGACCAGTACCGCGCCACAGACTTCAAGGTCCCCGGCCCCGGCAAGGTGATGATCACCTACACGCCTGAGGACGGCAGCGCACCGATCGAGCACGAACTGGTCAACTTCCCCGAAGAGGGCGGCGTCGTCCAGGGGCAGTACAACTTCACCACGTCCATCCGTGACTTCGCTCGCGCGTCGCTCACCTACGGACTGCAGCAGAACTACCCGGTGTACCTGTCCACCAAGAACACCATTCTCAAGGCGTACGACGGTGCCTTCAAGGACATCTTCCAGCACGTCTACGAGACCGAGTTCAAGGCTGAGTTCGATGCCGCAGGTCTGACCTACGAGCACCGCCTCATCGACGACATGGTCGCTTCCGCACTCAAGTGGGAGGGTGGATACGTCTGGGCATGCAAGAACTACGACGGCGACGTCCAGTCCGACACCGTGGCCCAGGGCTTCGGCTCGCTCGGCCTCATGACGTCGGTTCTGCTGACACCGGACGGAAGGACCTGTGAGGCAGAGGCTGCTCACGGCACCGTGACGCGTCACTACCGTCAGCACCAGCAGGGCAAGCCCACCTCGACCAACCCGATCGCGTCCATCTTTGCGTGGACCCGCGGACTCGAGCATCGTGGCAAGCTCGACAGCACCCCTGAGGTCATCGGCTTCGCGCAGGCGCTCGAAGACGTTGTCATCAAGACCGTCGAAAGCGGCCAGATGACCAAGGACCTCTCGATGCTGGTCGGCGGCGATCAGGGCTACCTGACCACCGAGGAGTTCCTCGGCGCACTCGACGTGAACCTGCAGAAGGCCATGGCCGCGAAGTAGATTCACTGTTTCACCTTCTGATGGGACGTCCGGGAAACCGGGCGTCCCATTTGTGTTCGCGGTCTCACGTGAGTGAACTCACCCGCTCTCACTTGGAAGTTCAACCAGGTGTGAGACCACAATTGATCAGTGACTTCGTCTACCCTCTCCCGTTCTGACACCTCGACACCCGGGGTTCGTTCCGCCAGAGGTCCAGCGATGCTCGCTCTTGCCCTCGGCGGTTTCGGTATCGGCACAACCGAGTTCGTCGCCATGGGATTGCTCCCGGAAATGGCATCCGGGCTCGGCGTCTCGGAACCCATCGCTGGTCACGTGATCTCGGCGTACGCGCTCGGGGTTGTCGTCGGTGCTCCGCTGATCGCTGCTCTCACCGCACGGGTACCGCGCCGCACCCTGTTGATCGCACTCATGGTCGCATTCACCGTCGGCAATGCCGCTTCGGTCTTTGCGCCCTCGTACACGACGCTGATGATGGCTCGATTCGTCGCCGGATTGCCGCACGGCGCGTACTTCGGAGTCGCCGCACTGGTCGCCGCTCATTTGGCCGAACCAGGTAAACGCGCGAAGGCCGTGGCGATGGTGATGATGGGTCTGTCCGTGGCCAATGTGATCGGGGTGCCGGTCGCGGCCTGGATCGGCCAGGCACTCGGCTGGCGCAGCGCCTTCGCCTTGGTCGCCGTGATCGGGGTGGCAACCGTTGCTTCGCTGTTCGTCTGGATTCCGCGGTTGGACGGTATGCCGGTGACGAATCCGATCACCGAACTCGGGGCGCTGGGCCGCGTTCAGGTGTGGATGACCCTGATCGTGGGAATGGTCGGATTCGGCGGGATGTTTGCCGTCTACACCTACATCAGTACGACGCTCACCGACGTATCCGGTCTCGGTGCTTCGTTCATTCCTCTGGCGCTCATGCTGTACGGACTGGGCATGGTCGCCGGCAACTTCGTCGGTGGATACCTCGCGGATCGCGCACTGATGAAGGGTTTGTTCCTGTCGATGGGATCCCTCGTGGTGATCCTCGCGGTCTTCGTGATCGCCGTGCGCAATCCGTACACGGCGCTTGTCTTCGTCTTCCTCATCGGGCTTGCCGGGTCCTCGATGGTTCCTGGCCTTCAAACACGGTTGATGGATGTCGCCGAGGACGCTCAGACCTTGGCGGCGTCTCTCAATCACGCCGCGCTGAACATCGCCAATGCCTTCGGAGCGTGGATCGGCGGCGTCGTCATCGCGGCCGGTTACGGGTACACCGCACCGGCAGCGGTTGGGTCGTTGCTGGCCGTCGCGGGTCTCGTCGTGCTGGCGGTTGCGGTGATTCTGCAGCGTAGGGCCGTGCGCTGACCTGGGCGCCCATCCGCGTCGGTGGAATCGGCTACGGTGCTTGCCGTGCCACAAACTGCTGACTCCCACATTCTTGCGCCCCACACCATCACGTCCGTGAACGTCAACGGCGTTCGAGCAGCTGCCCGCAAGGGCATGCTCGACTGGCTGGAGAAGACGTCGGCGGATTTCATCTGCCTTCAGGAAACGCGTGCGTCGGACGATCAGCTTCGCGAGACTCTCGAACCAGCGCTCGGCAACGGATGGTTCCTCGTCTCCGCCGAGCCGTCCGCGAAGGGACGCAACGGAGTCGCTGTGCTTTCACGCACGGAACCCGACGCGGTGCGGATCGGTCACGGGGACGACGAGTTTCTCGACGCCGGTCGATACATCGAAGCCGACTTCGCGGATCTGACCGTCGCGAGCCTGTACCTGCCCTCCGGTGAGGCGCTCACGCCGAAGCAGGAGGAGAAGGAGCGGTTCATGGCGTCCTTCGCAGTTCACCTCGCCTCCACCGCTGCGGCGGCCGAGGCTGCCGATCGTCACGTGGTGGTCAGCGGCGATTGGAACATCGCGCACACCGAACTCGACCTCAAGAACTGGAAGACCAACAAGAAGTCTTCGGGATTCCTCCCCGAGGAGCGCGCCTGGATGGATCTGCTGTTCGCCGAAGATTCCGCGTGGGTCGATGTCTTCCGCACCCTCCATCCGGGTGTCGACGGTCCGTACTCGTGGTGGTCGTACCGCGGCAAGGCATTCGACAACGATTCGGGTTGGCGTATCGACTACCAGGTTGCCACCCGCGGATACGCCGAGCGGGCCAAGGTTGCCATCGTGGAACGCGCTGAGTCCTACGACCTCCGTTGGTCGGATCACGCGCCTGTCACCGTCTCGTACCGGTAGGAGCGCTCGTGCCTGAAGGACTGAAAATGCCGAGCGCAAAGACGCGCAACGCCATCATCACCGTCGTGGTGGCGGTGGTGGCGCTCGTACTGGCGGTAACCCTTTCTTCACGTGACTCCGACAGTTCGGCGTCGTCGGTTGCGAAGTCCTCGAGTGCCCAGTCCTCGACTGTTCAAGCCAAGCCGGGTGCTACCACCAAGGCCGCGCCGTCGAGTTCCGCGCCGTCGAGTTCCGTGCCCTCGAGCTCCGCGCCCTCCAGCTCCGCCGTCAAGACAACGCAGCAGACGAACAGCGATGCGCCGACGCGCGTTCTCGCCACGCTCGTGGAGATCGACGCCGGGCGGTGGCCGGATTCCGCCAATGCGCCGGGCACCAAGGGCGGCATCACCTTCCGCAACAGCGAAGGGCGTCTGCCCGCTGTCGGTGCCGGTGGCGGACGTGTCGTCTATCAGGAATGGGACGTCAACGCGAAGAAAAACGGCCAAGGTCGTGATGCCGAGCGAATCGTCACCGGTAACGACGGTTCGGCGTGGTACACCCTCGATCACTACGACACGTTTGTGAGGATTCGCTGATGTCGGACTCGTCTACGGTCAGCGTGGCGCAGTGGCTGGATCCGTCTTCGGATGTGGCTTCGGTGGCCCTGCAGAGCGACCCGGCCGTTGCGGATGATCTTGCACGTGAACTTCGTGGCGAGAATTTTGTCGTTCGGGTGGTTCGCGGAGAGAACATGCGAACAACGGCGCAGGTCTTCGACGAGTTCGCGGCAGCCTTCCAGTTTCCGTCCCACTTCGGGCGCAACAAAGACGCTTTCGACGATGTCATGCGCGATCTCGACGACGTACTCGGACTCGGCGCCGGATATGTAGTTGTGATCCGAGGTGCGGGTTCTCTACTGTCCGAGCAACAGGATCAGTTGGAGTGGTTCCGCGAAACGATGGACTTCTACACCGAAGAATGGGAACCCGTCGTTTTCCGGACCGTCTACCAGTTCGGTGCGGAGGACCTCACCGCCCACGGTGAAGACCTCGTCGAACTCGACTACCCGGGCACCACGCCACTGCACTGATTTCCACTCGTGAAAAGATCGGAACCATGTCGACCCCTGCAGAACAGAAGCCCACCGCAAAGCCTCGCGTGCTTTCCGGAATCCAGCCGACGTCGGATTCTTTCCACCTCGGCAACTACCTGGGTGCGCTGCAGCAGTGGGTTCCGTTGCAGGACGATTTCGACGCTTTCTACTTCATTCCGGATCTTCACGCCATCACGGTGACGCAGGACCCGAAGGAATTGCGTCGTCGCACCAAGGTTGCGGTGGCTCAGCTCCTTGCGGTGGGGATCGATCCGGATCGGGCGACGCTGTTCGTACAGAGTCAGGTTCCCGAGCACGCACAGTTGGCGTGGGTCCTGAACTGCATCACCGGTTTCGGTGAAGCCAGCCGTATGACGCAGTTCAAGGACAAGTCCGCCAAGCAAGGCAGCGACAACGCCAGTGTCGGTTTGTTCACGTATCCGGTTCTGATGGCCGCGGACATCCTTCTGTACCGCCCGCAGCGAGTTCCGGTGGGTGAGGATCAGCGTCAGCACCTCGAACTCGCACGCGATCTGGCCGGCCGGTTCAACACCCGCTACGGCAAGGCGTTCGTTGTTCCCGAGCCGCAGATCATCAAGGGCACGGCAAAGATCTACGACCTGCAGGATCCGACCGCCAAGATGAGCAAGTCCGCCGCCAGTGCGGCCGGACTGATCAATCTGCTCGACGATCCGAAGGTGTCGGCAAAGAAGATCAAGTCGGCCGTCACCGACAACGAGCGCGAGATTCGTTTCGACCCGCAGGCCAAGCCGGGCGTCAGCAACCTGCTCACCATTCAGTCGGCTCTCTCGGGAGTGCCGATCGAGACTCTGGTGGCCGGTTACGAGGGCAAGGGGTACGGCGACCTCAAGACCGATACCGCTGACGTGCTGACCGAGTTCGTCACCCCACTCAAGGCGAAGGTCGACGGTTACCTTGCCGACGAGGCAGAGCTGGATCGCATCATCGCGGCTGGAGCGCACCGCGCCCGTGAGGTGTCTTCACGCACTCTCGCCGCTGTCTATGACAAGGTCGGATTCCTGGCACCGAAGGGCTGACTTACGCGAATTCGGACTCACGACGCCTGACCGAACATGAGGGGGACGGCAATGGCTGACACGGACGACGACGCACCGAGCTTTCTCGAGAAGCAACGAGCAGCGCGACCCTGGCTCGATCATCTGGTTCGCGCCGCAGGACGTTTCCAAGAGCAAAAGGGCGATTACTACGCTGCGGGAATCACGTACTTCAGTGTTCTCGCATTGATTCCGATCATGATGGTCGCGTTTGCAGTGGCCGGTTTCGTATTGGCCGGGCATCCCGAGTACCTGGAGTCGATTCAGGAGCAGATCACCAAGAGCATTCCGGGCAGCTTGGGTGACACCATCAACACGCTGATCGATTCGGCTATCGACTCGCGCGCGAGCGTCGGAATCTTCGGTCTCCTGGGTGCCGCGTACGCGGGTCTCGGTTGGATGGCAAATGTTCGCGACGCGCTGACGGCGATGTGGGAGAGCAAGCGCGAGCCGAAGGGTTTCGTTCGTACCAAACTCGGTGACGCAGGGGCCCTCATCGGTCTGGCTCTCGCCATGGTCGTCTCACTGGGAATGTCGGCGCTGAGCAGCGGGCCGGTTGCGACTCAGATCGTGAAATGGCTCAACCTCGAGAACATCACCGGTGTCGGCGTGGGGCTCAGAGTCGTTTCACTGTTGCTCTCACTCCTGGCGACGTGGGCGGTGTTCCTGTGGGTGATTGCCCGGCTACCGCGCGAGCCTGTCACGCTGCGCAGCGCCGCGCAGGCAGCGCTTATCGCCGCGGTCGTGTTCGAAATCTTCAAGCAGGTAGGTGCGATCTACCTCGCGGCCGTCACCAGTGGCCCGGCGGGCGTGGCATTCGGCCCGATCATCGGTTTGCTCGTGTTCGTGTTCACTGCGTCGAGGATGCTGCTGTTCTGCACGGCGTGGGCGGCGACGACAAAGGAAAGTATGGCTCTCGCCTTCGTTCCGCCGCCGGATCCGGCCGTGATCTCGCCGCGAATCGTTGTCAGTGACGGAGCTTCACCGTCTCGCGTGGCTGCGTTGATCGCCACGGGTGCGGTTGCCGGCCTGGGTCTTTCGGGCTTCATGCGCCGTCGGCCGCGCTAGCGCCTTCGACGGTTCAGGGCAACGGCTCCCGCCACCAGCGCGATCACCACAACTCCGCCGACAGCACCGATGAGGATGCGGTCAGTGGTGTCCGACTCGGTGTCGGTAGCGGTGGGTGCTGCCGAAATCGAGCCTGGTGCAGCGGCAGACGGTGTGCGAGTGACATCGGGCGTGGCATCGTCGGTCGATCGGTCCGTCAACGAGCCGACGGTTGTGCTCGCGGGGAGTGCATATCCGTAGTCGAGTAGACGGGCAGCCTGCTCCCACGGACGGATCGGCTTGGCTTCGCCGCCCATCAATGTCACCAGTAGTTTCCGGCCGTTGCGCTCCGCAGCACCGACGTACGTGTGGCGGGCGTCGTCGGTGAAGCCGGTCTTGCCGCCCAATGCGCCGTCGTAGTTGTAGAGCAACTGATTGTCGTTCGCGAGAGTGAATCCGGGGCGGTCCTGATCGTCAGGAATCGTCGGATCTTTGGGGAAGCCGGGAAACTCGACGGTTTCGGTATGGATCAGTCCGGCAAACGTCGGATTCTGGAGGGCTGTATGGAAGATTACGGCCAGGTCGTACGGTGAGCTGCTCATCCCTGGGCCGTCGAGTCCGGATGGAGTTGCCGTGCGGGTGTCGAGGGCGCCGAGTTCGGCCGCGAGCGCGTTCATTTTCGACACGGCTGCAGCGTCACCGCCGAGTTGGCGGGCAAGAGCGTGCGCGGCATCGTTTCCCGACGCCATGACCAGACCCTGCATCAGTTGCCGGTTGGTGTACTTGCCGCCCTTGCCGATGCCGACAGCGCTACCTTCAGCGTCCGCGTCTTCGGCAGTTGCGGTGATTTCGGTGTCGAGATCGAGTTCGTCGAGCGCGACGAGAGCCAACAGCATCTTGATGGTGCTGGCCGGTCGGTAGCGACCGTGCGGATCTTTCGCGGCGAGGACCTCACCGGTTTCGGCGTCCGCGAGTACCCATCCGGATGCCGCGATGTCGGCCGGGAGCGGGGGAGCGCCGTCAGGAAGTACGACGCCACACTCGCCGAGCTTGTCTCCACCGACAGGGCTTTCCGGAATCGGGACAGCAGTCGGGGCCGTGGATCCGGGCGCGGGTGCTTCGGAGAGATCGATCGCCGGCGCCGGGCTACTCGTGAACGGGCAGTTGTCGGTGTTGGGTGTTGTGAACGGTGCCTCGGTGGTGGTGGTGGGCGGCGGCGGGGCCGGTTGGGCGCCGGCCACTCCCGAGGTCCCTACGACACCGGTAAACGCAATGCTCCCTGAGAGCACTGTTCCGGCCACTGCCACTGCACACTTTCGACGCCACATCATCGATATACGAGGGTATGCGAACGTGAGGGAACGTCCGAATCGCCACGCAAGCAGAGGGATCGAAAACAGGCGATTCGGTTTGTACATCGGTCATAGTGGACGATCGCCGCTGATGAGTTCCACCACCACGCAGAGTCTGTAACAGTGGGGTAGTCGACTACTCGAATGGCGCACACGCACTGACGACAGGGGATCGGTATGGGCAAGATCGTGGTGACAGAATTCGTGTCTTTGGACATGGTCATGGAAGCGCCCGGTGGCGAACCGGGCTATGCGCACACTGGATGGGTCTTTCCGTACCAGGAGGGCGATCAGATGAAGTTCAAACTCGACGAAACCCTCGCCGCGGACGTGCTTCTACTCGGTCGACGGACCTACGAGAGCTTCGCCGGTGCCTGGCCTGAGCGCGAAGACGACCAAGGCTTTGCGGACAAGATGAACGAGATGCCCAAGTACGTCGTCACGAGTTCGACGGAGCCGCTCGAATGGAACAACTCGACGGCGCTCGACGGTCCCATCGAGGAATCCGTTCCGAAGTTGAAGGAACAGATCGACGGCGAAATCCTGGTCGCGGGAAGTCGGACGCTCGTCCACGCGTTGTTGCTGGCCGGTCTGGTCGACGAGCTACGGCTGATGGTCTTCCCGGTCATTCTCGGGTCCGGCGGGAGAGTGTTCCCCGAATCGGCCGACAAGATCGACCTCGAGTTGAAGGACGATCGTCGGTACGAATCCGGAGTTCAGGTGCTGACGTACCACCCCACGGTCGCGTAGACCTCTCGAAAACATCTGTGGCCGAGCCTCTTCGAGAGTCTCGGCCACAGATGTCTTGCGGCTAACTGTTTTCGGGGAAGCCGAGGTTGATGCCGCCGTGGCTGGGGTCGAGCCAGCGACTGGTGACGGCTTTACCTCGCGTGAAGAAATGAACACCTTCTGTCCCGTGAGCGTGGGTGTCACCGAAGAGGCTGTTCTTCCAGCCGCCGAAGCTGTAGTAGGCCATGGGAACCGGGATGGGGACGTTGATGCCGATCATGCCGACCTCCACCTCGTTCTGGAAGCGTCGGGCAGCGCCGCCGTCGTTGGTGAAGATGGCGGTGCCGTTTCCGTACGGGTTGTTGTTGATCAGTTCGAGGGCTTGGTCGTAGGTATCGACGCGCACGACGGAGAGAACAGGCCCGAAGATTTCGTCGGTGTAGATCGACATGTCGGTGGTGACGTGGTCGATGAGGGTGGGTCCAAGCCAGAAGCCGTCCGGTCCACCATCGGCCTGGACTGTACGTCCGTCGACCACGATGGTGGCGCCGTCCTTCTCGCCTGCATCGACGTATGAGGCGACCTTGTCGCGGTGGGCCTTGGTGACGAGCGGACCCATGTCGGAGTTCTTGGTGCCGTCACCGGTGACGAGGGGAGTGGTCCGCTCGACGATCTTGGCGACCAGTTCGTCGGCGATGTCGCCGACTGCGACCAGGGCGGAGATCGCCATGCATCGTTCGCCCGCGGAGCCGAATCCCGCGTTGACGATTGCGTCGGCGGCGAGGTCGAGGTCGGCGTCCGGCAGAACGATGGCGTGGTTCTTGGCGCCGCCGAGTGCTTGCACGCGTTTGCCGTTGGCGGTGCCGGTGGCATAGACGTACTGGGCGATGGGGGTGGATCCGACAAACGAAATCGCTTTGACTGCTTTGTTTTCCAGAAGTTCGTCGACGGCGAGCTTGTCACCTTGGAGGACGTTGAAGACGCCGGGGGGCAGACCGGCTTCGGCCCAGAGTTCGGCGAGCCAGATCGCCGCGGTGGGGTCCTTCTCCGAGGGTTTGAGAATCACGGTGTTCCCGGCGGCGATGGCGACCGGGAAGAACCACATCGGGACCATCGCGGGAAAGTTGAAGGGGGAGATGATGCCTACGGGGCCGAGGGGTTGGCGGATGGAGTAGACGTCGACCTTGGTCGATGCATTCTCGGTGTATCCGCCCTTGAGGAGATGCGGTATTCCGCAGGCGAATTCGACTACTTCTTGTCCGCGGCTGATTTCGCCGAGGGCGTCGGAGAGAACCTTGCCGTGCTCGGCTGTGATGATCTCGGCGAGTTCACCTTTGCGAGCGTTGAGGAGTTCGCGGAAGCTGAACAGTATCTGTGTGCGCCGGGCCAGGGAGGTGTCACGCCAGGCGGGGAAGGCCGCCGCAGCAGCGTCGATGACGGTGCGAGCGTCCTCGAGGTTCGCCAGGGCGAGTCGGCCGGTGATCTGTCCGGTGGCGGGGTTGGTGACGGGGGCGGTGTTCTCGGATGTTCCGGCGAACGACTTGCCGTCCAACCAGTGCGCGATGACACGAGTATCAGTGCTGGTCATGGTATTTCCTAGTGGTCTGGTGGCTCAGGAGTTCGGGGAGGTGCACTTGGCGACATAGTCGTTCATCGTCTCGCGCTGGTACCGGGAAACCTCGTGTGCGTTTTCGTTCTCGGCGAAGACGCTCGACACCATCACGGTGTTGTCACGATCGTAGAAGCCGAGTTTGCCGAGGCCGCCGAAGAATTCGTCCCAGTTGACGTCTCCGTCCCCGATTTTGAGGTGTTGATGCACTCGAACGGCATTGCCTGGCGGATTGGTGATGTAGCGAAGTCCGTGGGAACGGTGATGATCCATGGTGTCTGCCACATGTACGAGACGGACCATGTCGCCGGCGGCCTCCATGATGGCGGGAAGGTCCCCACCCATGTGGAATTGGTGGCACGCCACGATCACCATGCCGAGGTTCTTGGAATTCACGCCACGGATCGTGCGGATCGCGGCAAGTCCGTCTTCGACAAAATCGTCCGGGTGCGGGTCGATCAGGACGTCGATCCCCTCGCGTTCGATGATCGGAAGCAGTTCCTCCATCGAACGATAGAACGCACGCTCGGACTCTTCGGCTTTCTCGGGGCGGCCGGAGAATTCGGTGTTCATGACGTTGACACCGAGATCGACCGTGATCTGGATGGCCCGCTTCCAGTAACGCACTGCTGCTTCGCGAGCGTCCTCGTCCGGGCCGGACCACCGAAGGACCGGGAGCACCGACGCGATGCCGACTCCCGCACTCGCGCAGGCCTTCCGGAACTCGGTGACGAGCGCGTCGTCGGCTTTCGGGTGATTGAAGAACGGGATCATGTCGACGTGCGGTGTGAGCTGCAGGTACTCGTACCCGAGATCGGCAACAACTCGGGGAAGCTCCAGCAGCGAGTAATCGTGATGGAACGGGGTGGGATCGAGTGCGACCTTCATCGCTACGCCCCGGCCACAGAGTCGCGCGCAACCATGTCCACGACGACGCGCTGACCCGTCTCCAGAGACTTCACGCCAGCGGCGCAGACAGCGGCCGCGGCGTACCCGTCCCAGGCACCAGGTCCGTCGATGTAGTTGCCGGTGCCGGCGCCCGTCTTCACTGCCTTGATCCACCGGGCGAACTCGGTGTCGTATGCCTGCCCGAAGCGTTCGCGGAATCCTGGGGTGATCTGCCCACCCCAGTTGCCGGGCTTGGTCTTTCGGATCAGTCCCACGTCGAGTCCGATCATCGCGCTTCCGAGTTCGCCGACAACTTCGGTGCGCACTTCGTAGGCAACTCCGGTGGTGACAAACACCTCGGCGTCGACGTGTCTACCGGACTCGGTCTCGAATATCGCGATCTGTGGGTCTTGAATGCCTTCGGGAGCAAGCGAATTCGCAGACGGCCGAATTATCTGCACCGAAGTGATCTCTTCGTCGAGCAGGAATCGCGTCACGTCGACCTCGTGGACGAGTGAGTCCTTGACGATCATCGCGCTGTCGAAGCCGTTCGGAACCGCAGGATTGCGGTGCGCGCAGTGCACAACGAGAGGGCGACCGAGATCGCCGCTGTCGATCAAATCCTTGAGCTGGGTGAATTCGTGGTCGAACCGGCGCATGAAACCGACCTGGATCAGTTTCTTTCCCAGCGCTGCTTCGGCTTTGACGATCGCCAGCGAACTGTCCGCGTCGGTGGTCAGCGGCTTCTCGCAGAGAACCGGCTTGCCTGCTTCGAGGCAGGCAAGTACCTGCTTCTCATGGGTCGGGCCCGGGGTTGCGAGCACAACGGCGTCGACGTCCTCGGCTGCGATGGCATCGAACGGATCGACGACGACGCGTGACCCCGGCGTCAATGCTGCGATTTCCTCGGCGCGGGCAAGAGAGTAGTCGTTGACGACAGTGACTCGGGCACCGCCGATTTTGTTGGTGATGCGGTCGACGTGATCGGCCCCCATGATGCCGACGCCGAGCACTGCGATCCGGAGATCCTGGTTGTCAGACATGCGGTGGTACTCCTCGGTTGTGTTGCTCAGCTGAAACGGACGGCGGGAACGCCACAGGTGGACAGGTATTTCTGAGTGCGCTGTGCGATGGGCAGCGGTGTGTCGGGATGGCAGGGATACATGTCCTGCTCGACGATCGCGAACACGTCGATGCCGAGCTTCTCGATGGCCTCCAGAAGCGGCGGCATGTCCGGTATTCCGCGCGGTGGTTCGATCATCGCGCCGAGTTTGACGGCTTCGCCGAACGGCAGGTCCTCCGCCTCCACCTTGGCGACGATCGCCGGATCCACCTGCTTGAGGTGCAGGTACCCGATGCGCTCCGGATGCTTGTTGATGATGGCGAGATTGTCGCCGCCGCAGTAGCTGATGTGGCCGGTATCGAGGCACAGGTTCACGAAACGCTCGTCTGTACCTTCGAGGAACTTGTAGACGTTGTCCTCGATGTCGACATGGCTGTCGGCATGAGGGTGGTACTGCGCCATGACGCCGTACTCCTCGAGCATCGCCTTGCCGAGAGCGTTCATGCCGTCGGTCTTCTTGCGCCACTGCTCGGGAGTCAGATTGCGATCCTCGAGTACCACTCCGGTGGAAGGATCGCGCCACATCTCGGGGATGACCACTACGTGCTTGCCGCCGACGGCTGCGGTCAACTTGGCGACGTCCTTGATCTGATTCCAGACGGCATCCCAGGAATCGTCCTGGTGCAGGTGTTCGAAAACGGTACCGGCCGAAAGCTTGAGGCCGCGTGCTCCGAGTTCGTCAGTCAGCTTGGCTGGTTCGGTCGGAAGGTATCCGAAGGGGCCGAGTTCGATCCATTCGTATCCCGACGCGGACACCTCGTCGAGGAATCGTGTGTACGGGGTCTGCTGAGGGTCGTCCGGAAACCACACACCCCAGGAGTCGGGGGCTGATCCGACGCGAATCGCGCTCATGTCTAGATTCCTTTCGCGGGCAAGCTTTTTGGGGTGTGGTTGTGCGGAATTTTCATTCGGATGGACGGAGGTACGGTCGCTGGATCTTCTTCCAGGACTCGTAGGTTGTTCGGGCGTTCTTGGTCGATTCCAGTTCGGAAGTAGCTGATACCGGTACGTCCCACCAGGATTCGCTGTCCGGGGCGCCGATCAGCGGATCGGTTTCGACGTGGATGACCGTGCTGGTGACGCTTGCTTTGGCGACTTTGATCGCGTCGGCGAACTCGGCGGCGGTGTTGGCGCGGATGACGTCGACACCGAGGCTGGCGGCGTTCGCGGCCAGATCGACCGGGAGAACACCTCCGTCGAGACGTCCGTCATTCGAGCGGTAGCGGTACTGCGTGCCGAAGCGCTGGGAACCCAGCGACTCGGATAGCGAACCGATGGAGGCAAATCCGTGATTCTGCACCAGGACGACGATGACCTTGAGGCGTTCCTGTACGGCGGTGACCAATTCGGTGGCCATCATCAGATAGGAACCGTCGCCGACCATCACGAACACGTCGCGATCGGGGCACGCCATGCGGACGCCTAGACCGCCGGCAACTTCGTATCCCATGCACGAGTACCCGTATTCGACGTGATACCCCTTGGGATCACGGGTTCGCCACAGCTTGTGGAGGTCACCCGGCATGGACCCGGCAGCGCACACCACGACGTCACGTGGATCGGACAGAGTGTTGACCAGGCCGATGACCTGATTCTGATTCAGTGACCCGTCGGCAGCGGGTTCGGCTGGGTTGTAGACGGATTCGACGATCGCATCCCAATCGCGAGCGAGTTCACCGATCCTGGACGCGTATTCGTCGTCCACCCGGTAGTCGTTCAGTGCAAGTGCCAGCGCGGCGAGTGCCTCACGTGCGTCGGCGACCACGCTGACTCCGCCCTGCTTCACGGAGTCCAGTGAAGCGACGTTGATGTTGACGAAGCGAACGTCGGGATTGGTGAATGCGGTGCGGGACGCGCTCGTGAAATCGCTGTACCGCGTGCCGATACCGATGACGACGTCCGCCTCGGTAGCCAGTACGTTTGCAGCCGTAGTGCCGGTGGACCCCACCGCCCCGACGGATTGTGGATGGTCGTAGACCAATGAACCCTTGCCGGCCTGGCTCTGCCCCACGGGGATTCCGGTCTGCGCGCAGAACGCTGCCAGAGAGTCGGTGGCCTGGCTGTAGATCACTCCGCCGCCGGCGACGATCAGTGGCTTGCGAGCCGAGCGGATGATCGCGGCGGCGCGTTCGATCACCGATCGTTCGGGGAGCGGGCGGGCCACGTGCCACACCCGTTCGGCGAAGAAGGACTCGGGCCAGTCGAAAGCCTCGGCCTGCACGTCCTGCGGGATGGCGATGGTCACTGCGCCGGTCTCGACGGGATCAGTGAGAACGCGCATCCCGGCGAGCAGAGCGCTCGGCAACTGCTCCGGGCGCCATACCCGATCGAAGTATCGTGAGACCGGTTTGAAAGCGTCGTTGACTGTGACGTCGCCGCTCGACGGGAGTTCGAGTTCCTGTAAGACGGGGGCACTGGCGCGGGTCGCGAAAGTGTCTGCGGGAAGCAGTAATACAGGTAGACGGTTGATGGTGGCCAGTGCCGCGCCGGTGATCATATTGGTGGCACCGGGGCCGACGCTGGACGAGACTGCCCACGTCTGCAGGCGGTCCTTCATGCGGGCGTGCGCGACAGCCGAATGCACCATCGCCTGTTCATTGCGGCCGAGCACGTAGGGGAGTGTCGGCTCACGGCCGGCATCGAGATCCTGGATCTCGGCCTGCAAGAGTGCCTGCCCCAGTCCGGCGACGTTGCCGTGCCCGAAGATTCCGAAGCAGCCGGCGAACAGCTTGGTGCGCTGGCCGTCGCGTTCGGTGTACTGGTTGGCGAGGAAGCGGACGACAGCTTGAGAAACGGTGAGGTATACGGTCGGCTCGTCGCGAGGTAGACGATTGCCGGTTGCGTTGTTGGTGGGTGCCACAGCTTTCACTTCCGTCAGTTGTGGGACTGCAACGGCAGTCGAGGGTCGATGTCCTGGTGATCCCAGCTTCCACGTAGCCAGGTGTGTTGCGGATCGTCACAGATGTTCCACGCCCGGATCTCGCCCGAACCTGCCATGACATTGAGGTAGTACATGTGGTGGCCCGGCGCTGCGATGGACGGGCCGTGATAGCCGTGCGGCACGAGGACGACGTCGCCCGAGCGGACTTCCTCGAGCACCTCGATAGGTCTCTCGGCGGTTCCGTACACGCGGTGGTAGCCGAACCCTTCGGTCCCGGTGGGGCTTCGGTCGATCTCGAAGTAGTAGATCTCTTCCAGGGCCGATTCGACGTCGCTGTTCTCGTCGTGCTTGTGGCTGGGATACGACGACCAGTTCCCGCCGGGGGTGATGACCTCACACGCGATGATTGAGTCTGCCTCGAAAGTGTCTGCGGTGGCGAAGTTGTGAACCTGTCGGCTGCAGTTACCGGCGCCGCGGAGTTCGACGGCAACTCCTGATGCGGGACCGTAGCGATGGGGGAGCTTTGCGCCGGCGCGCGCTCCGCACAGGGCGAAGCGGCCTCCACCTGCGCTGGCCACTGTGTAGTCGGAATCGCGTCCTATGTAGGCGAAGTCGCTCGGTCCGTCGAAGACCGACGCGCGGCCGGTCAGGGCGATCTCCGTCCCCTCGGCAACTATCACGGCCGAACCCGACAGTGGAACGACGACTATCTCGTTCTCGCCGGACTGCAAGCGGACGCTCGCGCCAGGGGCGAGTTCGAGTGTCCACAAGCTGGATTCGGTCCAACCCGCGGACTCCGGCGTGACCACTGTCGCGAAATCACCGTCGGCGGACGATCCGGCGGGGACGTAGTACTTGCTGAACATCTTGCTCCTGCCAGGTCGGTTCTAGTGGACGAGCTTGACTGCGGTGTCGACGGCCGCGGTCACGTCGCCGTCCGGTGGGTAGAGCAGCGCGCGCCCGACTATCAATCCGCGCACGGACGGCAGCTGAAGGGCAGCGTCCCACTTTGCGTACGTTTCTTCCGGCGCGATCTGCGGATCGCCGCCCAGGAGGAGCGTCGGGAGGGTGGTCGCATCCATGACGCGTTCCATCTCGTCGACGACCGGCAGTTTCATCCACGTATACGCCGAGGTGGAGCCGAGACCTTGGGAGATGTGGATGGACTTGATGACGGCGTCGGGGCTGAGATCGTTGACCACCTTGCCGTTGACGCGACTGGAGAGGAACGGCTCGAGCATCGCGATCAGTCCGGCCGCGGCCAGTTCGTCAACGGCCTCGGCACATGCCGTCATGGTGGGCAGGGTGCCCGCGTCGTCGAGGGCGATGCGCAGCAGCATCTTTCCGCCGTTCATTCCGAACTTCGCGGTGCCCGCCGCGGTATATCCGGTCATGCGGTCGTCGAGTTCGAAGCTCGCGCCCGCCAGGCCGCCGCGGTTCATCGACGAGAAGACGACCTTGTCCTCGAGGGCCCCGAGGAGGAGCAGATCGTCGAGAATGTCCGCGGTACCGAGAACGCCGTCGACTCCGGGATTGTCGAGCGCCGTGCGTAATCTGTCGAGCAGATCGGTACGACTGTTCATCGCTGTCGGCTTGCCGCCGACAGACAATGCCCCACGCGCTGGATGATCGGCAGCGACGATCATCAGTCGTCCGTTGCCTCGAACGGTGGCGCGAGGAGTGCGTGCTGCCCAGGCCTTTTCGATGATCTGCGGATCGCTCGCACGCAGTTCCGTCACGTCGGCGTAGGTGGTGGCGAGGGGGCGGGCGGCGAGCTTGTCAGACATTGACTGCCTCCGTGGCTGTGGCTTCGGCGAGATCGTGGACTTCTTCAGCGGTTGGCATCGCAGTGGAGCATTCGAGCCGAGATGCGACTATGGCACCGGCCGCGTTGGCATAGCGCAGTACCTTCTCCAGTGGCCACCCGGCCAACAGTCCGTGGCACAGTGACCCGCCGAAGCTGTCGCCGGCACCCAGCCCGTTGACCACGTCGACGGCGTTGGGCGGCACGGTGATCGATTGCTTTCGTGTTTTGCCGAGAACACCCTTCGGGCCCTGCTTCACGATCGCCAGTTCGACTCCGAGGTCGAGAAGCGCGTCGGCGGCCTTGTTCGGATTGGTCTCACCGACCGCGATCTCGCACTCTTCGCGGTTTCCGACGGCTACCGTCACGTGCGCGAGAGCGCGCTGCACCTGAGTGGTCGCTTCTTGGGGTGTCGACCAGAACATCGGGCGGTAGTCCAGATCGAGGACCGTCAGCGGGCGTCGTTCGCGGGCTTCCCAAGCAGCGAAGTGTGCACTGCGACTCGGTTCTTCGGACAGCCCCGTCACAGTCGACCAGTAGAGGGACGCTGTTCGAACGGCGTCGAGGTCGATATCGTCCGGGGTGATCCGAAGATCGGGCGCATGCGGCTTGCGGTAGAAGTACAGCGGGAAGTCGTCAGGGGGGAAGATCTCGCAGAACGTCACCGGTGTCGGGTACTCGGAATTGGTGACGACAAACCTGTTGTCGACGCCCAGACGTGCCAACTCGCGTGTGACGAACTTTCCGAAGGGATCGCTGCCTACGCCGGAGATCAGTGCTGCTCGCCGGCCGAGGCGTGCAGCCGCCACCGAGACGTTTGCCGCGCTGCCGCCGAGAAACTTGCCGAAGGTCTCGACGTCTTCGAGTCCGACACCGGTTTGAAGTGGGTAGATGTCCACCCCCGATCGGCCGATGGCAAGCACGTCGAATGGTGCGTCAGGGATGTGTGACCCGCTCTGGTGAGTGTTGATGCTTGTCAAGACTGACTCCCGAGAGTTCGTGGTGGGCTGCCCGCGCAGGGCACCGTTGTATGACTGAAACTGTGCGCCGCGACACAGCGATTGTCAATAGTTTGTCTGGACATTATGACTTGCGGTCAAGTGAATGTTAGTGTTCGCATACACTGCCGAGAGAAGTAGCGTCGATACGGCGCCTTCCCAAGACAGATCGGAGTTGACCGTGGTCGCAGCACTCGCCGTCGAGTTGGACCGCTCGAGCCCGGTGCCGCTGTATTTTCAGCTGGCCCAGGCAATCGAGGGCGCTATTCTCGGTGGCGAACTTGCCCCAGGTGATCGCTTCGAGAACGAACTGGCGTTGGCCAAACGGCTCAATCTCTCACGTCCGACCACTCGACGTGCGATCCAGGAACTGGTGGACAAGGGCCTACTTGTTCGTAAGCGGGGAGTCGGAACTCAGGTGGTGCAAAGTCCGGTACACCGCCCGGTCGAGCTCACCAGCCTGTTCGACGACCTTGCGAGGGCAGGCCAAGCGCCGACGACCAAGCTGCTCGAGTTCACGGTGGGAGTTCCCGCCGAGGACGTTGCCGCGGAACTCAACCTCGAACCTGACGCCGAAGTGGCCACCATCAGGCGTCTGCGAAGCACCAACGGCGAACCGCTTGCAGTGATGACCAACTACATTCCGGTGGACATCGCACCCGATCCCGAGGAGTTGGAGACGCAAGGGCTGTACCAAACCTTGCGAACTCGCGGCGTTCACATCCGTGTGGCGCGGCAGCGAATCGGTGCTCGGGCGGCGACTCGCGAAGAAGCAGGATTGCTCGACGAGAAAGTGGGTGCTGCCCTCTTGACCATGAGCCGCACTGCATTTGACGATTCAGGTAGTGCCGTCGAGTACGGCAGCCACTGCTACCGAGCGTCGCGTTACTACTTCGACACCACCGTGGTCGACCGCTAGACCTCGATCCCGGTGACACGAGTACCCGCCTGACCGAGTCAGTGGGGGTGATTTGTGATCCCAGCATTTCTGCGATCCTTCGATCATTTGACCCGAACGGAGCCTCATGACAGGCATTTCAGTAGCAGTTGCCGGATTCGGATGGATGGGCCGCGTACACACGCAGGCGTATCTGCGTCTGCGGCAACACTATCCCCAGCTTCCCGTGATCCGCCTGGCCGCCGTCGCCGACGAGGTGCCTGGCCGAGGGGAGGAAGCAGCGGACCAATTCGGTTTCGAAGCTTTCACCCAGGATTGGCGCGATATCGCAGCCGATCCGGCCATCGACGCGGTGAGCATCACGGCCCCGAACTTCTTGCACCGTGAAATCGGCGTCGCAATGGCAGAAGCCGGCAAACACATCTGGATCGAGAAGCCCGTCGGCTTGTCCACGGAAGACGCCAAAGCTGTTGCCGCAGCGGTCTCGAAGGCCGGTGTGCAGTCGACCGTCGGCTTCAACTACCGAAACGCGCCGGCTGTAGCCCTGGCAAAGAGCCTGATCGACTCAGGGGAGTTGGGCACGATCACGCACTCGAGGTTTCGTTTCCTCAGCGACTATGCGGCCCACCCTGAAGGCGCTTTGAGTTGGCGATACGAGCGTGAGCGCGGCGGCGCCGGCGTCCTGGGCGACTTGGCTTCGCACGGCATCGATCTGATTCGTCATCTTCTCGGTGACGTCGACGCTCTCGTTGCTGATACTGCGATCTTCATCCCGGAGCGTGCGCGTCCGTCCGCCGCTACCAGTGGACATGCCCGAGCCAGCGGCGGGGAGATGGGAGCTGTCGAGAACGAAGACTTCGTCAGCGCACTGCTGCGGCTCGGCTCGGGCGGCCGCTGCACCCTCGAAGCGTGCCGAGTCGCCGTGGGAGAGCAGAACAACTACGGATTCGAGATTCACGGTACGAAGGGTGCCGTGTTCTGGGATTACCGCCGGATGGGTGAACTGGGCACCAGCCTCGGCTCGAAGTACCAGGACCAATCCGTCACGACGGTTTTGGTCGGCCCCGAGTCGGGAGAGTTCGGACGCTTCCAACCCGGCGCGGCCAACGCCATGGGTTATGACGACCTGAAGGTCATCGAGGCTCGCAATTTCGTCTCTTCGATCTTGAACGGAGCGCCGCAGGGCGCGACCATCGCTGATGCTGTCGCGTCGGCGCAGGCTCTGGACGCGATGGTTGCCTCGGTCTCCTCCGGTGGCTGGATTTCTCTCGCCTGATCGAGAATCGCTCCGAAAGGCTCTGGTGCAGTGACTTTTCCCCGCGGACTGGCGTTGCTGGTGGCAGCAGCACTGTTCATGGAGATGCTCGACGCGACGATTCTCGCAACCGCACTGCCGTCGATCGCCCAATCCTTCGGAGTTGACGCCGTCGACGTCAATGTCGCCGTTTCTTCGTACCTCCTGGTGTTGGCCGTCCTGATCCCGGCGAGCGGATGGATGGCCGACAGGTTCGGAACGCGACGTGTCTTCATCTCTGCCATAGCCGTTTTCACGGTGGCGTCGGTGGGATGTGCACTGAGCACCTCCCTCCCGATGCTGGTGGGGATGCGCGCACTACAAGGGGTAGGCGGCGCCATGATGGTGCCGGTAGGGCGGCTCGCAGTATTGCGGGTGACGTCGAAGGCGGAACTCGTACGGGCTATCGCTTACTTGACGTGGCCGGCGCTCACAGCGCCGGTTCTTGCGCCCGCTGTGGGTGGAGCCATCGTGTCGATCGCTTCGTGGCGCTGGATCTTTCTGATCAACGTTCCGATCGGGATCGTCGGGTTTCTGCTGGCATTGCGCATGGTGCCCGACATTCGGCAAACACAGAAACGGAGCCTCGACTGGCTGGGATTGGTGGTGATCGGAGCAGGCGTCGCAGTGCTTGTCGTGGCGCTCGACAGCGTGCACAGTGCCGGAACCGACTGGCTACGAGTGGGCCTCGGGATCATTGCGGCTCTGATCTTGTTGAGCTTGGCCGTCATTCACCTCATCCGGTCGGATCACCCGCTCATCGCGCTCCGCGTCCTCCGACTTCGATCGTTTCGGCTCGTCGCGTCGAGCGGCTCGCTGTACCGGCTCGTGATCATGGGCGTGCCGTTTGTGCTGCCGTTGTTGTTCCAAGTGGGATTCGGAATGTCGGCGTTCAAGGCCGGTCTGCTGGTGATGGTTCTGTTCGCGGGGAATATCGCGATCAAACCGCTCACCACTCCGCTCATGCGTAGATTCGGGATCAGACGAGTTCTGGTGGGAAACGGAGTTCTGTCGGTGGTGTGCTTCGGTGCGCTGGTACTGATCTCGTCGACGACACCGGACGTCGTTATCGCTGTTGCACTGTTTGTCAGTGGCGCGTTGCGATCCATCGGGTTCACCGCGTACAACAGCTTGGCGTTCGCCGACGTCGACTCGGGTGAGCTGACCGATGCAAATACTCTGCATGCAACGCTGCAAGAGTTGGCATCCGGTCTGGGTATTGCACTGTCCGCGTTGGTGATCACGCTCTGCACACCGTTGGCGGAGTCGGAGGATCTGAGCGGCGGAGTGCCGTTTTCTCTGACGCTGGGTGTTCTCGGGGCCATGCTGGTGCCGACTGTGATCGAGAGTTGGCGGCTCCCACGCGATACAGGTGCTGTGGTGTTGGTGCGCCGATGATGAAGCGTCTTCCGCCACCTTCATCATAACGCGGGACCCGGGGCTTGCGGCAAGGCCCCGGTGATGGTGCACACTCGTCTGCTGCGAGCAAGCAAAAGCCTTGCCCGAAGGAGGGGATCGCATGAGTGACGTCATCATTGTCGGTGCTGGACCAACTGGATTGATGCTGGCAGGTGAGCTCCGGCTACAGGGCGTCGATGTCGTCGTCGTGGACAAGGACGAGGAGCCGACTCAGTTCGTCCGTGCCCTCGGCATCCATGTGCGCAGCATCGAAATCATGGAGCAGCGCGGGTTGCTGGACAAGTTCCTCGCGCACGGCCGCAAGTATCCGCTCGGTGGATTCTTCGCGGGGATCAGCAAGCCGGCACCCGCGCACCTTGATACTGCGCACGGGTACGTACTGGGCATACCTCAGCCCGAGATCGACAGGATTCTTGCCGAACATGCCACCGAAGTCGGCGCGGAAATTCAGCGAGGGAAGCGTGTCGTCGCAATCCGTCAAGACGCCGACAAGGTCACAGCGGAATTGTCTGACGGCACAACACTTCACGCGCGTTACCTCGTGGGCTGCGACGGCGGCCGCAGCACTGTGCGAAAGCTGATCGATGTCGGGTTTCCCGGCGAGCCGTCGAGTGCCGACACGTTGATCGGCGAAATGGACGTGACCATGCCGGCTGATGAACTGGCCGCCGTTGTCGCCGAAATCCGGGAAACGCACAAACGATTCGGAGTCGGTCCCGCCGGCAATGGTGCTTTTCGTGTCGTGGTTCCTGCGGCCGAAGTTGCCGACGGTCGCGCAACACCGACCACCCTCGACGACATCAAACAACAGCTACTGGCCATTGCCGGTACCGACTTCGGTGTGCACTCGCCGCGGTGGCTCTCGCGCTTCGGCGACGCCACCCGTCTGGCGGAGCACTACCGGCGCGACCGGGTGTTTCTCGCCGGCGACGCCGCACACATCCACCCACCGATGGGCGGTCAAGGTCTCAATCTCGGTGTGCAGGACGCCTTCAACCTCGGCTGGAAGCTCGCCGCCGAGATCAACGGCTGGGCACCGGAGGGCCTGCTCGACACGTACGAATCGGAACGGCGTCCGGTGGCTGCCGACGTGCTGGACAACACGCGCGCCCAGGCCGAGTTGATCTCCACCGCTGCCGGACCACAAGCGGTGCGGCGCTTGATCTCCGAGCTGATGGAATTCGAAGACGTCAAGCGCTATTTGACCGAGAAGATCACTGCGATCTCGATTCGCTACGATTTCGGCGAAGGCGACGACCTACTCGGTCGGAGGCTGCGGAACATCGCGTTGACCCGCGGCAACCTGTACGACCTGATGCGATCCGGCCGCGGACTTCTTCTCGACCAGGGTGGCCAACTGTCCGTCGATGGTTGGAGCGATCGCGCCGACCATATCGTCGACACAAGCACTGAATTGGAAGCTCCGGCCGTCCTGCTTCGGCCAGACGGTCATGTGGCATGGGTCGGGGATACACAGGCGGAGTTGGATACTCAGCTGTCCGCGTGGTTCGGCCGGCCGGCGAGGGACCGCGCGTGACCCTTCGATTTCGGTAACCGAGCACCGTGACACCTCGGGTGCACTACCGTTGCCGTTTATGGGACAAGGATTGGGGCAGATCGCGCCCGCGGCCTTGATCGCCGTCGGAGTGCTGATACTCACGGGCTGCACGACCAATGTCGATGTGCCGAAGACATTTGCTGCCACATTGACGGTGACCGGTCAGGCAGAGCAAGTCGAGGCCGGCTCTGGAGAGTGCGTGATCGACTCGATCCGTGTCGCTCCGAACGACCAGATTCAAATTTTCGGGGGCAGTGGCGCTGCGTCCGTCAGGTCGACACTCGAGGTCGAGGCAATCGATCAACTTCCTGACGGAATGAGCACGTGCTCCTACACCGCACATTTTGATGCCGTCCCCGCAAACCAGAAAAACTACGAGGTGAGCTTGGGCCGCTTTTCCCCGAAGTCGTTCAGCTCGGACGAGTTGGAAAACGGTGTCACCTATCAACTGCGCCGGCCCTGACCGAACCAGTTCTCCCTCACCCGAATTCTCGAACAGTAGCGATCCCTGTACTGCACGTCGAAAAAACCCGTACAGCATGTTGTATCCGGCGCGACTTTCAGTCAGCGTGCTTGGCGGTCCCTTCGCCTCCACGCTGTCGAGCCCTACCTGGATTGATGTGGAGCCGAACACCCTCATAGGTGACTGTGTACGGCACATCGTCATCGTTGTCCGGGTCGCCGGAGTCCGCAGGATCCGGCAGTTCCGCGATCTGTTCGACGACCGTCTGTGCTCGCGCCGCGCCGGGATCGAACATTTCCTGAAACGGCCCGACGAACGAGCCACCGAGTCCGCGGCGCTTCGCCCGAACAGCCGCCCACCCGAACGTCGCCAACGGGCCGATCATGGCGAACAGCACTAACAAGTCCCACCCCATGCTTCGAGCGTACCGACCGATCGGCATCAAGCGGCACAAGTCTCTTCAGTGCTACCGTCCCTCAGCTCATTCGTCTCTCGGACTGTGCCTTCAGTAGATCGGCCAGTCGACCAGGTGAGATCCGCTCGCGAACCG
This sequence comes from Rhodococcus sp. 66b, assembly GCF_002076325.1. NCBI lineage: Bacteria > Bacillati > Actinomycetota > Actinomycetes > Mycobacteriales > Nocardiaceae > Rhodococcus > Rhodococcus sp. 66b. Next base: position 185,125 of record NZ_MUZB01000005.1, read on the forward strand.
CCTCCGTCACGAGTTCGGCCTGCGTCTGAGGCGCGAGGCCGTCGATCGGTTGGTCTCGGTCCAGATTGGTCGGGAAGGCGTAGCCCTCGGCCGAGGCGGCGACGGCGCACCGAACTGCCTCGTCGGACCCCGACTCGCTGAGAGCGAGCAGTGCCGGATAGATCGCGTTGACGAGTGCCTCCCGGTCGATGGTTCCGAGGGCTCGACCGAAGGCCGACGACACCTGGAGAAGATTTGCCATACGCAGGACGTCGGCGGACTTGTTGTGGCCTGCCGCGTGGAACAGCGCTGGGTTGAAGAAGACGGCATCTCCCTTCTTCAAAGGTAATTGGACGTAGTTGGCTTCGAAGAACTCCTTGAACTCGGGACGCTCGAACGCGAGGTATCCGGATTCGAATTGCTGCGAGTACGGCAGATACTTCGTCGGCCCCGTCTCGGCCGGCATATCCACGTGGGCGACTGCACCTTGCAAGGTGAGGGCAGGGGTCAAGCGGTGCACATGCGCCCGAAACTTCGCGGCTACGTCGCTCGACATGAAACCGAGGTGGTAGTCGCGATGTGGATTCTGTGCGGCGCCACCGGGATTGACGACGTTGACGTCCGACGTCACCTGATACATGGGGCCGAGCCACGCTTCCGAAGCCAAAGCGACAATGCTGTTTGCGTAGTAGTCGACGTAAGCCTTGGGATCTTCGAGCGCCAACTTCAGTTGTGCGCCCCAGATTCGGTCATTGGCACCAGGTTTGGCGAAGTGATCTCCGGATGCTGCACCGGATTCGTGTTGGCGTGCAATGAGTTCACGGAAGACCGCGCTGGCGCGATCCAGTATCTCCGCGTCGAATGCGCCTTGAAAGACTGTGATGCCGGGGCCGGTGAGTAACGCCCGGGCGATCTCGTCTTGGATCTCGGCCCGGGTTTCAGGATTCGACGATTGCTCTACCAATGCTTCCGAGCGGTACAGAAGTACCCCGTCGGCCACTGAATGGGCGTACGGGTAATCGGCAAGGGCGGTGTCGTGCGCGACCAAAGCGGCGAAGTCGTCGATGTTGCAGTCTTCTCGGTGCAACCTACCCGCGGACGGCACGGTGTGGTTGGTCAGTGATGGAGTCATTCGGGGCCTTTCCTGCGGTGTTCAAGATGCGCTGTACCTCAAAGACTGCCAAGGAGAACCCATCGAAACTACCCCTGAAATCCATCAAAAAGACCTCAGAAACTTTCCCCCACGGGCTCGACCGAGACAGTTGTCCCCGCGGAGTGCATCGACTTGATCACGGCAGCTGCCACGAGATTTGCCCGCAGGCCGTCCGCGGCTGTGGCCAACGTCGACGGTCTTCCGGTGCTCAATGCGTCGATCCACTCTTGAAGTTGGCGGCGATACGACTCGGCAAAACGCGGAATCCAATCCGCCGCATAGCCGTACGAGTGGGATCGATCCGCGTCGGTGTGGATGACCACCGGTTCGGCGAGACGAGCGGCGCCGATTTCGCCCACGACCTCGCACCGAGTGTCGTAGCCGTACCGCGCGTTGAGAAAGACCTCGACCGTGGTGAGAACGCCGTCGGCGGTGCGCAGCATGATTATCTGCGGATCCTGGCGATCGGTCACCAGCGAACTCGAGCGCCCGCAGTGCCAGCTGGCTGCGACGACGGGAGAGTTCAAGATCCACGGCACGATGTCGAGTTCGTGAATCGCGGAGTTGGTCACCGTGGATTCCGAGCTGCCACCCGGGTAGGCGCTGACAGTGCGACTCGAGCAGTGCACGATCAGTGGGTCACCGATACGACCGGAATGTGTTTCGGCCTTCAGCGCCACGTATCCCGGATCGAAGCGGCGCATGAATCCGACGCTCACAAGGGGGCTTTCGGGGTTCTCGGCCGCAGCGACGAGTCGGCAGTCCTCTGCTGTCACTGCGAGGGGCTTTTCACACAGAACCGGTTTTCCGGCTTCGACAGCAGCAAGCGTGAGGTCGGCATGCGTTGAATCATGGGAAGCGATGACTACGGCGTCCACACCGGCGTCGTTGATCAGTTTCAACGGATCGGTCACCCACCGTGCGCCGACTGCGTACGCTACGGACTTTGCTCGCTCTTGATCGAGGTCTGCAACCACAGAGACCGTTGCCCCGGAGACCGTGGAGTGGAGATTGCGGACGTGGTCGGCGCCCATGACGCCGGTTCCGATCACACCGACACGAATCGACATGAGGTTCCTACTTCCAGAGGATTGAAACGGACAACCTAATGTCCTTACATATTTCGAGATTCGACTACAGTTCGAGGCATGACTTCTTCTACAGTTCTGGAACTCCCTCGCACCCGGGTCCCCGATCCGGTCGACGCTCCGACTTTGCGCTGGGGGATCCTCGGGCCTGGCTGGATTGCACAACGCTTCGTGGAGTCACTGCAGAGAAATACAGCGCAGGAAGTCACGGCCGTCGCTTCGCGCGGACTCACCCGCGCTCAGGCCTTCGCGGACAATTGGGGGATCCGACGCGCTCACGGTAGCTACGACGCTTTGCTTGCCTCCGAGGATGTGGACGTCGTCTATGTCGCAACACCGCACACTGCTCATTTCGATTGCGCGATGGCGGCATTGGATCACGGCAAGCATGTCGTGATCGAAAAGCCGCTGGCTTTGAACGCAGCGCAGGGACGGGCGATTCAGGAGCGGGCGACTGCGCTCGGACTGTTTTGCATGGAGGCGATGTGGACGTCGTTTCTGCCCAAGTTCGACGTGATCGACCAGATCCTCGAGGCGGGGCTGCTGGGAACCATACGTACGGTTCTGGCCGATCACGGCGAACGGTTCGAGACCGATCATCGTATCTACGATCCAGCGCTTGCGGGTGGGCCACTTCTCGACCTCGGGACCTATCCGGTCAGTCTCGCGTATCGGGTATTGGGTGTTCCTACTGCGGTTGCTGCCCTGGGCGAGCCGGCGAATGACATGGTGAACGGCCAGATCTCAGCGGTTCTGTCCTGGGCAGGCATTGCTCAGGCCAGTCTGAACACCACGATCCTTGCTGACACGCCCAACACGGCCTCGATCTGCGGCGACAAGGGGATGATCATTCTGGACTCGACGTTCTACCGGCCCGGGGCCTTCACTGTCCGGCTAGGTGACGGAAGATCTGTGCGCTACGACGATCCGGTCGACGGATACGTCGGAGGTCTCGCGTTCGAGGCGGCCGAGGCGGCGCGGCGGATCACCGCCGGGGATATCGAGTCGCCGGTCCATCCGCTCGACGCGGCCATTGCGACGCTCGACATCCTCGACGAGATCCGCCGTCAGGTGGGGATCATGTTCCCGGGTGAGGGCTAGAGCGTAAAGGCCTTCCGGAAAGCAGTGAGTGCGGTGTCACTGTCTCCCGATGCCCAGCCCTCCAAACCGATCGTGCCGGTGTAACCCTGGTCGGCGAGCACGCGTGCGATGGCGGGGTAGTTGATCTCGCCGGTTCCGGGTTCGCATCGGCCGGGTACGTCGGCCACCTGAATCTCGCCGATGTTGTCACCACAACGCCGCACGAGTTCGATGAGGTTTCCTTCGCCGATCTGTGCGTGGTAGAGGTCGAGCATCATCTTGAGGTTGGGGTGTGAGACGGATTCCACCAGTGCCAGGGTGTCTTTGGCGCGGGCCATCGGTACGCCGGGGTGATCGACGATCGTATTGAGATTCTCGAGGCAGAAGACGACTCCGGCTTCTTCGCCCAGTCTCGCGATCTTCTCGAGAGCGCGTTGGGCCGTCAGCCACATCGTTCCCGTAGTTCGATACTGCGGGCGCGCAGCCTGTCCGTCGATCAGCTCGCCGGTATGGAAGTTCAGCCGGGGAACGCCGAGTTTCGCTGCCGGAGCGAGGCATAGCGCCGCTGTACGTACCAGTTCGGCGCTGCCGGCGTCATCGAACAAATCGCCGTGGAGGTAGCCGGTCATCGAGGAGAAGCGAGCCCCGGTGGCGACCAGAGCATCGAGGCCCTTGTCTTGCCAACTCCAGATCTCGGCTGCGAACCCCGCCTCCGAGATCCGCCGAACACGCTCGACGACAGGGAGTTCGGTGAACGTCATCTCGGCGGAGACCGCCAAATCGAAGGGGCTCACTGCGGCACCGACAACAATGATACGGGCAGTCCGGTTTCCACGGATTCCTTTGCGGCCAATGCAATTTCCAGCGCATTGCGGGCATCCAGACCGTCGACCGACGGCGCGCTGCCGGAGCGGATGCAGTCTGCGAAGTGCGCCAACTGGGCGACATAGGCGTCGTGAAACAGTTCGATGTTCACCCGAGGTGTGTCGGCCAGAACGCCCGGTGAGCTGTAATGACGCATCGCGGTCCGCGTGACCTCGCCTGCACTCACCATTCCACCGGAACCGAAAACTTCGCCGCGAACGTCGTAACCGTAGGTGGCTTGGAAGTTGGCCTCGGCCGACGCGAGGGCGCCGTTGTCGAAGCGCAACTGAACCATCGACGTGTCGAGGTACCCCTGCTCCTTGTACTGCGGATGGATGAGAGCATCGGCCTGCGCGAACACCTCGACGACGCGTGCCCCGGGGTTGAGCCAGAGCAGAGCGTCGAAGTCGTGAATCAGCGTCTCGTTGAAGATGGTCCACGGCTTGACTCGGGAGGCGACGTCGGCGGTGATTCCTGGGTCGCGGGTCAGAGAACGAAGTAGCTGTGGGGTTCCGATCCCGCCGGCGGTGATCACGTCGTGGGCCGCGGTGAAGTCGGCGGCGAAGCGCCGGTTGAAACCGACTTGCAGCGCAACGTTGTTCGCGGCACACGCGCCGATCGCGCGATCGGCGTCCTCGAGTGTCAAGGCCATCGGCTTTTCGCAAAAGACATGTTTGCCGGCCTCCGCGGCGGCCACCACTAGATCGGTGTGAGTTGATGCGGGCGTACTGATGAGCACCGCTTCGACGGTCGGATCGGCAATCAGCTCAAGGGCGTCGGTGTACGCGCGGGCGTCGGGACTGACACGTTCGATCAACGACGCCGCAGCGCCGGGCGCAGGATCGGCGACGGCGACGAGACGGGTGCCGGGGATACGCAGCGCGACGGACTCGCCGTGGAAGCGGCCGATCCATCCGGCGCCGATGAGACCGACTGCAACAGAGGCAGACATGGGGGCTCCGTTCGGAGTGAGAATGAGGAACTAGATCGTTCTAGTCCATGCCAGTAAAGCGCCGGATGCGGCGCGCGTCAATGCTTCGGTGCTTATTCGCTGGAACGATCTAGTCTGTGGAGGTGAACAGTCGACGCCCCACCTTGCAAGACGTAGCAGACCTGGCCGGTGTGTCACGCGCTCTGGTGTCCATCGTCATTCGTGATGTCCCGGGTGCCAGCGATGCGACGCGGGTACGGGTCAAGGCGGCCGCGGACGAACTCGGCTATCGACCCGACAACGCGGCGCGACTGCTGCGCCAACATCGCAGCCGCCTGATCGGTGTCAGTTACGTTGCGGCGCAAACATTTCACGCGGAGCTGCTCGACGAAATCTATGTGGCCGCCGAACGGTCGCGCTACGACGTCGTCCTCAGTGCGGTCTCGGAGCGACGGCCGGATTCTCGTGCAACGCGGACCCTGCTCGACGACCGGTGTGAGGCGATCTTGCTGTTGGGTTCACAGGCGCCGGAAGCAGAGATCGTCGACCTGGCCGACAAGGTTCCCGTTGTCGTAATCGCGCGGAAGATGTCGTCAGTGCACGTGGATGTTGTCCGAACAGATGACGAGGCGGGCGCGGTGATGGCTGTGAATCACCTTGTCGAACTCGGGCACCGCTCGATCGCCCACGTCGACGGCGGGCGAGGCCCGGGCGCCCAGGAACGGCGTCAGGGCTACCGCAAGGCCATGCGAGCGGCAGGTCTGGAGCCGAGAATTCTTCCCGGCGGTCTCACGGAGGAGTTCGGCGCAGCTGCCGCCAGGTCGATGGTCGAGGGTGGGTTACCCGGGGCGGTCTTCGCTTTCAACGATCGCTGCGCGCTCGGAGTTCTCGACGTCTTCCTGCGTGCCGGGATCTCGGTGCCTGGCGACGTTTCCGTGATCGGATTCGACAACAGTGCATTGGCAGGTTTGGCGCACATCGATCTGACCAGTGTCGGGCAGGACACGGCGTTTCTGGGCGGCGCCGCGGTGGAGCGGATCTCCGAACGCCTCGACGGCGGAAGTGGGCCATTGGGCAAGGACATTGTCGCGCAGCCACAACTGGTGGTTCGAGGTTCAACTGGACCCGCAGGGCATTGACCTGCAGTTTCGACTTTAATCAGTTTGTTCGGTCTTTGATAAGCAGTCCTAATGTCAGAACAAACTATTGACATTCGACTGTGACGGGTATTACATCTTTCACATACAACCGAGCACCATCCGTTCGCGGGCCGTTGGTTGATGTCGAGAGGGAGTTCACATGTCGTTTCTCACGGGACGCAAGAGCGTTGCCGTACTGGCCGGAGCCTCAGTCGTGGTCTTGGGTCTGGCCGCCTGTTCAAGCACCGGCGGAAAGCCGGATTCTTCCGGATCCGGAATGGGCGCGGGTACGGCGGACACGCCCCGCGCCACCATTGCGATGATCACTCACGAAGTTCCCGGTGACACGTTCTGGGATCTGGTGCGCAAGGGAGCCGAAACCGCAGCGGCCAAGGACAACATCGAGCTCCGGTACTCCGCCGATCCCGAGGCGCCGAATCAGGCCAACTTGGTTCAGAGTGCGATCGACAGCAAGGTCGACGGGATTGCCGTGACGCTCGCGAAGCCCGACGCCATGGTTGCCGCGGTCCAAAGTGCCACCGCTGCGGGCATTCCGGTGGTCGCCCTCAACTCGGGCCTCGAAACCTGGAAGGACATGGGTGTCAAGGAGTACTTCGGTCAGGACGAGTCGATTGCCGGTGAAGCTGCCGGCGAGCGACTCAACACCGAAGGTGCCACCAAGGTGTTGTGCGTCATTCAGGAGCAGGGCAACGTGAGCCTCGAATCACGTTGTGCCGGAGTGAAGAAGTCGTTCAAGGGAACGACGGAGATTCTCAACGTCAACGGCAAGGACATGCCGTCGGTGGAATCGACCATCACCGCGAAACTTCAACAGGACCCGGCAATCGATCGAGTTCTCGCACTCGGTGCTCCATTTGCTTTGACGTCCGTGACGTCGGTCGGCAATGCGGGCAGCAAGGCGAAGGTCGTCACTTTCGACACCAACGCGGCGCTCGTCGACGCCATCAAATCCGGTGACGTGCAGTGGGCAGTGGACCAGCAACCCTTCCTGCAGGGCTACCTCGCCATCGATTCGCTGTGGCTTTACCTCAACAACGGCAACGTGATCGGTGGCGGCTTGCCGACCCTGACCGGACCCGCGTTCATCGACAACACCAACATCGACTCGGTCGCCGAGTACGCCAAGAACGGAACTCGCTGATCCAGGCGCACGGAGGGCTGAGAGTCCGCCCTCCGTGCGCCTGTCCAGCACGGAAGGGAAATCATGTCCACTCAGGCAGATCTCGACCTTGCCGCCCACAAAGTCGTGACCGATGAACGGGTGAAGGAGCAAAAGCGCATTCAGCGCCTACTGCTCCGCCCGGAGATGGGTTCACTTGTCGGCGCCATCGCCATCTTCATCTTCTTCTGTATCGTCGCGGCACCGTTCCGTACGCCGGAAGCGCTTGCGACAGTGCTCTACTCCAGCTCCACGATCGGCATCATGGCTTGCGCGGTCGCCCTGCTCATGATCGGCGGCGAGTTCGACCTCTCCGCCGGCGTCGCAGTCACCACGTCCTCGCTCGCCGCGTCGATGATCGCCTACAATTTGCACCTCAATCTGTGGGTGGGTGCGATTCTGGCGCTGGTCGTTTCGCTCGCAGTCGGATTCTTCAACGGCTACCTCGTCATGAAGACGAAGATTCCCAGCTTCCTCATCACCCTGAGTTCGTTCCTGATGCTGACCGGAATCAACCTGGCCGTCACCAAGCTCGTGAGTGGTCAGGTTGCCACACCCAGCGTCTCCGACATGGCCGGATTCGATTCCGCGAAAAAGGTATTCGCGTCGTCGTTCTCGGTCTTCGGGGTGTCCGTCAAGATCACGGTCGTGTGGTGGCTGCTGTTCACCGCGATTGCAACATTTGTTTTGTTCAAGACCAAGATCGGCAACTGGATCTTCGCGGTCGGCGGCAATCAGGACAGTGCCCGCGCGATCGGTGTGCCGGTGACCGCAGTCAAGATCGGTCTGTTCATGACCGTCGGCTTTGCTGCCTGGTTCGTGGGCATGCATCTGCTGTTCTCGTTCAACACCGTTCAGTCCGGTCAGGGTGTCGGTAACGAGTTCCTGTACATCATCGCCGCAGTCATCGGCGGTTGCCTGCTCACCGGTGGTTACGGAACCGCGATCGGTGCTGCGATCGGCGCATTCATCTTCGGTATGACCAACCAGGGCATCGTCTACGCAGGCTGGAACCCGGACTGGTTCAAGTTCTTCCTCGGCGCCATGCTGCTGTTCGCGGTCATCGCCAACAACGCATTCCGCAACTACGCTGCGAAAAGGTGACACATGAGTACCACAGCTGAAGTTCCGGCTCTCTCGAACTCGGGCGGCAACGTGCCACTGATCGAGCTCAAGGACGTCGGTAAGCAATACGGAAACATCATCGCGCTCAAGGGAATCAACCTGCGCGTCGGTGCGGGTGAAGTGACCGGTGTGCTCGGTGACAACGGCGCAGGCAAGTCCACGCTGATCAAGATCATCGCCGGTCTGCACCAGCAGAGCGAAGGTGAACTACTCGTCGACGGCGAACCGACAACGTTCCACTCGCCTAAAGAAGCGCTTGGCAAAGGCATCGCGACGGTCTATCAGGACCTCGCCGTTGTTGCGTTGATGCCGGTGTGGCGCAACTTCTTCCTCGGGCAGGAACTGCGCAAGGGTGGTCTGATCAAGTCGCTCGACGCCAACGCCATGCGCGCGACGACTCTTTCGGAACTGTCGAAGATGGGCATCGAACTGCCTGACGTCGACGCACCGATCGGTAGTCTCTCCGGCGGTCAGCGTCAGTGTGTTGCCATCGCCCGCGCCATCTTCTTCGGTGCCCGCGTGCTGATTCTCGACGAGCCGACAGCAGCGCTCGGCGTCAAGCAGTCGGGAATGGTGTTGCGCTACATCACCGCTGCCAAGGAACAGGGATTCGGCGTCATCTTCATCACGCACAATCCGCACCACGCGTACATGGTCGGCGATCACTTCGTGCTCCTCAACCGAGGCAGGCAGAAGCTCGACGCCAAGTACGACGACATCTCACTCGAAGAACTGACCAAGGAGATGGCGGGCGGTGACGAGCTCGAGACACTGACCCACGAGCTTCGCCGTTAGATCAAAACCTCGCGACTACAGCCTCGGTTCGAATCGAACCGAGGCTGTAGTCGTTTCGTCAGAGGATGGTCGTCGGCCGAACCCCGAGGCCGGAATGCATGTACGCCTCGTCGATCATCGTCATGTTGGCTACCGCGTCGCCCGGTCCGATCGGCAGCGCCGAGACCCCGGACAGATGATCGGCGAACGCTTCGAGTTGCCAGGTGTACGACGACTTCGTGCCCAGCTGCTCGATACTCGTGCGCCCATGGACAGTGACGGAGACACGGTCGTCGACGTCCGGCTGGAGGAAGTTGTGCACCAGGACGTCTCCGTTGGATCCGAAGACCCGGAAGGTGAAGTGGTACTGCTCGTCCAACATCGTTGTCACAACGGATGCCCGCGCTCCGCCGGGATACTCGAGTTCGATGTCGAACCACGAATCGACCCCCGGAGCGTATTCCTCGTGGCGGGTCCCGGTCACCACTGGCGCACCACCACAGACGTCACTCAGCATCCGGGAAGCATGTAACCCGTAGCAGCCCAGGTCCATCAGTGACCCGCCTGACAAGGCGAGCTCCCACCGCGGGTCGTTCTCGGATGGTTTGGGCATCCGCAGTACGGTTTCCACCCGAGTGACCGCGCCGACTGTGCCGCTCCGAACCACATCCAGCAGGCGCCGGTTCACCGGATGAAAGAGGTAGTGGAACCCCTCGAGCAGCGTCACTCCGCTCACGCGCGCTGCCTCGGCTACAGCACGCGCTTCCACCGCGTTGCTCGAAAACGGTTTCTCCGTCAGCACGTGCTTGCCGGCCTGAACGGCGGCGAGATTCCACGGTCCGTGCAGGCTGTTGGGCAGCGCGTTGTAGACGACGTCCACCTCCGGATCCGAGATCAGCTCGGCGTACGAACCGACCACCCGTTCGATCCCATGCTGGGCTGCATAGGCTCTGGCCCGCTCGGGGCTGCGTGCGGCAACGGCCACCAGGCGGTGCCCGGTGGCCGTTGCAGGTTTGATCATCGCGTTCTCGGCGATGCGTGAGGCTCCCAGAATGCCTATCCGCAGCGGGGCAGGTGTCACAGAACCGACCGCAGATACTCGACGCTCGCTCGCACATCGCGCACCGGTCCCTCGTCGGACGGAGCCTCGGCCAGAATGGTGTCCTGCTCGAGCACGTACCACCCGTCGAAACCGTGGCGCTGCAATATGGCTGTGACACCGGCGATGTCGACGTCGCCGCCACCGAGTGGACGGTACATTCCCGCCTTCACGCCGTCGGTGTAGGTGAGCTCACCACTGCGAACGCGTGATGCGAGGGCATCGTCGACGTCCTTGAGATGCACGTGGGTGATGCGCTCGGGAGCTTGACGCGCCAGGTCGACCGGATCGGTGCCGCCGATCAACAGGTGGCCGGTGTCCAGGCACAGTGGGATGGCCGAGCCGTCGAGCACTCGCAGGACCTCGTCGCGCTGCTCGATCATCGTTCCGACGTGAGGGTGGACAACTGCCCTGATTCCACGCTCGGCCGCGGCGTCGGTGAGGCGATCGAGATTGTGTAGCAGGGTTTTCCAACTCTGCTCGTCCAGTTCTGGGCGTGAATCGTAGCCGTCGGAACCCGTCGCGGCGGCCAGAACCAAAACCTCGGCACCCGAGGCGACAAAACCGTCGAGGATGGGGGAGATGCCGGGTACCGGATCATGATCGTCATCGTGCAGCAGTACTGGTGCAAACCCGCCGACTGCGCTCAGGTCGTGATCCGCGAGCACCTTGGCCATTTCGGCGGGTGCTGTCGGCAGAAAGCCCTCCGGTCCGATTTCCGTTGCCGCCAGACCGACTTCGCGCATTTCCCGGAGGACTTGCGCAGGGTCGAGTTGGTAGCCCCAGCCCGGGACTTCGCACACGCCCCAGGAGATCGGTGCGCCGGCGATGCGAGGAGTGCTCATGTGTGTGCCTCATTCTTGTCGTGAAGGAACAGATCTTTGACTTCGGTGATCGTGACGGGCCGACCCTCGCGCAGAGAGTGCGTTGCAGCTTCGGAGATCCACGCCGACTCGACCGCATCTGTGGGCGTGCACGGTGATTCCCGACGCCCGGCGACAACGCCGAGGAATGCTTCGAGTTCCGCACGGTAGGCGGACGTGAAGCGGTCCATGAAGAACGTGTACGGCTCCTTCGAGGGGAACGATGTTTCGGGGTCGAGAGAGCGGAGTGGCAAGCGGTCGTCCAGCCCGGCAACGACGGAGTCCGCCGAGCCGAGTACCTCGAGTCGGCAGTCGTAGCCGCGGCCGTTGTAGCGGGTATTTGACACGACCGCGATGGTTCCGCCTTCGAAAGTGAGAACCGTTGCGGCGGTGTCGACGTCACCGGCATCGGCGATCCCGCGATCACCCTGATTCGAGCCGGTGGCAAAAACCGTGGTGACTTCGCGGCCGCTGACCCACCTGACGATGTCGAAATCGTGGATCGAGCAGTCGCGGAAGATGCCGCCGGAGTGTGCGATGTACGAGATCGGCGGGGGAGCGGGGTCGAGGGTGGTCGATCGGAGAGTGTGGATCCAACCGAGTTCTCCAGATCGAACTGCGTCGTACGCCGCCACAAATGACGGGTCGAATCGGCGCTGAAATCCGATCTGGACTGGTACCGACGTCTGCTCGGCAGTCGCGAGGACACGAACCGAGGATTCGATCGAGTCGGCTACCGGCTTTTCGCAGAACGTCGGGATGTCTCGGCGGACAGCGGCTTCGATCAGGTCGGCGTGCGAACTCGACGACGCGGCGATCAGAACGCCGTCGATGCCTGACGCTAAAAGCGCGTCGGGATCGGCAGCGGACTCCACGTCGAGTTCGCTTGCCACGTCCGAGGTTCGACGTGCGTCGACGTCGGTGACAACCAGTGCGTCGACGCCGTCCGTCGTCAGCAGGTTTCGGGCGTGGTAGCTGCCGATTCGTCCGAGGCCGATGACTCCGATTCGAGCGCCCATCAGTCAAGCCCTCCGAAGACGTTCTGGTCCCAGTCGATGATCGAACCTGTCACGACTCCGCTGCGATCGGAGAGCAGGAAGACGACGAAGTCGGCGATTTCGTCGACCTGTCCGAGCTTGCCCATGGGGAGGGTGCTGCCCGCACGTTCCTGCCAATCGTCACCAGCGTCGTGAAAAGCTCTCTGCGTGAGGTCTTCTCCCTCGGTCTGTGTCCACCCGATGTCGAGACCGTTGATCCGGATACGATCCCAGCGATGCGCATGGGCGGCGTTGCGGGTCAGCCCCGCCAGCCCGGCCTTCGCTGCGACGTACGGCGCGAGATACGGTTGCCCGCCGAGTTCGGACGTGGAGATGATGTTGACGATGGACCCGGGGACCGCACGCTCGCGCATGTCCTTGACGGCTGCCTGCATCGTGAAGAACGGACCGCGAAGGTTCACCGCGATGTGCTGGTCGAAGAGTTCCTCGGTGGTGTCGAGCAGCGTGCCGCGCGAGGTGAGTCCGGCAGAATTGACGAGGGCATCCACGCGGCCGAAATGTGAGATCGTCTCGGCCACGCTGGCGAGCGCGGAATCGGTCTGCGCCACATCGGCTTCGATGAAGTGGGTTCCCGAAAGTTGTGCCTCGAGAGCTTTTCCGACGTCCGGGCGTCGGCCGGTGAAAGCCACCTGAGCGCCCTCACGGACTGCGGCGCGTACGACGCCGGCGCCGACGCCTTGCGAGCCGCCACTGACCAGTACGACGGTGTCGGCTAGGAGTGCGGGCCTGGTTACGCCCGGCGGAGAAGTCATGGGTTTAGTCTGGCTGTGACGAAGACCTCGAGCAACAGCGAAAAACCATCAAATATCCATCATCGTGAGGTAGTTGTGGCGCATCGATTCAAAGTACGGGAGATCGCTCAGCAGTCGGGCCTGAGTGAGGCCACCGTCGACCGGGTGCTCAACGACCGTCCTGGAGTTCGGGAGGGCACACGATCGGAGGTTCGCCAGGCGATCACGGACCTGGAACGTCAACGCTCGCAACTGAAACTGGTCGGGCGCACGTTCATCGTCGACGTCGTGTTGCAAACTCCCGCAAGGTTTTCCGACGCAGTCCGTGACGCGCTCGAGGCCGAACTGCCGACCCTTGCGCCTGCTGTTGTTCGTTCTCGGTTCCACTTTCGTGAAACCGGTTCGGTCGAAGCGATGACGTCGACGCTCGACAAGATTCGCCGACGCGGATCCCACGGAGTCATCGTCAAGGCTCCCGACACTCCGGAAGTCGTGGCGGCGATCGACCGGTTGGTGGCGGCAAAGATTCCGGTCGTCACGTTGGTGACCGATGTTCCCGGTAGCAGGCGAGCCGCCTACATCGGCATCGACAACCGAGCCGCCGGAGCCACCGCCGCGTACTTGATAGATCAGTGGCTGGGGGATCGGGACGGCAACGTGCTGGTCAGCATGAGTAGCGGATTCTTCCGTGGGGAGGAAGAACGGGAGATGGGATTTCGCTCCGCTATGCGCGTCGCGGCTCCGCATCGACGGTTGATCGACATTCCGAACAGTGACGGTCTGGATCAGACGAGTAGGAAACTGGTGCGAGCGGCACTCGAATCCGATCCGCAGATCCGTGCCGTGTATTCGATCGGTGGTGGCAACCTGGCCACGGTCGACGCGTTCGAAGAACTGAACCGGGAGTGCAGTGTCTTCATCGCTCACGATCTCGACGGTGACAATCGAAAGTTGCTGGGGGAGAGGCGAATATCAGCGGTGCTCCACCACGATCTGCGGGCGGATGTTCGCACTGCCTGTCAGGTGGTCATGAAAGAACACGGCGCCATGGGCGCTCACTTCGGCTTTACGACGTCACCGGTTCAAGTCGTGACACCGCTCAACATGCCCCCGACATAGCTGTGCGCGGTTAGGGAGTCCGGAGACTCCCTAACCGCGCACAGGGCCGAAGGCCTGACTATCGAGCGAAGAGCAGAGCTCGCTTGACTTCCTGAATTGCCTTTGTCACCTGGATGCCGCGGGGGCATGCGTCGGTGCAGTTGAACGTGGTGCGGCAACGCCACACGCCGTCCTTGTCGTTCAGGATGTCGAGACGCTCGGAAGCGGCCTCGTCACGGCTGTCGAAGATGAACCGGTGTGCGTTCACGATGGCAGCGGGACCGAAGTAGCTGCCGTCGCTCCAGTACACGGGGCACGACGTGGTGCAGCATGCGCAGAGGATGCACTTGGTGGTGTCGTCGAAACGAGCACGGTCGTGCTGGCTCTGGATGCGCTCACGCGTGGGCTCGTTGCCACTGGTGATGAGGAACGGCTTCACGGCGCGGAATGCGTCGAAGAAGGGTTCCATGTCGACAACCAGGTCCTTCTCGACGGGCAGGCCCTTGATGGGCTCGACCGTGATGGTGACCGGCTTGCCGTCCTTGGGCAGCATGTCCTTCATCAGCAGCTTGCAGGCCAGACGGTTCACACCGTTGATCCGCATGGCGTCCGATCCACAGACACCGTGTGCGCAGCTGCGACGGAACGTGAGGGTGCCGTCGAGGTAACCCTTCACGTACAGCAGCAGGTTGAGCAGACGGTCGGTGGGCAGTGCCGGGACCTGGAAACTGTCCCAGTGCTGGCCCTCGCCCGATTCGGGGTTCATCCGCGCGATCTTGAGAGTGACCATGACGGCCCCCTCGGGAACAGCGGGGAGTTTGGGTGCATCTACAGCAGGCGCAGACATCAGTACTTACGCTCCATCGGCTCGTAGCGGGTCTGGATCACCGGCTTGTAGTCCAGACGGATGTCGGAGAGCAGGCCGTCACCCTCCTTGTACGCCATCGTGTGCTTCATGTACTCGGCGTCGTTGCGATCCGGGAAGTCCTCACGAGCGTGGCCGCCGCGCGATTCCTTGCGGTTGAGGGCGCCGACGACGGTGACCTCTGCCATTTCGAGGAGGAAGCCCAGCTCGATGGCCTCGAGCAGGTCGCTGTTGTAGCGCTTGCCCTTGTCCTGGACCGTGATGTGGTTGTAGCGCTCCTTGAGAGCACGCACATCCTTGAGTGCCTGGGTGAGGCGCTCTTCGGTGCGGAAGACGGAGGCGTTGTTGTCCATCGACTGCTGCAGCTCGGTGCGGATGTCCGCAACGCGCTCGTGGCCGTGATCGGACAGGATGACGCCGACCCAGTCTTCGACCATCGCAGCCGGGGTTTCCGGCAGGTCGACGAACTCGGTGGAGTTCGCGTACTCGGCGGCAGCGATGCCGGCGCGGCGGCCGAACACGTTGATGTCGAGGAGCGAGTTGGTGCCGAGGCGGTTTGCACCGTGCACGGAAACGCAGGCACATTCGCCGGCGGCGTACAGGCCCTTGACGACCTCGTCGTTGTTGCGCAGAACCTCACCGTTGATCTTGGTGGGGATACCGCCCATGACGTAGTGGCACGTCGGGTAGACGGGCACGGGCTCCTTGACGGGGTCCACGCCGAGGTAGGTGCGCGAGAACTCCATGATGTCGGGGAGCTTCTCGTCGAGAACTTCCTCGGGGATGTGCGTCACGTCGATGTAGACGTAGTCCTTGTTCGGGCCGGCGCCGCGGCCTTCCAGAACCTCGAGGACCATCGAACGGGCCACGATGTCACGCGGAGCGAGGTCCTTGATGGTGGGGGCGTAGCGCTCCATGAAGCGCTCGCCGTCGGCATTACGGAGAATGCCACCTTCACCACGGACGGCTTCCGAGATCAGGATGCCGAGACCGGCGAGTCCTGTCGGGTGGAACTGGTGGAACTCCATGTCCTCGAGGGGCAGGCCCTTGCGGAAGATGATGCCCATGCCGTCACCGGTGAGGGTGTGCGCGTTGGACGTCGTCTTGTACATACGTCCCGAGCCGCCGGTCGCGAAGATGATCGACTTGGCGTGGAAGATGTGCAGCTCGCCGGTCGAGAGCTCATAGCAGATGACACCGGTGGCAACCGGGCCGTCCTCGGTCTCGGTGATGGCGATGTCGAGCGCGTAGAACTCGTTGAAGAACTCGACGTCGTGCTTGACGCAGTTCTGGTACAGCGTCTGCAGAATCATGTGACCGGTGCGGTCGGCTGCGTAACACGCACGGCGGACGGGTGCCTTGCCGTGGTCACGTGTGTGGCCACCGAATCGACGCTGGTCGATCTTGCCTTCGGGCGTGCGGTTGAACGGCAGACCCATCTTCTCGAGGTCGAGCACCGCGTCGATGGCCTCTTTGGCCATGATCTCGACGGCGTCCTGGTCGGCGAGGTAGTCGCCGCCCTTGACGGTGTCGAAGGTGTGCCACTCCCAGTTGTCTTCCTCCACGTTCGCCAGTGCGGCACACATGCCGCCCTGGGCCGCGCCGGTGTGGCTGCGGGTGGGGTAGAGCTTGGTCAGTACGGCCGTGCGGGCACGGGGGCCAGCTTCGATTGCCGCACGCATGCCTGCGCCGCCGGCGCCGACGATGACCACGTCATAACGATGTTCCTGCATGAAGTCTGTGCTCCCCTAGCTCGCCGAGATATTGGGGTCGAAGGTGAAGATGACGTACGTGCCCAGGCCCATGATCAGGATCATCGAGAGAACGAGGATCGTGGTCAGCCAGAAGCGCGTGGAGTCCTTGCGGGAGTAGTCCGCGATGACCGTGCGCAGGCCGTTACCGCCGTGCAGCTGTGCCAGCCACAGCATCGTCAGATCCCAGAACTGCCAGAACGGGCTGGACCAGCGACCTGCGACGAATGCGAAGTTCAGACGGTGAACGCCACCGTCGAGCATCAGCATGATGAACATGTGGCCCAGGACCAGAACGATCAGGGCGACGCCGGAGAAGCGCATGAACAGCCATGCGTACAACTCGAAGTTGTTCCGAGCCTTCGCGCGCGGGGACCGCGGGTTGTCCAGGCTTGCGGGACGGTCGTATGAGGTGCCCAGGCTCTTGGCTTCGGGTCCGTGAGTAGTCGCCATGTCAGTGCTCCGCAAACATGTTGATGAGGATGCGTCCGGCGCCTGGGATCATCACCAGGAACCAGATCGTCAGAATGGTCCAGAGCATGACGCGCTGGTACTTCGGGCCCTTCGACCAGAAGTCCACCAACATCACGCGCACGCCGTTGAGGGCGTGGTAGAGGACTACGCCGACGAGGCCGATCTCCATGAGGCCGACGAGGGGGTTCTTGTACGTGTCGATCACGGCGTCGTACGTATCGGGATTGACCCGAACGAGTGCCGTATCGAGAACGTGTACGAATAGGAAGAAGAAAGTAGCGACGCCTGTGATCCGGTGTAGAACCCAGGACCACATTCCGGGGTCGCCCCGGTAAAGCGACCTCGTGCGCTCCTTCTGAGGAGCGGCTTCAGTCGTAGTACTCATCGAGTGCTGTGCCTCCAACGTCATTGGTGGACGCGTCGAGCCTGCAGAGAGCTTCGATGTACCTCAGCCCGGGCTCGACGGGATCCTGAACCGACTTGACTCAGACTCTAAACCTATGTGAAACCGGGAACTAATCAGATGCGGGATTCGTACGCGTACCAAACTCTTTGTAAGGTTTGCCTTTCCAATCTCACCTAGCCGGTTTCGGCGTGGTTTCTGCATCCATTCAGTCGGCGTGATTGGATAACGAACCATGGGTGACATCGACTGGAAGTTGTTGCGGCACAACGCGCAAGTGGTCATGCGGCAGGCTTATGCACCGTACTCGGGCTATGCAGTGGGTGCAGCTGCCCTGGTAGACGATGGTCGGATCGTCTCAGGATGCAATGTGGAAAATGTCTCATACGGTTTGAGCCTGTGTGCCGAATGTGGACTCGTCGGTAACTTAGCCGCCACCGGGGGCGGGCGGCTGGTTGCCTTCACGTGCTGCGACGCGAAGGGCTCGATTCTGATGCCATGCGGCAGGTGCAGACAGCTTCTTCTCGAGCACGGCGGGGGGGAGATGCTTGTCGACACGAGCAGTGGGTTCAAGCCGCTGAGCGAGCTGTTGCCTGATGCTTTCGGGCCGGAACAAGCAGAGGGGCTCCGCCATGTTTGACGCAGTTTCCATCATCGGCGCCAAGCGTGACGGCCGCGAGTTGTCGGGAACCGAGATCGACTGGATAGTTCAGGCGTTCACTGAGGGGGTCGTCGGCGACGAGCAGATGTCGGCGCTCGCGATGGCGATCTATTTCCGAGGAATGTCACGAGCAGAGACCGGCCGATGGACCGAGGCAATGATCGAATCCGGCGGGAGGATGGACTTTTCGGACTTGCCGCTGCCCACTGTCGACAAGCATTCGACCGGTGGTGTTGGGGACAAGATCACCCTTCCGCTCGCGCCCCTCGTCGCGGCATGTGGTCTTGCAGTCCCGCAGTTGTCGGGACGCGGACTCGGCCACACCGGCGGAACTCTCGACAAGCTCGAGGCCATTCCAGGTTGGCGAGCCGAGCTCACGGCGACGGAGATGGTCGACATTCTCGCGGACCCGAAAATCGGCGCGGTGATCTGCGCTGCCGGAGCGAACCTGGCCCCCGCCGACAAGAAGCTCTACGCGCTGCGCGACGTGACCGGAACGGTGGAATCCATTCCGCTGATCGCAAGTTCGATCATGAGCAAGAAGATTGCCGAGGGAACCGGCGCCCTGGTGCTCGACGTCAAAGTCGGTTCCGGAGCGTTCATGAAGGACCTCGGCGACGCGCGAGAGTTGGCACGCACGATGGTCGAGTTGGGCAACGACGCCGGCGTGCGTACAAGTGCTCTCATCACCGGGATGGACACCCCGCTGGGATTGACGGCTGGCAACGCTCTCGAGGTGCGTGAATCCGTCGAGGTGCTGGCAGGCGGCGGGCCGTCCGACGTCGTCGAGCTGACCCTGGTCCTGGCTCGGGAGATGCTGTCCGCGGCTGGGATCGACGGTATCGACCCCGCAGACAGCCTGGCCGACGGCACGGCCATGGACCGGTGGCGCGCGATGATCGCCGCACAAGGTGGGGACCCACACGCGACGCTGCCGGTGGCCCGGCACAGCGACGTCGTCACCGCGGACCGAGACGGCGTGCTGACCCGACTCGACGCCATGGCGGTGGGCATCGCGGCCTGGAAGCTCGGAGCCGGACGCGAACGACAGGGCGAAGCCGTTCAGGCCGGTGCCGGCATCGAGATGCACGCGAAGCCCGGCGACGTGGTCCGCGCCGGACAGAAGCTGATGACACTGCACACCGACACTCCCGAGAGATTTGATGCTGCGCGGCGGAGCCTCGGCGGAGGCTGGTCGATCGGGGCCGATTCCGACACCGTTTCGCGACCGTTGCTCATCGAGCGAATTGTGGGTGATTCGCGTTAGCGTTGGCGAATGAACGCACCGGAGTTGACCACGATCCGCAGCGCACCCAAAGTTCTTCTCCACGATCATCTCGACGGAGGACTCCGACCCGAGACTGTCCTCGAACTGGCCGAGCAGTGTGGCTACGACGAGCTGCCGGCGACTACGGCATCCGAACTCGCGCAATGGTTCCGAACTGCCGCTGACAGTGGATCGCTCGAGCTCTACCTCGAAACGTTCGCGCACACGGTCGCGGTGATGCAGACCCCGGAAGGGCTTGCACGGGTAGCGCGTGAATGCGCCGAGGATCTGGCCGACGACAACGTCGTCTATGCCGAAATCCGTTTTGCGCCCGAGCAGCACCTGGAACAAGGCCTGAGTTTGGACGAGGTCGTCGAGCACGTTCTCGAAGGCTTCCGGGCCGGCGAATCCGCTGCCAGGGTCGCGGGACGGGAGATCCGAATCGGGTGTCTTCTCACGGCGATGAGGCATGCCGCCCGGTCACGGGAGATCGCCGAACTCGCTGTGCGATTCCGGGACCGCGGCGTCGTCGGTTTCGATATCGCCGGTGCCGAGGCCGGTAACCCGCCGAGCCGGCACCTCGACGCCTTCGAATACATGCGTGATGCGAACGCCCACTTCACGATTCACGCGGGGGAGGCGTTCGGGTTGCCGTCGATCCACGAAGCCATCGCCTTCTGCGGAGCGGATCGGTTGGGCCACGGCGTGCGGATCGTGGACGACATCGACGTAGCCGGCCAAGGTGGGGCAGAGCTGGGTCGACTCGCGAACTACGTCCGTGACATGCGCATTCCCCTGGAACTGTGCCCGAGTTCGAACGTGCAGACCGGAGCGGTAGCCGCCCTGGCGGACCATCCGTTCGGACTGTTGGCGGACTTGCGCTTCCGCGTGACCGTCAACACTGACAACAGGCTGATGAGCGACACCAGCATGAGCCGGGAAATGGCCGCGTTGGTCGAGACCTTCGGTTACGGCTGGACCGATCTGGAACGCTTCACCATCAACGCGATGAAGTCGGCCTTCATCCCGTTCGACGAGCGACTCGCGTTGATCGACGACGTCATCAAGCCGGGTTACGCCGTGCTCATCGGCTAGCTGACGTGCACCCGACTACTCAGATCGCAGCCGGGCCTCGAACTCACGCTCGAGTTCGCGCCAGGCCTCGGATTCCTTGGTGAACGGCGCACTCGGAGCCATCCGCGACGGATCGGGGTTGAGGAGGTACGAGACGTACCAACCCAGCTCGTTCGACGCGGACAGAGCCTCCTCGGTGGAGTCGTCGTCGGCGAAATCCGCTGCATCGGTGAACAATTCGACGGCAAGTTCCAGTTGCTCGGCGTCGACGACGTCCGGGCCCTGGGCGAGGTCGTCGGCGATCCCGGGCAGAACGTAGACGTTCTCGTCCGTGACCTCGATTTCGAGTGAACCGTCGACGGCAGCATTCTGAATTTCGCCGTACGTGCTGACCTGCGAGAGATCGTGTTCGTGGTTGTCGGCGAGGTAGCGAGCGAGTGCGCGCTCGCTACGGAAAACGGTGATCAGTCCGTCCTTGCCGAGGAAGATCGCCTGATCGCCCATGTAGCAGCGCAGAGTGTAGAACGTCTCGGCTGAGGTGATGATGCGGATCGGGTCGACACCGACCTCGCCCCAGAAGGTCTCGACTTCGTCTTCCTCCTCGTCGAGGTCGTCTTCGTCGAATTCCTCGTCCTCGCCCTCCTCGGCGACATCGTCGGCGTCGACGGTGTTCTCGGCGGCAGCGAGCAGTTCAGCTTCGGCGACCGCGACGGCAGCTGCATCGACCTTCGGGGAGGTGACCACCTTGTCGATGGCGTCGAGAACGGCGTCCCAGTCCTTGACGATCGCAGCGCCGACCTGGTCCCACAGCTCCAGGCCTTCGCGACCTTCGAAGGTGCCGGCGCCGGTCGCAAGCGCGCCGAGTACCGGATGGCCGCTGAAGAAGCGGATGACCGCGTCCAGTTCGCACACCTCGCCGATGTTGCGAGCCATGTTCAAGGTGTCTTCGAGTTCCGAGACCGCCAGTGCCTCAGGATCACCTGCGGCCAGTTCCGGCACGCCGACGAAGTCGAAGGTGAAATTCTCTTCCGGTTCGAGCTCGGCTGCCGACAGTCCGGAGACGACGGCCCACGCCGGATGCTCGACCAGGTCGTTGTCGGAGTCCGTTCGGATGAAGGCCGCGAGTTCTGCGACGGAGGAGAACCCGTACAGGTCTTCCTCATGGCCGAGGAACGCTTCCCACTCGTCGTCGCCCTCGCGCCAGCGGGGTGCCCACAAAGTGACGAGGTCTCCGTCGGTGAGTCCGATTTCGATAGGGACGATGTCTCCAGCCATGGGCGGAAGCCTATCCACCGCAGAGCGAAAGGCATAGCGGGGGTTCGTCACGTTTGTTTCAGTGCCACTCGGAGCTCACTGACCAGTCGCTCTCGTTCGTCGTTGGACTGTCGAACTGCCTGGTGAATTGTTGCGACAGTCAATGCGGCCACAGTGCGAGAATTCATCGTGGTGATTGCGTCGGTAATCCGTAGGTCGACCAGAGCACCCAGCCCGTCGACAGTCGCCGTGACTATCCCACCCTCGCTCGAGACGACCGCCCGCAGAGCGCCGACCCCGTCGACGGCGTCCTGCAAGAGTCCGGTCCGGTGTTTCGCCAGCTCCATGATTCGATCAATCTCGCTCATATCGAACGCATCCAGCTCGACGGAAGGATCTGGCCCTCGGCGGCATCGACATCGGCCAGTTCGTCTCGGGTCGCGAGACCGAGCCGATCGAGGATCGCTGCCGGGACTCCGGTCTCTTCGAGCTCCACACGATGGCGGGCGCCGGCCTCGATTGCTGCTTTCGAGCACAGTGTGAGTATCTGTTGCGCCAACCGTTCCCCGCCGTACCGCAGTTCCTCCTGGCTGATCCGCAGGTCCACGGGAATGGCGTGTTCCGTGGCGCGGACCGCGATGGTTCCAGCGCGGTTGACGGAGACGGCTGTGATGATCGGCGGTGATTCCCGCATGTTCTCGTTCATGTTTCCTGTCATTCCGTCGGACGGTAGAAACCGTGAAAGCCCATGCCGCTGTTCGTGGTTCGGATGGCGCTGATTTCGACTGGGTCGCCGGCTTCGATCATCTGGCCGCCGCCAATCACCATCGCGACGTGGCCGTCCCAGACCGCGAGGTCGCCCGGCATCAGATTGTTCTGATCGACCTGGTTCCCGATTCCCTGTTCCTGAGCCAACCTCGGAATATCGACTCCGGCCTGGCCGTACGCCCATTGCGTCAGACCACTGCAGTCCAGACCGACTCCGGGTGTCGTGCCTCCCCAGGCGTACGGGACACCCTGTTGAGTAAGCGCGTTGCGTACGGCAGCAGCGGCCTCGGCGTTCGGTGCGGTGGCAATCGAGCCGTCGGGAAGTTCGACCTCTACTCCACCGACGGAACCAGAACCACCGACGGAACCAGAACCACCGACGGAACCAGAACCACCGACGGAACCAGAACCACCGACGGAACCGGAACCACCCACCGAACCGGAGACTCCAGGTGCGGGATCGGGTATCGGGACGGACGGGACGAGTGCGGACATCTTGTCGGTCGACCCCGCCAGCTCACCGCGTACCCGCTCGATAACCGATACCGCGCGTCCGAGGTGCTCCAACGCGGCCGACAACAACATCAATTGGCCCGTCGGTGTCATCAGCGTCGGCCCGGCCTTGATCGCGAGTGTCAGAAAGGACTGGAGAATCTCACCGAGTTCGGTCATTCCCGCGTACACGGACGTTGTTGCTTCGTCCACGACGCCGGCGATGTCGGTCCCACGATCGGCGAGGTTTCGCGTCGACGTCTGCGTCTGCTCGGTTTTGGTCACCGCAGCGGTGAGTGCCGTGGACGAGCTCTGAGAGGACGCCAGTTCGCTCAGAGCAGCGCTTCCCAATTGGTATGCGATCTCGAGGGCGTCCGTAGCGATTCGGATGCCGACGTCGGGTCCACTTGCGCTGGGGACGCCAGTCCCGACAATGTCGACCAGATCGATGATCGGTCGTGCGAGTGCGTCGACGTCGATCATGAGCGTGCGGCTTCAGCGAGAGTCGTTCGTACCGATTCCTCGGAGTCGAGATAGACGGCGTGAGCGTCGCGGGTGGCTGACTGGACGCTGGAGATCACAGCGGACAGTCGATCGATGTCGTCGATGTGCGCTTGCTGTGCTCGGCTCGCGACATCGACGAAGTCGCCGCCGATCAGCCCCAGCACAGCGGACAGAGCCAAGTGATCGCCACCCGCCGCGTCCTGTCGAGCTTGGGCGACGTTGTCGGCAACAGTGCCCAACCGCGTGGCGAACTCCGCGATGCTTTCAGTGTCCAGATCCAGATTTGTCAACTTGTCTTCCCCCCGTTGCGCTTACTCCTTCTTGGACGCCGCGCGGGGTGCTCCGGTTCCCGAGGAACTATTCTGATGGTCATGCAAACGCACGTAGTCGACCATCCGCTCGCGGCGGCCCTCTTGACGACAATGCGTGATGCACGCAGTGAGAACGCAACTTTTCGTTCCGCACTTCGCAGGCTCACGCACATGCTGGTCTACGAGGCCATGCGTGACGCGGAGGTCGAGGAGTTTCCGGTCGACACCCCGGTAGCAGCGACGACGGGCATCCGGCTCGCGAAGCCGCCGTTGTTGGTACCCGTGCTGCGGGCCGGTCTGGGCATGGTCGAACAGGCGAGTGCGCTGATTCCGTCGGCCGGCGTCGGCTTTGTCGGAATGGCACGTGACGAAGAGACTCATCAGCCGGTTCCGTACCTCGAATCCCTGCCTGCGGATCTGTCCGGTATCCCGGTGTTCGTGCTCGATCCGATGCTCGCCACCGGTGGCTCGATGGTGCACACCATCGACTTGCTGGTTGCGCGTGGCGCGACGGATGTCACGGCAGTGTGCGTCGTGGCCGCTCCGGCCGGCGTCGACGCGCTGGCAGCGTCCGGCCACCCGGTTCGTCTGGTCATCGCGAGCATCGATGACGGACTCGACGAGAACGCTTTCATCGTCCCCGGTCTCGGTGACGCCGGCGATCGGCAGTTCGGACCCCGCTAGAGCGAAAGGGCGAAGGTTCGGAGTTCCGCCAGCCGGGCCTTCGCCTGCTCTAGTGCGTTCGCGAGGTCGTCGCGGTTCGCCACTGGGACGACAACTTCGAGATAACACTTGAGCTTGGGCTCGGTTCCGGACGGTCGAACAACCACGCGGATCGACGGCCCGTCGAATATCACTGCGTCGGTGCGCATACCACCGCGAACCAGGGACAAGTCCTCGGTCGTGACCGGCTCACCCGCGAGTTGGCCAGGAGGATCGGCGCGTAGTCGTTTCATCATTTCGGCGATGTCGCTCAAATCCTCGACGCGGCGGGATACTTGGTCCCCGCGATGCAGTCCGAATTCGACGGCATAGTCGCCTAGAACGTCCAACAGGGTTCTGTTGCTGCCCGCGAGGGTGGCAGCCAAGTCGGCCACCAGAACGGCAGCTGAGATTCCGTCCTTGTCCCGCACCACATCCGGATCGACGCAGTGCCCGATCGCTTCCTCGTAGGCGTAGACGAGTCCGTCGCCGGCGCGCGTGAGCCACTTGAATCCGGTGAGTGTCTGCGCAAACCTGGCTCCGCGAGCTTTCGCCAACTTCGAGAGCAGAGTCGAGGAGACGATCGTCGTCGCCACCAACGAATCTCCGGGCGCCGTGTGCAGTACGTGGTCGGCCAGGAGCACCCCGGTTTCGTCGCCGCGCAACATGCGCCACTGATCACCGTCGCGAACTCCGACGGCGCAGCGGTCGGCATCCGGGTCGAGTGCGATCGCCAGATCCGCGTCGACACTTCGGGCAAGGGCGAGCAGGCGGTCTGCGGCGCCAGGCTCTTCGGGATTGGGGAACTCGACGGTCGGAAACGTGGGGTCGGGATCGAACTGCTCCGCCACGACGTGCAGATCGTCGAACCCTGCTGCTCGCAGAGCCGCTGTCGCAGTCTCCCCGCCGACGCCGTGCATTGCCGTGAGCGCAATCCGGATCGAGCGGGCGTCGCCGTGCGGGAGGGTCGCGATGCGGGCGATGTACTCCTCGACCAGAGAATCGTCGGCCGGAATCACCGATGCCCGGGCGACGTCGGCGGCACCACCGATGCGGGCGATCTCGCTCTCGATTTCACGATCGGCGGGGGAGACGAGTTGCGCTCCGCCCGAGAGATACACCTTGTAACCGTTGTCGGCGGCAGGATTGTGGGAGGCGGTGATCTGGATACCTGCCGCTGCCCCGAGCCTGCGCACCGCGAACGCCACCAGCGGTGTCGGCAGTGGGCGGGGGAGCAGGGTCACCTCGAACCCGGCCGCTGCCATGACCTCGGCGGCGGCGAGAGCAAATGCCTCTGAACCGAGCCGGGCGTCGCGGCCGACCACAACGCGGGACCCGCCCTGGCAGCGAGCTGTCAGCCAGGCCGCCAGACCGGCCGTGGTCCGGATGACGACCGCGAGGTTCATGCCGTTGGGCCCGCCGCGCACCGGCCCGCGAAGCCCAGCAGTGCCGAACGTCAGTGGTGCGGAAAAGCGTTCGGCCAGTTCATGTTCGGAAAGGGCGGCTAATTCTGTGCGGGTAACTGGGTCCGGATCGGCGTCGATCCACTCGGTGACGTTCAGTGGTGTCACAGCTGCTCGACCAGTTGACGCAGCAGCACTCCCATCCGGGCGGCCGATGCTTTGCCTGCCGCCAGCACTTCCTGATGGTCGAGCGGGGCGCCCGTGATTCCGGCGGCCAGATTGGTGACCATGGAGATACCGAGAACGCGGGCGCCGAGCGCGCGGGCCGCGATGGTCTCGTGAACCGTCGACATGCCGACCAGATCGGCGCCGAGTGTACGAAGCATTCGAATCTCGGCCGGAGTCTCGTAGTGAGGACCGGGAAGCCCGGCGTAAACACCCTCGGCAAGGTCCGGGTCGATCGAGCGAGCCAGCGCACGCAGTTCCGGCGAGTAGGCGTCAACCAGGTCGACGAACTCTGCGCCGACGAGGGGAGAGCGGGCCGTCAGGTTCAGGTGGTCACTGATCAGCACCGGTTGACCGACTGTGTAGTTTTCGCGGATACCGCCGGCCGCATTGGTGAGGATGACCGTGTCGGCGCCGGCAGCAATGGCTGTCCGGACCGGGTGGACGACGGTACCGAGATCGTGGCCCTCGTATGCGTGCGCGCGCCCGAGCAGCAGCAGAACTTCGGTGTTTCCGACGCGCACCGAACGAATGGTGCCCGCATGGCCGAGGGCGGACGGTGGGGCGAAGCCAGGAAGATCCGCCATCGAGACTTCGGCTGTCACGTCCGCACCGGCGTCGCCGAACACGTCTGCGGCATCGGTCCACCCCGACCCGAGCACGATGGCGACTGACGGTGACGAAGAGCCAGTCATGGCGGACAGAGCAGCGGCGGCGGCCTCGGCGATCGTTCCCATGTGAGCAACCCTACTGAGGAGTCGGGTCGGTTCGCCGGGTGAGTTGGCGGGCGTTACTCTCCCATCCATGCCTTATCTCGAACGCGACGGCGACGTATTCATCCTGTACCTCGGCAACGAGGGCGAAACGGACAACGAGAACCGCTTCGGCCCTGAGTGGATCGACGCTGTTCACAGCAAGTTGGACGAAGTCGAAGCGCACGAGGGGCCCGCAGCCCTGGTGACGACGGCGACGGGCAAGTTCTACACGAACGGCCTGGACACGACGTGGATCTTCGGCAACCTCGACGGTCTCCCCGGCTACCTGGACAAGGTCCACACCATCTACAGCCGTTTGCTGACCTTCCCGATGGCCACGGTCGCGGCCGTGCAGGGGCACGCGTTCGGCGCCGGCGCCATGCTCGCGTCCTCGCACGATTTCCAGATCATGCGCGCGGACCGCGGCTTCTACTGCCTCCCCGAGGTCGGACTGAACATGCCGTTCACTGTCGGCATGTCAGCACTGTTGAACAGTCGTCTGCCCAAGCAGACGGCAGTCGACGCGATGACGACGGGGCGTCGATTCGGCGGCGCCGACGCACTTGCTGCCGGCATCGTGCAGGAAACGGTCGACGGCGACGGAGTGCTCGCCGCAGCAGTGGCCAAGGCATCGGCACTGACGTCGACTCACGGCAAGAACTTGGCGGGAATCAAGGCAGGCATCCACCGCGATGCGCTTGCGGACCTCGCTCAGGTGACTGACAAGAGCAACTTCTCCTTCGGGTGAGACAATGATCGCGTGAACCAGAATGTCGACAGCGCAGTCAGGTCCGTAGAGGCCGATCTGATTGCGCTGTCGCATTCGATTCACAGCGATCCGGAACTTGCCTTCGAGGAGTTCCGCAGCGCTGCCAAAGTGTCGGACCTGCTGGCGCAGCACGGTTTCGCGGTCACTCACGGGATCGTCGATCTGCCGACGGCCTTCGATGCCACCTACGGCAGTGGAGAGTTGGTCATCGCGATCTGCGCCGAGTACGACGCGCTGCCCGAGATCGGTCATGCCTGTGGGCACAACATCATTGCCGCCGCCGCGGTCGGGGCCGGCATCGCGTTGGCTACCGTGGCCGATGAACTGGGGATCACAGTCCGAGTGATCGGTACTCCCGCGGAGGAAACCGGTGGCGGCAAAGTTCTGATGCTCGAGCGTGGTGCATTCGACGGCGTCGGCGCGGCCATGATGGTTCATCCAGGACCGATCGACATCATCGGTGCCACCTCGCTGGCCCTGGCGGACATCGCCGTCAGCTATCACGGTCGCGAAGCGCACGCCTCTGCTGCGCCGGAATTCGGTCGTAATGCCGCCGATGCCGCGACGCTCGCGCAGGTGGCGGTCGGACTGTTGCGCCAGC
Source organism: Rhodococcus sp. 66b (assembly GCF_002076325.1). Classification (NCBI taxonomy): domain Bacteria; kingdom Bacillati; phylum Actinomycetota; class Actinomycetes; order Mycobacteriales; family Nocardiaceae; genus Rhodococcus; species Rhodococcus sp. 66b. The sequence goes on from NZ_MUZB01000005.1 coordinate 213,566, forward strand.
ACCTCCAGCCAGGGCAACAGATTCACGGAATCGTCAGTGATGGCGGCACTGCTCCCAACATCGTTCCGGCTCGGTCCGAACTGCTGTACTACCTGCGTGCCGAGACGGCCGCGTCGTTGGCCAATCTGTCCGAGCGTGCCGACGCCTGCTTCGCCTCGGGCGCACTCGGCACCGGATGCACCCACGAAATCCGCACGGTATCGCCCACTTACACCGAGTTGACCCCCGATCCGTGGCTGGCGGCGGCGTACCGTGAACAGATCGTCGACCTCGGGCGGGTGCCACTGGCAGCGGAATGGGAGCGCTCCCGTCCACTGGGTAGTACGGATATGGGTAATGTGACCAATGTGATTCCGGGAATTCACCCGGTCATAGGCTTGGATTCATCGGGGGCAGTGACACATCAGCCGGAGTTCGCGGCCGCGTGTATCACCACCTCCGCAGATCGAGCGGTAGTCGACGGTGCAATTGCGTTGGCCCGCACTGCTGTCCGGGTAGCGTCCGATCCAGAACAACGCACCCGTCTGTTGGAAGGGGTAGATCGCCGGTGAACGCGGCAATCGACACGTGGATTCACGCGCACACCGACGACCTCGTCGCGTGGCGTCGACACATCCATGCCAACCCGGAGTTGGCTCGCCGCGAATACGCGACCACCGAATTCGTCGCGACCCGCCTCACCGCCGCTGGGCTGTCGCCGAAGATCCTTCCCGGTGGCACCGGGCTCACGTGCGACATCGGACCTGAGGGGCCGCGAATCGCACTTCGCGCCGACATGGACGCTTTGCCGATGCAGGAGGCGACCGGGGCGACGTACTCGTCCACGGTCCCCGGTGTGTCTCATGCATGCGGGCACGACGCCCACACCACCATCCTGCTCGGCGCCGGATTGGCTCTGGCCACGCTGCCCGAACTTCCCGTCGGGGTTCGGCTGATCTTCCAGCCCGCCGAGGAAGTCATGCCTGGTGGTGCACTCGACGTCATCGCTGCCGGCGCGCTCGACGGCGTGTCCAGAATCTTTGCTCTGCACTGCGATCCGCGACTCGAGGCGGGCCAGGTCGGAATGCGTCTTGGCGCGATCACCTCTGCTGCAGACACGATCGAGGTCGTTCTCGACTCTCCGGGTGGGCACACGTCGAGGCCGCACCTGACCACGGACCTCATCTACGCACTCGGCACAGTCGTGACCGGGCTGCCGGGAATGCTCAGCCGTCGTATCGATCCGCGTACCGGCACCGTGATGGTGTGGGGTGCGGTCAGTGCAGGTCAGGCACCCAACGCGATTCCGCAGACCGGCATGATGACGGGCACGGTACGTACCGGCGATCACGACACGTGGGAGTTGCTCGAACCGCTCGTGGAAGAAATCGTCCACGGACTGCTCGCGCCCACCGGAGTTCGCTACCAACTCAACTATCGTCGCGGAGTGCCACCGGTCGTCAACGACGAGGTGTCCACTCGGATGTTCGAGGACGCCATCGCGACCGTCGGACAAGATGCTTTGGCGGACACCCCGCAATCCGGTGGTGGCGAAGACTTTTCGTGGTACCTCGAAACCGTGCCGGGTGCCATGGCGCGGCTCGGCGTGTGGTCGGGTGAAGGCGATCAGCTCGACATCCACCAACCCACTTTCGATCTCGACGAGCGTGCACTCGGCGTCGGTGTGAAGGTTCTGACGAGCCTGGTTCTGGGATAGTTCCGGTTCCCGTCGGGGGTACCGTTTTTCGTGTCGTTCGAGTGAAGGTACGGGCATGTCCATAGGTGTGGGAGTGCGAATCGGCACATTGGTGTCGACGGCTGTAGTTGCGTCCAACGATCCGGGTTCGGCCGATCCGGTGGTGTTGGTCAGGGACACGATTCTCAATCAACGCAAGGACGGAACGACCGTGCTCGGCGGTACCGAGCAATTGGGTGCCGGCCGTGAATTCTCGGAATCATGGTCAGGTTTTGTCGGCCGTGTGGGGGACCCGAGTGGCGTCTCCGGAACGGCCGATACCCGTTACCGCGCCGAGGATTTGGTGGCGACGTCGATTCGCTGCCTATTGCAGGAATGCGAGCCGCTGCCCGATCGTGGTGGTCGAAGTGGGGGAGCGCCCGACATCGTCGCGACCTACCCGTCGCGCTGGGACTCGTCCACAGCGGCCCTCATGCAGGATTCACTGGTCTATGCAGGCCTCGAGCGGGTCACTCTCGTCTCGGACGCCGAGGCGGTCTCGGCGTGGTTCGAGTCGGAAATCGCGGCACTCGCCGGCACGCTCATCGGCATCTATCACGTCGACGACACCGGGGCAGCGGTCACGCTGGTGCGTTCGGGCGTCGCCGCCGGCCGCGCATTCGGCTTCGCCGGCGACGGGAGTTCACCGAGTTCACGCCTCGCGACGGCACTGGGTGCGTTCGGTTGGATGCCGGAGAACCTGGACGCCGTAGTCGTCACCGGTGACGGAGAACCGGCGACAGACAAAGCAGCCATGATGTCCATAGCGGCCGGAATCGCCGAAAAGCTCGGTGTCAGATGTGAACTCGGGCCCGGACCGGAGCAGTCGGCCGCGCTGGGAGCCGCAATTCTGGCTGCCGGTTTCACCTCGACGTCGCACACGATCGTTCCGATCGGTTTGCCGCCTTCACACGACGTGACGGAGGTGTTCGACACTCTCGGACGTGAGAAGGTGGCGGCTGAAACTGCAACCGGGGTGGCAACAGTCGAGCCGGAAACTGCAGTTGCCGCAGGCGAATCGGAGTCACGCGGTTCCAAGCGTGTGCTCATCGGCCTGACGATTGTGGTGGTACTCGCAGCACTTGCAGTGCTCGCGTATTTCCTGCTGCTTTGAGCAGGACAGCTATCTAATCGGTAACACCGTTACCCGGACCCACGTTGCGGCTGTTTCTCGTCCGCAACTCTCGCACGTACTCGGCCGGCGCTCCGGCAATCTCGGCGGCGTCGGCCATCACGCCGATGTAGCGGGCCGACGGCAGTCCGCCTTCGTACGCATCCATGACGTAGAGCCAAGCGAGCACCGCATCGCCTGCGGTGTCGACCCGCACGCGGATCTTGCGGTGCAGACCGAGTTCGGCACCTTCCCAGCGGTCCAGACTCACTTCGTCCTCTTCCGGGACGTCGTAGAGGACCACGAAAACACTGGAATCGGGGTCTTCGACCACGGTGGCGAGAGCCCCCTCCCAGCCGAGGTCCTCGCCGCTGAAGGTCAGGCGCCAGCCTCGCAGCCACCCTGTCCCGGACATGGGCGAGTGTGGGCAGCGCAACAACATCTGCTCGGGATGCATGTTGGAACCGTAGGCGGCATAAATCGACACGGGCGCAAGCCTAAACCGTGGTCCGAGGGTGTGGCGAAGCGGACCACCGGACGCAAGTAATCTGGTACAAGCACTGCGCGACACGTGGTGCTCGAATAGCGTGACACTGGTCGACGGGAGACCCCTGCCGGCCACGCGAGGACTTGGAGGACACATGACCCGGATCGTGATCATCGGTGGCGGACCCGCCGGCTACGAGGCGGCACTGGTAGCCGCGCAGCACGGGGCCACGGTCACCCTGGTCGATTCGGACGGCGTCGGCGGCGCGTGTGTGCTGTTCGACTGTGTCCCGTCGAAGACGTTCATCGCGTCCACCGGAATCCGCACCGACATGCGTCGTGCATCCGACCTCGGCATCACTCTGGATCCGGAGCAGGCTTCGGTGTCACTGCCGAAGATCCACTCCCGAGTCAAGAGTCTCGCGTTGTCCCAGTCCTCGGACATTCGCGCACGGTTGCAGACGGTCGGCGTCGAGGTTCTCTCCGGCACCGCCGAACTGACCGATCCGCTCCTCGGTATGGCAGCACACCAGGTTCGCGCGACGCTCGGAAGCGGCGAGCAGAAGACCATCGACGCAGACGTCGTGTTGATCGCCACCGGCGCCAGCCCCCGCATCATCCCGGGAGCCGAGCCCGACGGTGAGCGAATCATGACGTGGCGTCAGCTCTACGACTTGGACGAGCTGCCCGAGCACCTGGTCGTGGTCGGTTCCGGTGTCACCGGTGCCGAGTTCGTCTCCGCCTACACCGAGATGGGCGTCAAGGTCACACTCGTGTCCAGTCGTGACCGTGTTCTGCCCGGCGAGGATGCCGATGCGGCGCTCGTGCTCGAGGACGCCCTCGCCGAGCGCGGTGTCACCCTCGTCAAGCACGCCCGCGCAGACGCCGTCGAGCGCACCGAGAAGGGCATCATCGTCAAGCTCTCCGACGGCCGCACGGTCGAAGGAAGCCACGCACTGATGACCGTCGGTTCCGTCCCCAACACCAACGGTCTCGGCCTGGAGCGGGTCGGCATCGAGTTGGACAAGGGCGGCTACCTGCGTGTCGACCGGGTCTCGCGCACCACGGTTTCCGGTATCTACGCCGCCGGTGACTGCACCGGACTGCTCCCGCTCGCGTCGGTGGCTGCGATGCAGGGACGTATCGCGATGTACCACGCACTCGGTGAAGGCGTCAGCCCGATCAAGTTGAAGACCGTCGCATCGGCCGTCTTCACGCGCCCCGAAATTGCAACGGTGGGTGTTTCGCAGGCCGCGATCGACAACGGAGAGGTGCCTGCTCGCACCGTCATGTTGCCGCTCAACACCAACCCGCGAGCCAAGATGTCCGGTTTGCGCCGCGGCTTCGTGAAAATCTTCTGCCGCCCGGCTACCGGCGTGGTCATCGGCGGTGTTGTGGTCGCACCCACCGCTTCGGAACTCATCCTGCCGATTGCGATCGCCGTGCAGAACAACCTGACGGTCAACGACCTGGCTCAGACGTTCTCGGTGTACCCGTCGCTGACCGGATCGATCACCGAGGCAGCTCGTCAGCTCATGCGTCACGACGACCTGGACTGAGAACGGACCAGAGTCTTCTTACAATGTGAGAAGTCTGTTTCACATACTGAAGTATTGGTGAGATAGTCGAGATACCGACCGAATCAAGGGTCGGTATCTCGGCGCTCTCCCGCCCCGTTGACCCAGGACGGCTCAGGGTGTTTTCCTCTGACCTTCATTCTGCGTGCCTGGGAGCTTCACATGACACACGCCGCGCTGTCCGCTCGTATGGACGGACTCCGTAGTTCTGCAATTCGCGATCTGCTCACCTTGACTGCCCGACCCGACGTCATCAGCTTGGCCGGCGGACTACCCGATCCTGATTTCATTCCGCGGGAACGAATCTCGAAGGCAGCCCACGACGCACTCGGTGACCCCTCGTCCGTTCAATACGGCGAGACGTCAGGCCTGCGGCGCCTCCGTGAGGTGATCGCCGAGCGCGAATCCTCCAAGATCGGGCGGGCACTCGACGTGTCCGAAGTTGTGATCACACACGGTTCTCAGCAAGGTTTGAGCCTGCTCGCGCAGGTCCTCCTCGACGCCGGTGACGTTGTGGTCGTGGAGGAACCGGCATATACCGGTGCGCTGCAGGTCTTTCGGACGGCGCAGGCTCGTCTCGTTCCCGTCCAGCTGGACGAGGACGGAATGGACACCGACGCGCTCGAGACGAAACTCGCCGCCGGTCTTCGGCCCAAAGTCGTGCACACCGTGAGCAATTTCCACAACCCGCGGGGCGCGGTGCTTTCGGCGCAGCGGCGAGCGCACTTGGCGGCGCTGGCGGACCGATACGGGTTCTGGGTTCTCGAGGACGACCCGTACGGCGAACTGTACTTCGGCGAGAAACCGCCCGCACCGCTGGCGGCGTTGTCGGACAGGGTGATTCGGCTGTCCAGTGCTTCCAAAGTGTTGGCACCGGCGCTGCGCGTCGGCTGGCTGCACGGCGACCGAAAGGTCTGCGAGGCGGTCGAACTGATCAAGCAAGGCGCTGACCTGTGCGGGTCTTCGCTCACCCAGCAGATCGCCGCAGACCTCTTCTCCGACGTCGAATGGTTCGAAACGCACCTCGACAAGCTCCGGGAGGGTTACGGCGCCAGAGCGAAGGCGTTGGTCACCGCCGCCGAGACGGAATTGAGTGGGCGTGCACGCTTTTCCGAGGTCCGCGGCGGGATGTTCTGTTGGATGGATTTCGTCGACGACGTCGACACCACCGAACTCCTGGGTGCCGCGCTCGAGCACGGCGTGGCATTTGTCCCAGGTTCGGCCTTCGCGGTCGAAGCTGACCTCGGTCGAAGCGCTCGACTGTGTTTCGCGACGTATCCCGAAGCCGTGCTGGTCGATGCCGTCGGCAGGCTCCGGAAGAGTGTTACCGCAGGTACAGCCTGACCTTGTCGATAGTGTTGCGGAGCAGATCGATCTCCGTGCTCGATGGTGGGGTGGTGATGGTGACGTGCTCGGCGACGGCGAGGTCCCATCCCGTCGACTCTCGGACTTGATCGACCGAGATTCCCTCGTGGACGCTGGTCAACTCCAAGTCGCCGCCGGGGCCCTGGTGTGTCAGGACGCCGAGGTTGGTGAATACCTTGGTCACTCCTGCACCTGCCGGCATGATGCCCTTACCGCTGGCGTGGGCGCGGGCGGGGCTGGGTGAGGTGCAGAAGTCGAGCTCGGCCGGAAAGGAACTGAGATCGTGGCGACGCATCACGACGAAGATCTCGGCGGCGTTCGCGATGATCTCGACGGCCCCGCCCGCTCCGGGCAGTCTGACCGTCGGGTTCTTCCAGTCACCGATGAAACTTGTGTTCAGACTGCCCGTTCGATCGATTTGAGCGGCCCCGAGAAATCCGACGTCGACGTTGCCACCTTGCAGGACGTAACCGAAGAGCGCGGCCATGCTCAGCACGGATTCGGCACCGGAGACAACCACGGAGTCCGCGATACCCTCGGCCATTGCCGACGGATGTGCACCGCACACTCCGGATTCGTAGATCAGCTCGACGTCCGGATTCGACGTGTGCCGCGCGAGATCGACTGCGAGCGTGGGTAGCCCAACTCCGGCGAAGACCCGGCGCTTACCCGCCAATTCGCGTGCCGCGACGGCGACGATCGTTTCGGTGGAGGTGGTGTTACCGGTGTCGATCGTGGTGGTCATAGTCTGCTCCCGTAGTCGACTGGTGTGGAGAGTTTTGGTCCGACCTCGAGATCCGACCAGTAGTCGGCTCCGAGTTTGGCGAGATACTCGCCGTGACTGTCGAGTGCGTACACCCATTCGTCGAGCCAATTTCTCAGCCGTGAAGGGTCTTTGGAGATTTCGGTCCAGCGCCGGTAGAAGCCGCAATCGCGGTCGTAGTATCCCTGCGCGTACGACGGGTGTGCGCCGCGCGGGCAGACGACAACCGCGTCGACTGCATGCGAGGGAATCAGAGTTCGGCTCGGGTCTGACCTGATGACCTCGTCGTCGACCAGTTCTTCGACAACGACGATTGCCTTCTTCGCGGCGTACACGGCCTCTTGCTGCACCCCGGCGATGCCCCAGATCTGCGCGTTCCCGGACGAGTCCGCTCGCTGTGCGCCGATGATCGTGACATCCGGATTCAATGGCGGCACAACGTAGACGCTCCCGCCGCCGTACGGGTCCTCGACGAGTCTCAGTTGTGGGTTGAGTGCGGGTAGATCACTACCGGCGTACGACCGTAGCGGGAAGAAGGGAAGCCTGGCGGCTCCCGCCTGATACCGGCACACCATGCCGTAATGGCTGTATTCCTCGACTTCGAGGGGGAGCGGGTCCTGGTTCTCGATGCGTCTGCGTAACTCGTACAGAGAACCTGCGGAGCCGCTGGCGAAGAACGAAGCGACCAGCTTTCGGACGCAGCCGGCGGCGACGAGTTGATCGGAAACGATGTCCGGCGTCATCCGGCACAGCGTGAGGTCCTTCCTGCCCTGCCGGATGATCTCGTGTGCCGCGGCAAATGGAATGAGATGCGAAAAGCCCTCCAACGCAACAGTCATTCCGTCGCCGACGTATCGACCGATGGCCTCTTTCATCGAGAGCGTCTTGTCCACGTGTGTACCTCTTCTTACGTTCTCGCGCACTTGGTCGGTTTCGGAAACTTGACATGGTCGGCCGGTGTGGCGCAACAATGTCGGGTGGAAATTCATCAGATCAACGCATTTCTCGCGGTGGCTGAGGAGCTACATTTCGGCCGTGCGGCTCAGCGCCTTCGGATTGCGCAACCGCCGCTGAGTCGAACGATCAGGCAATTCGAGAAACAGCTCGGTTCGCCGTTGTTCGATCGAAGTACTCGAACTGTGCGGTTGACTGCTGCCGGTGAAGCACTGCTGCTTCCGGCGCGCGAAATTCTGGACGCGTGCCGGATGGCCGAGATCGCGGTATCCGCGGCAGGCCAGGGAACGACAGGTCGCGTTCGCCTGGGCTTCGCGGGAACCTCGTCGCACCTACTCGTCGGGCGGTGGGCGAAATTGGTGAGAAAGACGAATCCCGGTATCGAATTTGTGCTCGACAGTTCCGCTTTCGCGAACGAGGCGTTGTTGATGTTGCTCGATCGACGCCTCGACATCGGGATGGTCCGGTGGACCGTCCCGCCGCTCGGGATCACGTCGAGATTGATCGCCGAGGAGAACTTTCTGGTTGCCATGTCGAAAGACCATCCGTTGGCGTCGAGGGAATCGGTTCGGTTGATCGAATTGGAGTCCGAGAATTGGGTGACGCTTCCGGCGGAGCCGGGTTCGATTCTGCGGGAGTCTCTGCTCACTGCGTCGAAGAACGCAGGGTTCCTGGCTCGAATCGTGCAGACGGCACCGGATTCGATGTCGTTGATCGCGCTGGTGTCCGCGGAAATCGGATGCTCGTTGACTATTTCGTCGGTGGCCCAAAGCATCGTGAACCCTGATGTTGTCTTTGTTCCCGTCATGGATCCACCTCCTCCCCTTCAACTGCGTATCGCCTGGCGAGATGGAGACGACAGACCTGCGCTTCTCGAAGTGTTGAAATTGTCCGAGCAGGCGCTGCCGTCCCTGGCTTAGACGGTTGCCCGACCGGTAGGAATTTCACCCGCTTCGGACGTCGGCGAGTTTGCAGTATCGGCAAGAGCGTTCTCGAGTTCGAGCTCGTCGTAATCCGCTTGCTCGGCCGTCGAGAGTTCGCTTGCGTTGTAGCCGGTACGTCGGAGCAGGAGAAGGGTGCAGATCAGCGAGACAAGTGCGTACAGTCCGGACACGATCGCGACCCCGACGATGTTGCCTGACGTGTTGAGCATCCACTGCGCCAGTACCGGAGTTCCGCCGCCGACGACAAGGGAACACAGTTGATACGCCGTCGACAGACCCGTGTAACGGATGTTCGCAGGGAAGGCGCGAGCGAGAACGCCGGCGATGGCGCCGTAGAACATCGAGTGCGGGATCGTGGCGAGACACATCGCAACGACTGCGATGGTGAAGTTCCCGGTTCTGATGGCAAAGAACATCGCGGGCATGAGAACGAACTCCGGTATCACCATCAGGCACATGGCCTTCCGCATGTCTATCTTGGAAACCAGAACGGCCCCGAACGGTTGGACGATGAACTGCACGACAAGTGCGATCGCGATAGCGGCGAGGAATGTGCCGCGGTCGTATCCGAGTTCTTTTGTAGCCCAAGACAATGCGAAGGTGTTCTTGAAATAGGTGACCTGGGCGAGGGGGAGTGCGCCGGCGCCGAGGAGAACCAGCACCCAGTGCTTGCGTAATACTTCGGCGAGCGGAAGTTTGACGACCTTCTTGCGGGCGAGAACGGCCTTCATCTCGTCGGACTCTTCGAGTTTCAGGCGAATGATCATGCCGAGGATGACCAGGCCTGCCGAAACGAGAAAAGGGATTCGCCAGCCGTAGAGAAGGAATGACGGCGTCGGCATCGAGGACAGCAGGAAGAATGCGATGGTAGCCAACAGATTTCCCGCGGGCGAGCCCTGCTGAGCGAACGCGGAGTAGAGGATGCTCTTGCCCTTCGGTGCGTTCTCGCTGGCGATGAGTACCGCGCCACCCCACTCACCACCGACCGCAATTCCTTGGATCACGCGAAGGGTGACCAGACCGATCGGGGCCCACATGCCGACCTGCGCGTAGGTGGGGAGGAGTCCGATCCCGACAGTGGCGACGCCCATCATCATCAAGGTGATGACCAGGGTGTTCTTGCGCCCGATCCGGTCGCCGAGATGGCCGAAGATGATCCCGCCGATCGGCCTGGCGAGGAAGCCTGCCCACAGGGTGATGAAGGCGAGGAGCGTGCCGACTCCGTTCGGCAGTGTGTCGGAGAAGAAGATCTCGCCGAATACCAGGGCAGCCGCGGTGCCGTAGATATAGAAGTCGTACCACTCGATGGTGGTTCCGATGAATGAAGCGATACCGGCTCTTCGTGCCTTGGCGTTGATCTCCTCGGAACTGCGAGTGGGTGAACTCATGCGTGGCGACCTTTCTCTGCAACATTCGCGGCGCCGAAACGTGGCGCGCCTGAATGAGATTCGCAGAGTGGTGTAGGTCACGTCCAATACCAACTTGGTCGCCTATTGATACCTCAGGAGTATCAATAGGCGACCATGATCAGCTCTTCCGGTATGGAAGGATCGGGGTGATTACTCGGACCAGTTGTACGTCCGCTCGACGGCCTTGTTCCACTCCGCGTACAGCCGTGACCTTTCGGACTCGTCCATCGCCGGTTCCCAGGTTTGGCCGACGGCCCAGTTGTTGCGGATGTCTTCGGTGTCGGCCCAGTAACCGATGGCGAGGCCCGCTGCATACGCAGCGCCGAGTGCTGTCGTTTCGTTGACCACCGGGCGGATGACGGGAACTCCGAGGATGTCCGACTGGAACTGCATCAGGGTTTCGTTGACCACCATGCCGCCGTCGACCTTCAGCGCGGACAGTTCGACTCCCGAATCCGCACGCATGGCGTCGATGACCTCACGGGTTTGGTATGCCGTCGCCTCGAGCGCCGCGCGAGCCAGGTGTCCCTTGTTGACGAACCGCGTCAGGCCGACGATGACACCCCGTGCATCCGGTCGCCACCGGGGTGCGAACAGTCCGGAGAACGCGGGTACGAAGTAGGCGCCGCCGTTGTCGTCGACACTTGCGGCGAGTGGCTCGATGTCCTTGGCGTTCTGAATGATTCCGAGATTGTCCCGAAGCCACTGGACCAAGGAGCCGGTCACCGCGACGGAACCTTCGAGTGCGTAGACGGCGGGGGCTTCGCCGAGTTTGTAGCAGACGGTCGTCAGCAGTCCGTGCTTGCTGTGCACCGGCTTCGTTCCGGTGTTGAGAAGCATGAAATTGCCGGTGCCGTAGGTGTTCTTGGCTTCACCCTCGGAGAGGCAGGCCTGGCCGAATGTGGCTGCCTGCTGGTCACCGAGGATTCCGGCGACCGGCACACCGGCGAGATTGCCGCGAGGACGGCCGGTGCCGTAGACCTCGGACGAACTACGGATTTCCGGGAGCATCGACATCGGGATTCCGAAGTCCGCGCAGATCGATTCGTCCCACTGAAGGGTCTCGAGATCCATCAGCATCGTGCGTGACGCATTGGTGACATCTGTCACGTGAACACCGTCGGTCAGGTTCCATACGATCCACGTGTCGACGGTGCCGAAGCACAATTCTCCGGCCTCCGCTTTGGCTCTCGCGCCGTCCACGTTGTCGAGAATCCACCGGATCTTCGGCCCGGCGAAGTAGGTCGAGAGCGGCAGCCCGGTCTTGTCTCGGTACTTGTCCGGACCCTCGTCGCCGCCCAGTTCGACACACAGTTGATCCGTGCGCGTGTCCTGCCACACGATCGCGTTGTAGATCGGCTTGCCCGTCGAACGCTCCCAAACGACGGTCGTCTCACGCTGATTCGTGATTCCGACGGCCGCGATGTCGGCCCGCGTGAGGTCGACCTTCGCGAGAGCGCCGGCCACCACCTCCCGGGTGTTGATCCACAGCGCAACCGGGTCGTGCTCGACCCAACCGGCACGCGGGAAAATCTGCTCGTGTTCTTTCTGCGCAACGCTCACCACGGCGCCGTCGTGATCGAAGATCATGCAGCGGCTCGACGTCGTGCCTTGGTCGATGGCGGCGATGTATTGATTCACTGTGCTCCTATGTTCGGGCGCGTTCGCAGTTATCCGTGCGCTGTCGCAGTATGTGGATCAAGCTACTAGCCTGTAAACGGATTCGTCGTCGACTTACAGGAGACCGGGTTGAGTAAGCAGCAAGGTGCGCAGTTTCTCGGCCCGCAGCAGCGTGAAGCTGCTTGGGAACAGCTTCAGACCGAGCAATTCGACGTCGTCGTTGTCGGCGGCGGTGTTGTCGGTGTCGGAGCTGCGCTCGATGCGGCCACCCGCGGACTCAAGGTTGCGTTGGTCGAGGCCCGTGACTACGCATCCGGCACGTCCAGTCGCTCGTCGAAGATGTTCCACGGCGGTCTCCGCTACCTAGAGCAACTCGAATTCGGCCTCGTTCGTGAAGCATTGCGTGAGCGCGAACTCTCGCTGACCACGCTCGCTCCGCACCTGGTCAAGCCGCTGAAGTTCCTGTTCCCTCTGGCTCACCGAGTGTGGGAGCGCCCGTACATGGCGGCGGGAATCTTCCTCTACGACCGAATGGGCGGCGCAAAGTCGGTCCCCTCCCAGAAGCACTTGACGCGGGCGGGCGCGCTACGCATGTCGCCGAGCCTCAAGCGCAGTTCGCTGACCGGTGGCATCCAGTACTACGACACCGTCGTCGACGACGCTCGGCACACCATGACCGTCGCACGGACCGCTGCACACTACGGCGCGGTCGTCCGAACGTCGACGCAGGTCGTCGGCTTTCTGCGGGAAGCGGATCGGGTCTCGGGAGTTCGTGTTCGGGACTGCGAAGACGGCCGTACCGCCGAGGTCAAGGGTCACGTCGTCATCAATGCGACCGGTGTCTGGACGGACGAGATCCAAGCGCTCTCACGTCAGCGCGGACGGTTCCGGGTGCGAGCGTCGAAGGGCGTACACATCGTCGTCCCGCGCGATCGCATCGTCAGTGAAGCCGCCATCATCCTGCGTACCGAGAAGTCGGTGCTGTTCGTCATTCCGTGGGGCAGTCACTGGATCATCGGCACCACTGATACCGACTGGAACCTGGATCTCGCACATCCGGCGGCAACCAAAGCAGATATCGACTACATCCTCGGCCACGTGAACTCCGTCCTGGTCACGCCGTTGACGCACGCCGACATCGACGGTGTGTACGCCGGCCTGCGCCCGCTGCTTGCCGGTGAAAGCGACGAGACGTCGAAGCTCTCGCGCGAGCACGCCGTTGCCCGTGTGGCTCCAGGTCTGGTCGCCATCGCCGGCGGAAAGTACACGACGTATCGGGTCATGGCGGAAGACGCCGTCGACGTCGCAGCAGAAGACATTCCGGCGCGGGTTGCGTCGTCGATCACGGAGAAGGTACCGCTCGTCGGCGCCGACGGATACTTCGCGTTGATCAACCAGACCGTGCAACTGGGCGAGCAGTACGGCTTGCATCCGTATCGCGTCAAGCACCTGCTCGACCGCTACGGTTCGCTCATCACCGAGGTCCTCGAACTCGGCCGGCAGACACCGGAGTTGTTGCAGCCCATCACGGACGCGCCCGATTACCTTCAGGTCGAAGCTGTGTACGCCGCCGCGGCCGAGGGGGCACTGCACCTCGACGACATTCTGGCCCGCCGTACGCGTATCGCAATCGAATATCCGCATCGTGGTGTCAACTGCGCACAGCAGGTCGCCGGATTGGTCGCCCCGATTCTCGGTTGGGATGCCGCCACCGTCGAACGCGAAGTCGACACGTACCGAGCGCGTGTCGAAGCCGAAATCGAGTCTCAGACCCAGCCGGACGACGAGTCGGCGGACGCATTGCGCGCCGCAGCGCCGGAGTCGCGGGCCGAGATCCTCGAGCCCGTCGTCGTGGTGCCGGATCGGGTCTGAGTCGCCTGTCGTTTGTTCTCGGTCTGTCGCGGGTAGGCGGATGGCGAATCACCACCCGTGTCAGCACAGACCGGTCGAGCGTCACCCAGGAGGATCTCAATGTTCGGTAATCGGTCGCGATCTGCTGAGGAACACATAGCTACCGGCTATCTGGTCACTCACCTGTGCGGGGCGATGGTGGGGCTGCAACTCTCGCGGTCACTCGCGGACTCGTACGGTGCCTGGGCCGACGGTGAGCTGGACTCGTTGCCGGGTGAGCTCGAGTACGAGATCGAGCAGCTGCTGCAACTGATCGAGGACACCCAGGGCATATCTCTGCCGCGGTACTCCAAGATCGACGCGACGGTCAATCGGATCAGACGCCTCGTTCACGTCGACGCAATCTGGCGCAACCGTCTCGTGAAGTTGGCAACTCTCGAGATCATGCGGACCGCTCTGTGCGGCAAGAGTGCGATGTGGGAGGTCCTGCGAGACATTCCGGCCGGGGAGACCGAGGAGCAGTACCGCGAACTCAACGACCTGGTGTCCAAGCAGATCACCACGGTCACGGCGCTGCATCACCGCGCAGCTACGGAGGCTTTCCAGGGGACGGACGGGCGGGAATCGGCGAGCGGCGGCGACCCCATCAGGTCGAGTAAGTAAGGTTTGTACCGTTCGATGAAGAATTCGATGAACGGTAGACCCCGAGGTGTATGGAGATGGCTGAGCGCGACCAAGCACTGACAGAACCCAAGGCAGTGTTCGCGGCGTTGGCGGAGATCCTCTACTCCGCGGCAGACAGCGCCGAGGTGTACTCCGCGATCTGTTCGGCGGCTGTCGAGTTGATTCCCGGTTGCGACCACGCAAGTCTGATGCTGCGACGTGGAAACACCAACGTCACCGTAGCGGCGAGCGACGAGATCGCCGATTATGCAGACGATCTCGAGCGTGCCACCGGTGAGGGGCCGTGCATCGACGCCCTCGATACGGAGGCGCCGCAACTCGAGTCGGACCTTCGCACCCCGAATCAGTGGCCCGAGTTCGCTCGGAAAGTAGTGGCAGAGACACCCATTCGCGGATCGATGGGGTTCCGGCTGATGGTCGATCGTCAGAAGTTCGGTGCCCTCAACCTCTTCTCGGACACTCCGGGGGCTTTCACCGAAACCGTTGCCGACCACGCGATCATGTTGGCGTCATTTGCATCCGTGGCCGTCACTGCGCTGACGCGAGGCGAGGATGCCGACTCGCTGCGACGTGGTCTGGCAAGCAGCCGCGAAATCGGTCAGGCCGTCGGTCTGCTGATGGCACTGCATCGTGTGTCCGACGACGAGGCCTTCGACATTCTGGTGCGAACCTCACAAAACATGAACGTCAAGATCGCCGAATTGGCGCGCAAGGTCATCGTCCAGCATCGTTCGACTCTGGACTGAGCGCTTCGTTCGTTCCGGGAGAACCGAGGAGTTGAGATCGCTTGCGATCCACCGTCTCTCGAAGAGCTGTCACCACCGCTGCGACCTCCGGGCGTCGCAAGGATTCCGAACGGGCCACCAACCAATAGGAAAGTCTCACCTCGATGTGAGCCGGTAGAACGCGAATCAAATCGTCGTGCTGCTCGGCCATGAAACAGGGGAGAAGGCCGATGCCGGCACCCGCGCGCGTTGCCTCGATGTGTACGAACACGTTGGTGGACGTGACGGCCTCGCGCATGGAAACCGTGAGCTTGCGAGCCAGATCGAGTTCGTCGACCTGCAGCATCGAGTCGATGAAGTACACGAGCGAGTGATCGGCCAGATCTGCGGCACTCTCGGGAACAGCATTCTGACGTAGATAGTCTCGGGACGCGTACAAACCCAGCGCGTAGTCGGCCAGATGGACTGCTTCGGCGCGGTGAACGTGAGGCTTGCCGACCACAACCTCGATGTCGAGACCCGAGCGTATCTGCGACGCCTTTCTGGTTGCGACAACAATCTCGACGCTGACGCGGGGATGGCGTCTGCGAACCGCGGCGCCGGCGGGCGCCGCGATGTATGCGCTGAATCCGTCGGTCGCCGAGACTCGCACGACGCCGTCGAGTTGCTGCTGACCGGTGGAGTCGAGCGCCAGTTCGTTCACCGCGGCCTCGATGCGCTCGGCCGCGCTGAGGGCTTGTCTGCCCAGGTCGGTCAGCTCCCAGCCGCCGGACGAGCGGACCAGGACACGGCCGCCGAGACACTTCTCGAGCGAGGAAATGCGGCGCGAGATGGTGGTGTGATTGAGGCCGAGGTCGTCGGCGGCGGTGTTGAAGCGACCGGTGCGACCGACCGCGAGAAGCACCAGTAGGTCGTCCGGGCTCAGTCCGAGAGTCATATCTGCATTTTTGCACCTATATGGTGCGAGATTTGTCATTGTCGTGCCATCAATCTGCACTGATACTCATCGAGTCACAAAAAATGTGCGAGCGGTCACATTCCTGATCGTGAAGAGCAGGCGAATCGCGAACTGAAGACGAGGGAGTCCACGATGAGCGTCGACAACATGCCGAAACCCGAGAGCCAAGCCCCACCATCGGGGCTGAAGAAGGTGGTCGGCGCCTCGATGGCGGGCACCGTGGTCGAGTGGTACGAGTTCTTTCTGTACGGCACGGCGGCCACGCTGGTCTTCAGCAAGGTCTTCTTCCCCGGCGGCGGCAACGAGCTGGATGCGATCATCGCGGCTTTCATCACCTGCGCCGTCGGATTCGCCGCCCGGCCACTCGGCGGAATCGTCTTCGGATACTTCGGAGACAAATTCGGCCGAAAGCAGTTGCTGCAGTTCAGTTTGCTGTTGGTCGGCGCCGCAACGTTCTTGATGGGCTGCCTGCCTACCTACGGTCAGATCGGCTACTGGGCGCCGGCAATGCTGGTCACGCTGCGCTTCATCCAAGGATTCGCGGTCGGCGGCGAATGGGGTGGGGCGGTACTCCTGGTCGCCGAGCACAGCCCGAATCGATCGCGCGGATTCTGGTCGTCGTGGCCTCAGGCGGGCGTGCCGATGGGCAACCTGGTGGCGACGGTCGTGCTGTTGATCCTGACGTCGACGCTCTCGGACGAATCCTTCATGAGTTGGGGCTGGCGCGTTGCCTTCTGGCTCTCCGCGGTGATCGTTCTGGTCGGGTACTACGTTCGGACCAAGGTCACCGATGCTCCCATTTTCATTGCGGCGCAGAAGGAAGCAGAACTGGTCAAGGCAACCTCGTACAGCGTTTTCGAGGTCGTCAAGCGTTACCCGCGCGGAGTGTTGACCGCGATGGGGCTGCGTTTCGCCGAAAACGTCATGTACTACCTCGTGGTGACCTTCTCGATCACTTACCTCAAGGTCGTCGTTCATGCGGACACGGCGCACATCCTCTGGTGGATGCTGATGGCACATGCCGTGCACTTCGCAGTGATTCCGTTGGTAGGCAAACTGTCCGACACGATCGGTCGACGCCCGGTGTACATGATCGGCGCCGTCACCGCCGGAACGTGGGGATTCTTCGCCTTCCCGATGATGAACAGCGGGCACAATGCAGTCATCTTGTCGGCAATCATCATCGGGCTCGTGTTCCACGCGTTCATGTACGCAGGCCAACCCGCGATCATGGCCGAGATGTTCCCGACTCGGATGCGCTACTCCGGTGTCTCCCTGGGTTATCAGGTCACGTCCATCGTGGCGGGTTCACTGGCTCCGATCATCGCGACCGGATTGCTGAGCAAGTTCGACTCCTCGGTCCCCATCGCGATCTATCTCCTGCTGGCATCCCTGGTCACCATCGTTGCAGTCATTTTCGCGCGGGAGACCAAGGGAATCTCGCTCGAGTCCGTCGACGCCGCTGACGCCCGTGTTCTCGCCGACGAGCGGGCCGGTGTGTCTGTATGACGCTGACCGGAAAGTCTGCTCTGGTCACCGGTGGTGCCAGCGGGATCGGCGAAGCGTGTGCTCGACTCCTCGCCGCCCGCGGCGCGCACGTGACCGTCGCCGATCTCGACGACGTCGCCGCGAAGTCGCTGGCCGAGGAGATCGACGGCACGGCGTGGGCCGTCGATCTCCTCGACACCGACCAACTCGTGGATCTGTCACTCGAGACGGACATACTCGTCAACAACGCCGGCATACAACGGGTCAGTCCTATCGAGGATTTCGACGTCGAGGACTTCCGGAAGATTCAGCGCCTCATGGTCGAAGCGCCATTCCTCCTCGCTCGGGCCGCCCTGCCGTACATGTACCGCAACAGTTTCGGTCGCATCGTGAACATTTCCTCGGTCCACGGGCTCCGCGCTTCGGCATTCAAGAGTGCATACGTCACGGCTAAGCACGGACTCGAAGGACTGTCGAAAGTTGTTGCGCTCGAAGGCGCCCCACACGGTGTCACCAGCAACTGCGTCAATCCGGGCTACGTCCTGACGCCACTGGTGCGATCCCAGATCTCCGACCAGGCAAAGGTTCACGGAATCAGTGAATCCGAGGTTGTCGAAAAGGTGATGCTCACCGAGAGCGCAATCAAACGGATGGTCGAGCCTGCGGAGGTGGCATCGCTGGTGGGCTGGTTGGCATCGACCGAGGCGTCGATGGTAACGGGGGCGTCGTACACCATCGACGGAGGGTGGAGCGCCAGCTAGACCACCCGAGCTGCTGGGTTTTTCACGCTTCGGGGATCTCGATTCCGAACTTCTCGCGAGTGATGACCTCGGGTTCGGGACCACCGCGAACTCCGGTGTCGAGTGCGTCGATTGCGGAGAGTTCTTCGGCGGTGAGTTCGAAGTCGAACACGTCGAAGTTCTCCGCGATGCGCGAGGGAGTCACCGACTTGGGGATCACCTGGCGGCCCTGCTGGAGGTGCCAGCGGAGCATCACCTGTGCGGGAGACTTGCCGTGAGAGGAAGCGATAGCGCCGATGGTGGCGTCCTCGAGGGTTGAGCCGTGAGAGCCGTCGCGATAGAACGTGATTCCGCCGATCGGTGACCATGCCTGAGACAGAATGCCGTGATCGGCGTCGGCCTCGAGCAAGGTCGACTGCCTGAAGTATGGATGGACCTCGATCTGGTTGACCGCCGGCACTACGGACGTTGCGTCCAATAGTCGGGTGAGGTGATCCGGCATGAAGTTACTGACTCCGATGGCACGAACCTTGGCGTCTGCGAGAAGTGTTTCCAGCGCCTTGTACGCGTCGATGGTGCGCTCGAACTCGCTCGGCAACGCCTGGTGAAGGATGAGGAGGTCAAGTTGCTCGACTCCGAGTTTGCCTGCGCTCTTGTCGAAGGCGTGCAAGGTCTCGTCGTATCCGTAGTCGGTGATCCAGACTTTCGTTTCGACGAAGATCTCACCGCGATCGAGACCGGATCGCCGGATCGCCTCGCCGACGCCCTTCTCGTTGCCGGAGGCCGCAGCCGTATCGATATGGCGATAACCCACCGACAGCGCGGACTCGACTGCGGCGAGAGTTTCGTCCGGCGGGGTCTGGTAGACGCCGAAGCCCAGCGCGGGGATGTCGACGCCGTTGTTCAGTTTCAGGCTCGGGATGCTCATGTCGTCCACGGTAGCGGCGGCCACTGGTTCGGTGGGAGTGACTGCTCAGCCGGGTAACGGCAGTACCCCTTCAGGCCTGGCAATTTGCAGTTGTGGCTCGTCAATGAGTGAGCACTATCTTCAAGCCGACTATGAGGGTGGCGACGGCAGCGAGGCCGAAGGCTGCCAGATGTGTGTTCGTGCTGACTTTCTCGCCGTGAAGACGGCTGATCACGTAACTGGTGGATCCGATGCGCAGGATCAAGACGATTTCCGCGATCAACTGCGCCGTCCGTGGTTCCAGGAAGTTGAACCACGCCGTCGCGAGAATGGCGACAGGAACAACCGCGGAGGTGAGGATCGGGACAGAATCGCGCAGCGAGTCGATTCTCTCCGCGGTGGTGAGACGGCGGTCGTTGCGAATGCTCTCGCCGACGCTCTCGGCAAATGTGTGGGCGATGTACGTCGACAATGCCGTGCCGACCACAATCGCGGCGCCCAGTGATTCCTGAGATTTTGTCACCGGGACGAGTGCGGCGAGGACAAGAATGTTGCCGTAGATGTACGCGGTGGTTCTCGCCGCCACACGTTCTTGTCCCAGCGGCGCACCGTGAGACGTGATCGGCCGGTTCAGCAGTGTTCGCAGGTCCCACTCCATGTTCAGAGCATGGCAGATCAGACCCTCGGGCTGTAGTGCATCGGATTATCTCGCTGCTCGAGCGGCGGTAGATTGCGCGCCGGTGTGTGGACCAGTGGTGCCCCGGCGGGAATTCTGCCGCTGGCTCGGTCCCATCCCGCGCGAGCGCGCGGTTGATACCGGTATCGCCACGGCACCAGGCGGAAGACGGCGTTGACGGTGCGGCCGACAGCGTTGTGAATTTTCTGATCGCGACTGGTCCACGAGTAGCCGAGAAGGTCGCGAACCGGTTGGTCGTACATGCCCACTGTCAGCCACACGAATCCGCGGGCGAGGGGAATCCGCGTGAGCCGCCACAACGGATCGGGTAGCCACGTCATGTACGGGGGCTTTCCCAGCCCCGACAAATCCAAGACGTCGCGAGTCGCTTTGTTGTCTTCGAGTACGTTGCGGCACATGTGGTCCCAATACTCCTGAAATGCCTCCCAGGTTTCGGGAACCGGGCGCATGCTCATCCCGTACAGGCGGTACCACTGAATGTGCTCGGTGAAGAGTTGTCGTTTCTGGGCCTCGGTCAGGCCACCGGAGAAGTTCTCGGCGGTGACGATGGTGCCCATGAAGAATGTCGCGTGCGCCCAGTAGAAGGTGTCGGGATCAAGTGCGTGGTACCGGCGTCCCAGCTTGTCGATGCCCTTGATCCGTGTGTGATAGCCACGGACTTCTTCGGCTGTCTGCTGCGCGCGATCGCCGTCGAAGACGACGCCGGCAATGGGATACAGCGAGCGGTACAGCCGTTCCCAGCGCTCGTCGAAGAACTGCGAGTGCTCCTCGACCCCGGCGCCGAGACCAGGGTGCATGTTTTGCATCGAACCTGCCCAGACACCTTGGAGCATCCCGCGCCAGTCGCCGAAATACTTCCAGGTCAGGGAATCCGGACCGAGGGGAACCGGGGTGCTGCTGTCGCCAAGTTGACTACGCATGTTGTCAGATTAGGATCGACAACAGCGGTAGTCAAGGATCGAATACCGGGTGCATTGAAGAACAAGTGTCGGCGAAGTGGGGAAGTTGTGAGCATCGAAGAACGCAGGGCCACTCGAAAGGCGACGTTGTTCGACGTCGGAGTGACACTGCTCGGTGCGGTCGACGGTCCGGCCGTCAACGTGCGAGCGGTCTGCAAGGCCGCTGGTCTGACCGAGCGGTACTTCTACGAGAGCTTCACCGATCGCGATCAGTACGTTGTCGCGGTCCACACGTTTGTCGCCGAGCGCGCGCAGTCGGCGCTCGCCACGGCAGTGGAGTCCGAGACGACATCCGAGGCAGTCGCCACCGCTGCGGTCGACGCTTTCGTCAAGCTGATGGTCGACGACCCGGCAATGGGGCGAGTGCTTCTGATCGCTCCGCTCTCGGAGCCGGTGCTGAGCGGACGCGGTATCGAATCGATGCCGGCGTTCGTGGACCTGGTGTACGACCAGTTGTCCGAGATTGCTGATCCGGTGGACAAGCAGCTGGTGGCAGTCGGGCTGGTCGGGGCGTTGTTCACACTGTTCATCGGTTATCTGGACGGCTCGATCGTCGTCGAGCGCGAGCGATTTGTGCGCCATTGCGTCCGGCTGCTGATCAACGCTAACCAGGCGTGAACGGCTGGCACGCGGGGCAGAAGAAGATATTTCGCTCGGTGAGCTGATCCGGTCCGAGGGTGCCTTCTCTGATGCGGGTTCCACATCGGCGGCAAGGTTTTCCGCGTCTGCCGTACACCCACGTTTGCCTACCTGGGCGGGTGTCGCCGGTGGTGACCCGGATGCGACGCGACTTGTTGACGTTGATGGTGCGGAATGACAGATCCACAATCGCGTCGAGGTTCCCGGCGCGGTGTGTCGGCGTCTTCGGGTGAATGCCTCGTAGGAAGCAGATCTCGTTGCGGTACACGTTGCCCAGTCCGGCCATCACGCGCTGATCCAGAAGCGCGACTCCGATCGGTACGGAGTCTGCAGCGCGAAGATTCTCGACGGCCACGGAACTGTCCCAATCGGTCCCGAGCAGGTCCGGTCCGAGGTGCCCGACGGCCTCCTGTTCCTGCCCCAGTTCGAGGATCTCGGTGACTCCCAGTGAAAAGCCCACTGCTACAGAGTCTTCGGTGGCCAAGATTATGCGCGCTTGATGGGCGGGTCTGCGCCAGCGCTCGCCGGGGCGATAAATCTGCCACTGACCCTCCATCTTCAGATGCGTGTGAATGGACGCTTCGCCCACGCGGATCAGCAGATGCTTTCCGCGGCTGGCGACGGAATCCACACGATGTCCCGATAAATCGACGGTGGCATAGCGAGGAACGCGGACATCGCAGGTGGTGAGTACCTTCTCGGCCAGGGCAGCGCGCAGATCGTTGGCGGCCCGCCACACGGTATCGCCCTCAGGCATGGTCGCCGCTCCAGCACTTCACGATCGCAACCATCATGACCTCAATCCTCATGACCTCAACCGGAATCCGCGAGGGGTGGCCGCGAAGCCGGCTTCGACCAGGACGGGAGCAAAATCGTTGCCGTGGATGGTCTCTCCGTCGACCTTCTCCACTACCAATTTGTCGACAGCGCGAGAAGTCACCTTCTGGGCAAGCGACAGTGCTGCCAGGCGCAAAGTTCCGCCGTCGTCGGTGAATGTCAGGATGGTGCGACCGCCTCGCTCGACGAACAGAACCAACTCGCCCTCCACCAGAACCACCAGTGCTCCCGCCTTACGCCCGGGCCGGTGTCCGGGTGACTCTTCGCCCCCCGACGCCGGCCACGGCAGTGCTGCGCCGTATGGATTGGCCGGGTCGCACGCCGCGAGAGTGACTGCAGCCGAGGAGGTGTGGCGCCCCTCGATGGAATCACCGAACGTGCGCAAGCGGTCGACCACGGGAGGCGTCGAGAATTGAGCGCCGCCCAGGGTGTCCACGAAGTATCCGCGTCGAGCGCGCCCGTTGTCCTCGAACGTGCTCAGTACCTTGTAGATCAACGCGAAACCGCCCGGCACGTTCTCGCTCATCACCGATCCGCGGGTGACTACGCCGTACCGTTCGAGTAACAGATCGGCCGTGGCGTGCGCCCGGATGGTCGGGTCCGGTTCGATGGCCGGCAGTTGGAACCACCGACCGGAAGCGGTTGCCGGTCCCGTGCGAGCCGGGGTGGAAGCGCGCGCCATTCCGCGGTACGGACGGGCACGAGGAACACGTCGAGGCGATCGGTGACTTGTGGTGGTTCTGGTGGTGTCCGAGAGAAGTGCGCGCAGCGGTGCCACGGTGTCGTTACCGATGTGTCCGAGCCACACCAACTCCCACAGTGCCGTCGTCACCGCACTGTCGACCGTGTCTGCAGCCGACTCCGTAGTTTGCAACGCGTCGACCAACTGGCGGAAGAAGTAGGCACCGCCGCCGGACAGCAGGTCGAGGATGCGTTTCTGCAACTCCGAGACGTCGGTGTCGGCGGGCGAATTGAGCGTGATCGGTGCCAGGTCGGCGGGGTGCAGAACTACCCACCCGTCTTTGCCGGAGATTGCTCCGGATCCGGACCACAGGACTTCACCCGTCGAGGTGAGTTCGTCCAACATCGCGGGGGAGTAGTCGGCGACTCGGCTCGGCAGGATCAACGATTCGAGAGCGGACGCCGGAATCGGAACGCCGGCAAGTTGATCGACTACCGTTGCAACACCGTCGATTCCGCGCAGCGTGCCGCCCACATGCTGCCAACCGGGAAGGAAACGTCCGAGCGTTGAGGTACTGACCGGCTCGACCTCCTGCCGTGCCGCGGCGAGCGAGCGACGCCGCAAGCGGCGCAGGACTTCGGCGTCGCACCATTCGCTCCCAGTTGCAGACGGTCGGAATTCTCCTTCGAGAACACGCTTTTCGAGCGCGAGCCGACCGAGAACGTCACGCGCGACGGATACTCCGATACCGAAGCGTGCAGCCGCATCCGTGAGAGTGAATGGTCCGTGGGTGCGTGCGTATCGGCTCAGGAGGTCGTCGAGTGGCTGATCGACCGGCTCGATGAACGCGGCCGGAACCCCGATGGGTAGGGGAACGCCGAGTCCATCGCGAAGGCGCGCTGCATCTTCGACGACGGTCCACCAACTCTCGCCCGCATAGGAGACGTGGAGGGCACGTTTGTCTGCGACCAACTTGTCGAGCCACGAGACCGGATCCTCGAGACAGCGTTCCGTGACTTCTTCGGTGGTCAGCGGGCCGAGCATGCGGAGGAGGTCGGCAACGCCCTCGAGGTCCTTGGCCTTGCGGTCCGGAGCGAGACGTTGCAGTTCACGTTCTGCCTGCTCGATCACTCCGGCGTCGAGCAGCTCGCGCAGTTCGACGCGGCCGAGGAGTTCGGCCAACAGCGTGGAGTCCAACGACAGTGCGGCGGCGCGTCGCTCGGCCAGGGGGCTGTCGCCCTCGTACATGAACGCGCCGACGTAGTTGAACAGGAGCGCACTCGCGAATGGTGAAGGCGAGGGCGTCTCCACTTCGACTATTCGAATCTGGCGCCGTTCGATCTTGCCGAACAATTCCTTCAGTGCCGGCAGGTCGTAGACGTCCTGCAAGCACTCACGCACGGTCTCGAGCAGGATCGGGAATGTCGGGAACTTGCGGGCGACGTCCAGCAGTTGCGCCGACCGCTGACGTTGCTGCCACAGTGGGGCACGCTTGCCGGGATTGCGGCGTGGGAGAAGCAGTGCGCGGGCGGCACATTCGCGGAATCGGGAGGCGAACAATGCCGAGCCACCCACCTCCTGGGTGACCAGATCTTCGATGTCCTCGACGTCGAAGGTGAACAGTTCGGCGCCGGGAGGTTCGTTCTCGGTGTCGGGGAGACGGATGATGATGCCGTCGTCGGAGGCCGTCGGACTGGAATCGACGCCGTATCGTTCCTGCAAGCGGGCCCCGATGGCGAGGGCCCACGGTGCGTGTACCCGTTGGCCGTACGGGGAATGCAGCACCAGACGCCAATCGCCGAGTTCGTCGCGGAAGCGCTCGACAACCAGCATTCGATCCGACGGGACCTGCCCGGTGGCATTCTTCTGCTCACCGACGAGTTGGATCAGATTGGTTGTGGCGTTGTGATCGAGCCCGCCCACGCGACAACGCTCGACGACGTCGGCTTCGTTACCCAGCGCGGTCTCTCGAACGAATTGTCCCAACGCCTGTCCGAGTTCGGCAGGGCGACCGAGTCCGTCGCCATGCCAGAAGGGCAAACGACCGGGCATGCCGTAGGCGGGGCTGACCAGAACCCGATCGAAGGTGATCTCCTCGATCCGCCAACTGGTGGCGCCGAGCGCAAAGACGTCGCCTACCCGGGATTCGTAGACCATTTCTTCGTCGAGTTCGCCGACTCTTGATGCTTTCTCACCGACCATGTAGACCGTGAAGAGGCCGCGGTCGGGGATGGCGCCGCCGGAAGTGACTGCCAAGCGCTGCGAACCCGGGCGGCCCGTCAGAGTGTTGGACTCGCGATCCCAGACCAGGCGCGGACGTAATTCGGCGAACTCGTCCGAGGGGTACCGCCCGGCGAGCAGATCCAGAGTCGACTCGTAGGCCGAACGGGGAAGCGTTGCAAAGGAACCGCTTCGGCGCACCGTCTCGAACCAGTCGTCGACGTCGATCGGTTCCAGAGCGGTGGCCGCAACAGTTTGCTGGGCAAGGATGTCGAGGGGATTGGCGGGAACGGCCATCGCCTCGATCTTGCCTTCGACCATGCGCTCGACGGTCACCGCGCAGTGAATCAGGTCGGTGCGATGTTTGGGGAAGACGACGCCTCGTGAGATCTCGCCGACCTGGTGGCCGGCGCGACCGACACGTTGCAGGCCGCTGGCAACCGAAGGCGGCGCCTCCACCTGGATGACCAAGTCGACGGCGCCCATGTCGATTCCGAGTTCGAGACTGCTGGTGGCGACGACGCATCGCAATCGACCCGATTTGAGGTCGTCTTCGATGAGGGCTCGCTGGTCTTTGCTGACCGATCCGTGGTGGGCGCGAGCAAGGAGGGGTTCTGCGCCGTAGTTGACCTCGGTGGGAGCTCCGATCTGCGCGGGCGGGCGAGGTGTTTTCTCGACGGCCAGACCGATGCGTTCTGCATGAATCTCGTTGAGCCTGGCCGTCAATCGTTCGGCGAGGCGCCGAGAGTTGGCGAACACGATGGACGATCGGTGATCGAGCACGAGGTCGACGATCTGTTCCTCGACGTGGGGCCAGATCGAACCGGCTTGCGGGGTGGGGGATTCGGAACCGTCGGCGGGCGTCGCGATACCCAATTCGGTCATGTCCTCGACGGGGACACGGACCGTGAGATCGAAGGTCTTGGCGGCAGGCGGTGCCACGATTCGGATCGGTGCCGAACCGGCGAGGAACCGCCCGATCTCCTCGTGGGGACGGACAGTGGCCGACAATCCGATGCGTTGCGCCGGACGCTCGAGCAAGCCGTCCAGACGTTCCAGAGAGAGCGCAAGGTGCGAGCCGCGCTTGGTACCCGCCACCGCGTGAACCTCGTCGACGATCACGGTGTCGACGCCGACCAGTGTTTCCCGGGCAGCGGAGGTGAGCATGAGGAACAACGACTCCGGCGTCGTGATCAGGATGTCCGGAGGACGCTTGATCAACGAGCGCCGGTCGGCCTGGGACGTATCGCCGGAACGGACACCGACGGTGATCTCGGGCGGGGTGAGGCCCAGACGTTTCGCAGTCTGTGTGATGCCGACCAGCGGCGCGCGAAGGTTCCGTTCGACGTCCACGCCCAGCGCTTTGAGTGGCGAAATGTAGAGGACTTTGGTGGCGCGTTCGCCTTCGTCCTTCGCGGCGAGTTGATCGAGAGCCCACAGGAACGCCGACAATGTCTTGCCGGAGCCGGTTGGTGCGACGACAAGTGTGTGAGAGCCACTTGCGATGGATTCCCAGGCACCGAGCTGCGCAGCAGTCGGAGCGCTGAACGCGCCACCGAACCACTCGCGTGTGGCGGGCGAGAACCTACCGAGGACATTGGTCACGACCACCATATTGCCCCTTCCCACCGACAGCGTGTTCGTGCCCGCAGCCGAAGTGCAGAGCATACTATTTGCCCTGTTATAGCGATTCTCTTGTTATCGAGAAGGCGAGTGCCTGATGGAAGCAGTCAAGATTGTCCTCGAGCTGGCGGTAGTGCTCGGGGCGATTGTCATGGGTACCAGATCGAGCGGTGTCGCTCTCGGTCTGTGGGGCGGCGCAGGTGTTGCCGTCCTCGTGTTCGTCTTCGGAGAGGACGTCGGCAGTCCGCCGGTCGACGCTCTCCTCATCGTCCTGTCCGTTGTCCTCGCGTCGTCGATGATGCAGGCGGCCGGTGGTATCGACTGGATGGTCACCATCGCGGCCAAGTTGATCGAATCTCGCCCGAAACAGATCACGCTGATCGCGCCGTTGGTGTCATTCCTGTTCTCGGTCGGTGCCGGTACGTCCAACATCCTCTACCCGCTGCTCCCCGTCATCTACGACGTCTCGTACAAGAACGGTGTGCGGCCGTCACGGCCGCTGTCGCTGTCGGTTGTCTCGACCGGTGTGGCGCTGGCGTGTAGTCCGGTGTCCGCGGCGATGGCGGCGATGGTCACGCTGACCGACGTGCCGCCTTACGATTTCGAACTCATCGACATCATCAAGATCACCTTCCCGGCCGCTGTCGTCGGCATCGTCCTCTCCTCCATCGCGGTCAACAGGCTCGGTAAGGATCTCGACGACGACCCGGACATACAGGCGAAGATGAAGTCGGGCGAATTGGCCGGACCTGGTGCAGCGTCCAAGACCGAACTCGTCTCGACGAAGACCGGACGAAACGCGGCACTGATCTTCCTGGCCGGCGTTCTGGCCATCGTGATCTTCGGCCTGTTCAAGGGAATTCGCCCCGAAGCCGCCGACGGTTCCCCGATGGGGATGACACCGATCATCGAAATGCTGATGTTCGTCGTGGGTACGTTGATCCTGCTGGTGTGCCGCCCGAACGTTGCCGACGTGCCCTCGTCGACGGTGTTCCGTGCCGGCATGGTCTCGGCCATCGCGCTGTTCGGTCTGGCATGGCTGACGGACACGTTCATCAGTGCACATTCGGAGCTGATCACGAGCACCGTCGGCGACTGGGTCAACGCCGCGCCATGGATCTTCGCGCTCGGTGTCTTCCTGGTCTGTGTCCTGACGACCAGCCAGTCGACCGCGACGAGGACCATCGTGCCGATCGGTCTCGCTGCCGGGATTGCACCCGGCCTGGTGAGCGGCATGTGGGCCGGAGCGTTTGCCGGTGTCTATCTGTTGCCGACAAACGGTTCGCAGATCGCAGCTGCGAACTTCGACCTCTCGGGCAGCACGAAGCTCGGCTCCAAGCTCGTCGACCACTCGTTCTTCCTGCCGACCATCATCTTGGCCGTCACGACGATTGCGGCCGGCGCGGTGTTCGGAGTGGTACTCGGTTGAGTGAAACCGCTGAGTCAGCCTGAGTGATATCGCTGAGTCAGCTGTTGCGGTAGTGGTCCCAGCTCGCCTTGCACGCGTGGGCGAGCTGGTCCACCCGTTCGGCGTCGGGTGTAGGCCAATCGAGGCCGGGTTCCATGATGTATGCGGCCAGTTCGTCTCCCAGTAGGAATTCTCGTTTGAATTCGGCCTGAACCGCACTCAACGTGATCCCGGCTTCGGCGGCGCGGGCGCTCAATTCGGCGAATCTGGCTCCGGCTCGGATGATTTCGAAACTGCCGAGGTACGGCTGATTGAGAGCGACGGCATCTGGATCGTCGACCTGAAATCCCTTGCGATGTGAGACCGCAAGTGTGCGAATGAGCTCCGGATCCATCGTCACGGGATTGTCGCCGCGTCGATTGCCGTGGTGGTCGCCACGATTGGAGAGTGCGACGACGTCGGGGAGTCGATCTGCTTCCGGCCGTTCGACATTGACGGCGCCGTCCCGCCGGGTGGTGTGGTTCATCGTGTCGTGGAACGACAACGTCGTGAACGATCGACCGAGTTCGAAGCTCTTCTCCACCATGGCTTCGATCAGTGCGTCGCGAGTTCTTTCGTAGACACCCAAACCGTGTTCGGCTGTCTCGGTGAAGGTCTCGGCGAGGTTCTTCCAGCCCGCGTCGTCGGTCGGCTCGAGCAACAGGGGGTAGAACGAGAAGGTGACAGGGCGAACTGCGTCGACGCCGGTGAGGTCTGCTTTGTTGCCTGCACCGGCCTTGTGGACGCGGGCGAAGGCTTCGCGCAGTGACGCTTCCAGGTTTTCGGGCTTCGCACGGTTGGGATCGCGAATCATGCGAGGGTGCGGATTCTCCACGTACACGATGCGCGAATCTATTTCGGCCCAACGGCGCACGATGGGACTGGTGGACATGTCGGTGAAGTCGAATTGCAGCCGCTGTGTGAACTCGGGTGCGAGAAAACGTGAGAGTTCTGCTGGAATCGCGGAACCCGAGTGTGGGCAACTGACAAGAAGGTCGGCTTCGGCGATGGCGTCGTCGAGACTGCGGGAGTCGCGATCGGCATAGAACGTCAGGTCCTCCGGCGTGAACACGGTTCCGGCCGGGATGAGTACTGGTTCTCCACTGGTCATGAGCCCCAGCGTAATCGAGTGCAACCGTGCAGACTCAGTATCCGCTGAGTCGTTCCACGAGAGCTGTCTTGATCTCCGGTCGACCAGCCGCGACAAGAGTGAAGGTGGCTTCTCGCATGAGCCGCTCGGGGGTGTTGCTGCCGACGAGGGCGCGGCTTCCGGTCGCGGTGACGAGCGCGGCCGACGCTCGTATCGCAAGTTCCGATGCGCGGGCGCGTGCAGTCGACATGTCGCCGCCGCCGCGCAGTGCTGCATCGAGATCGGCGCGCGCCCGGGCGGCTTGTTCTTCGAACGCGTCGGCGTCGACTCCCAGATCCGCGAGTTCGGTCACGGCGCGGCGGGTGATGCCCATGGCCATCGCGCCGTTGAGCCACAAGCCGGGGAGTTGGGTGCTCTGGAACTGTTCGTCGCTGACGACCGCACAGACGTCGGTATCGGGAATTTCGAAAGCGTCGAACACGATTCGGACGGTGTTGCTCCCGCGCGCCGCGATCAGTGGAAGCTCCTCGATCGTCAGACCCGGGGCCTCGCCCACCGGTACGACGGAATGAACGATGGAATTGTCGAACTCGTCGCGCGCCGACACCAAGAGAACATCGACGATGCCCCAACCGGTGACGAAGGGTGCGATCCCGTCGAGGACGTAGCCGTCGTTCACCCGCTTGGCCCACAGGAGCGGTGGGCGGGGGATGGCGCCGGCATAGGCAACCCCACCGCGAATCGTGCCGGAAACCAGACCGTCCCAGTATTGTTCGCGCAGAGACGTATTGGTACTCGCTGCCAGGGCCCCGACGACGCCGTGATGCTGCATCCAGGTGAACGTCGTCGCGAGGCAACCGCCGCACAAGGTTTCGAGGACCTCGACCAGTTCTTCGCTGCTGGGGCCACCGTCACCGAGGGCGGCGATGCCGTAGAAGCCGTCGGCGGCGAGCGCGTCGAAATGGCTGCTGGGGATTTCTCCGTCGGCGTCGACGCTGTCGGCGACGGGAAACAGAACGGTATCGGCGATCTCACGCGCAAGTTCCGGCCACTTGGTCACGCTGTCAGGGTAAGCCGCGAGCCGGGGTTGTGGTGTGGAACTGCAGCGGTGGCGTATCTAGAAGGACGGCGGTGAACTCACGATGAGGAATCTCGCAACTGCAGCGGTGCGATTGAACCACCGATGCGGGATGGCCGAGGTGTAGAGGAGGGTATCGCCGACATGAAGAACGTGATGCTCGTCCAGCCCGACCTCGACCTCGACAGATCCTTCGAGAACATGAATGAATTCTTCGCCGGCATGCTCGGTGTGCTCACCTGCCTCGGAGTGAGGTGCTGCCGTGATCTCGTTGGGTTCCATGGTCCGTGAACCGGTCGAGCAGAATCGGATCACCGAATCGTGTGCCAGTTCGAAGGTTCGCCCCTCGCCGGCGCGGACGAGGCTGGACGGAGTTCGCTCGCCCTGTGCCAAGAGTGAGTGCGCCGTGGTGCCGAGCGATTGCGCGAGGCGGTGAAGGTTCATGACGCTGGGTACTGCGTGCCCGTTTTCGGTTTGGCTCAGGAATGGCTGCGACAACCCTGACTTCACGGCAACCTCACGCAACGTCAAACCGGCTTCTTTTCTCGCTGTCCGCACGGCTGCCCCGATTGCGGTCGCTATCGCTCTCTGGTCGTCGTCCATGTGCCGAAGATAGCAGTGCTCTGGTGAAAGTTTTGATTACACAGACGAAACAAATTCGACCACGGTAAGAAATTATCGACGTGCTGAATAGTCCCGTACACGAAACACTTCCAGCTTCGGACGGAGATCGGCGCATGGCCATCCATCCAGTCGACCAGCGGCTCCCCATTGCCCGCCAGTCTGCTTTTGCTCTTCAGCACGTCCTCATCATGTACACCGGTTGCATCACGGTTCCGCTGGTTTTCGGTGCCGCAGTCGGGCTGGACCGCAGCACGGTCGCGATGCTGATCAGTGCGGACTTGCTCGTTGCAGGCATCATCACGATCATTCAGAGCCTGGGCGTCGGCAAGGTTGCCGGTGTCCGCCTGCCGATCGTCTGCGGTGCGACGTTCGCCGGGCTGACGCCGATGATTCTGATCGCCAAGGAGTACGGCCTGCAGGCCGTGTACGGGTCCATGCTGGTCGGTGGCGTGGTCGGCATAGCGTTGGCCGTTCCGTTCGCCAAAATCGTCCGATACTTCCCACCCCTGGTCACCGGCGTCGTCCTCACAGTCATCGGCATCTCGTTGATCGGTGTCGCGGGAGGACTGATCGTCGGAAACGACCCGACCTCCCCGTCGTTCGCCGATCCGAAGAACCTGGCGCTGGCTGCCGCAGTCGTTGTGGTCGCGGTGGCGTTCATCTGCCTCGGTCGCGGGATGTGGACGCAACTCGGTGTACTGATGGCACTGGTGATCGGTACCGTGATCGCCATCCCGATGGGTCTGATCGATCTGAGTGGCGTCGGCGGCTCGGCCTGGGTGGGCTTCCCGATGCCGTTCCACTTCGGCGCTCCGGAGTTTCCCGTCACCGCCGTGGTGGCGATGAGTATCGTCATGGCAGTCGTCTTCGCAGAATCGACGGCGAGCATGCTGGCGGTCAGCGAGATCACCGGAAAGCCTTTGAAAAAAGCAGATCTCGCACGCGGGCTGGTGGCCGACGGCATGTCGGGAGTTCTGGGCGGAATCTTCAATGCCTTTGTCGACACCGTTTTCTCGCAGAATGTCGGCGCCGTTGCCACGACCCGGGTGTACAGCCGGTACGTGACCGCTACCAGCGGTGCCATTCTGATCGTTCTCGGCCTCATCCCGCGAATGGGTGAAGTGGTTGCAGCCCTGCCTGATCCGGTGGTCGGCGGCGTCGGAATCATCTTGTTCTCCACTGTCGCCGTGGTCGGAATCAACACACTGCGCAAGGTCGATCTCAGTGACCCGATCAACACCACGATCGCCGCCGTATCGGTGGGGATCGGTATTCTGCCGGAATTTGCGGAGGGGATGTTCGAGCGATTCCCCTCCTCGGCTCAGATCCTCCTCGGTAGCGGCATCACCTTGGCTGCGGCCTCTGCCTTTTCACTCAATCTGCTGTTCAATCACACCCGACTCGGTGAACTCGCGAGGCGATCGCGAGAGAGCCTTCCTGAACCCGCTACCAGCTCTGCAGGAGACGCCAGTGCCATCGTCCCAGTCTGATCCCTTCGAAGTTCCCGTCATCGACATCTCGCCCTACGTGCTCGGTGGTGCCGACCAGAACAAGGCGCGAGTGGCCGCCGAAGTCGACCATGCCTGTCGGACTGTCGGTTTCATCCAGATTCGGGGCCACGGTGTTCCGACCGATGTTTCTTCCGGCCTCGCCGAAGCCATGGACGACTTCTTCGGACTGCCGATGGAGACGAAGTCGGGCTACCGAATCGAGGGCGCGAATCGTGGGTACAGCCCGCCCAAGAGCGAGTCGCTGAGCTTGAGCCTCGGCGTCGAATCCGCGACTCGGATGAATGACTTCTTCGAGGCCTTCAACGTCGGAACCGAAGCCAGATCATTCACCGAACTCGAACTGTCGGAGGATGATTACGGAATCAATCTGTGGCCCGCAGTGCCAGGTTTCACGGAACGAGTGGAGAATTACTATGCCCATGGCGAGCGGGTGGCACGCACACTGACCACCATTTTCGAAGATGCGCTCGGTCTGACCCCAGGATTCTTCGAGTCGATCACCGATCATTCCATCGACGTACTGCGGATGAACAACTACGCATTACCCGAAGGGACGGTGACATTGGACGGTGAGTTGAAGGGTATGGGCGAACATACCGATTTCGGGCTGGTCACCGTGCTGTGGGCGGATCAGGTCGAAGGTTTGCAAGTACTCGGGAGCGACCGACGCTGGCACGATGTCTGGCCGGTCGACGGCGCGCTACTGGTCAATCTCGGGGATCTCACCGCGCGACTGACCAACGACAGGTGGATGTCCACGCTGCACCGAGTTGCGCCTCCGGTGGTGAACGGCACCATCAAGCGTCGGCGATCGGCGGCCTTCTTCCACGACGGAAACGTCGACGCGGTGATTGCGACTCTGCCGAGTTTTCAGGACGACTCCGGCTTGGAGTACGAATCCATTACCGTTCGCGATCACATCAAGGCCAAATTGGCCGGGTCGAGGCAGGGAAAGTCCAACGCCGCCGCAGGTCGTGAGGCGGCTCGGGTACTTTCGGCTGCAGAGCTCGAGATCAAGCAGTGAGTGCACGGAACATCGTCCTCATCCACGGAGCGTGGGCCGGCGGTTGGGTCTGGGATCGTGTGTGTGGCCCACTGAAATCGGCCGGCTTCAATCCCGTTGTGGTGGAGCTTCCAGGCTCGGGAAGTTGGAACCCCGACGACGTGATCGATCTCGACGCAGTTGCCGAACATGTTGTGGCAGTAGTCGAGTCCCTGGACGGGCAGTGCACCCTCGTCGGTCACTCCGGCGGAGGCATCGTGGCCTCACAGGTGGCTGAGTTACTGCCGTCGCGGGTAGCGGGTCTTGTGTACGTCGCGGGGATGATGCTTCCATCGCAGATGGACTTCGGGATGCTCTGCATCGAAGTCGGTCTGGCAAGTCCGGTCGGGATCTCACGTTGGTTAGTCCCCGTGGACGACGGGAATGCGACGGTGGTTCCGACCGAAGCCGGTGCCGCTGTGTTCTTCCACGAAGCGCCGGTGGCTGATGCGATCTTCGCCGCGCGCATGCTCGTTCCACAACTGGAGTCGGCCCGCCTGATGGCACCCGTCTGGACGGAAGAACGATTCGGAACCGTCCCGCGTTTGTATGTCGAATGCACGCTCGATCGAACCGTGCCGATCGAAGCTCAGCGTGCCATGCAGAAACTTGTTCCCGGTGCCCAGGTGGTCAGCCTGGACACCGACCACGCCCCGCAGTTGTCGAGGCTCCCGGAGTTGATCGAAGCGATCGCCGATTTTGCCCAGAACGCGTTCAGCCGAACTCGACGCCTTGAGCCAGCGGCAACTGGTCCGAGTAGTTGACGGTATTGGTGGCTCGGCGCATGTAGGCCTTCCATGAATCCGAACCCGATTCGCGTCCGCCGCCCGTCTCCTTCTCGCCGCCGAATGCGCCGCCGATCTCCGCACCGGACGTTCCGATGTTCACGTTCGCGATGCCGCAATCGGAGCCGTCGGCGGCGAGGAAGCGCTCTGCTTCTCGCTGATCGAGTGTGAAGATCGAGGATGAAAGTCCTTGAGGTACACCGTTGTGCAGCGCAATAGCGTCGTCGAAGTCGGTGTAGGTCAAGACATAGAGGATGGGTGCAAATGTTTCCGCCCGTACCACCTCGGTCTGTGCGGGCATACGAACGAGAGCAGGTGTCACGTAGAACCCGGATTCGCCGACGCGATCACCGCCACACACCACGGTTCCGCCGTCGCCGCGCGCGGCCGAGAGGGACTTCTGCATTGCCTCGTACGCGGCTTCGTTGATCAGCGGTCCGACCAGAACACCGGAATCGAAGGGACTACCGACCTGGAGTTGCGCGTACGCGGACGCAATGCGGTCGACGACCTTGTCGGCGATCGACTCGTGAACGATGAGTCGGCGCAGTGAGGTGCAGCGCTGCCCGGCAGTTCCCGCGGCGGAGAAGACAATTCCGCGCACGGCAAGCTCGAGATCCGCCGACGGCGTGACGACCGCGGCGTTGTTCCCACCTAACTCCAGAAGACTTCGTCCGAAGCGCGCGGCGACCCGCGGAGCCACGGCGCGGCCCATCCGCACGGAACCCGTGGCGCTGACCAAGGCCACGAGTGGGTTGTCCACCAGCGCCTCACCGACGTCACGTCCGCCGACGACCAACTGATGCACGTCGATCGGTGCTTCACAATCCGCGAGCGCACGCCGCAGGAGCGCATGACATGCCAGAGCGGTCAACGGAGTGGTTTCCGAAGGCTTCCAGACGACGGAGTCGCCGCAGACCAGAGCAATGGCGGTATTCCACGACCACACCGCTACCGGAAAGTTGAACGCAGAGATGACCCCGACAACGCCGAGCGGGTGCCACGTTTCCGACAACCGGTGGCCGGGACGTTCGGACGGCATGGTGCGCCCGTAGAGCTGCCTGGAGAGACCGACCGCGAACTCGCAGATGTCGATCATCTCCTGTACCTCGCCGAGAGCTTCCGAGGTGACCTTGCCTGCCTCCAGCGTCACGATCTCCGCGAGATCCTCCTTGTGCTCGGTCAGTAGGCTGCCCAGCCGCCGCACCACCGCGCCGCGCGCCGGAGCGGGGACGGTGCGCCAGGTGAGGAACGCTCGATGAGCCGCCTCGACGGCGTCGTCGACCTCTCGGCCGGAGTGCTGCCGGACCGTACGCAGCTCTGTGCCGGTGATCGGCGTGTGCGCGCTCAGATCACCGGCGGGCCACTCGACACCGCAGGCAGCGAGGGCTCTCTCGGCGCGATCGGCGAGGCTCGAAGGATCAGGCAGGTTCACGGGGAGTCCTCTGTGTTTGAAGGCGGAAGTGTTTGTAGGCGGGAGTGGTTGTTGGCGGGAGAAAGCAGGGCACGTGATGCCTCTTGTTGTGCGCGGTACAGCTCGAACGGATCTTCGATGGTGCGGTCGATGGCGCCCTCCAATCGCTCCTGCCCGTATTCGGCGCCGGGCGCATCGGAAACGAATCCGGTCACGGAATCGAGATTGGACGCGAAGATCCCGGCCGCGGATGCCGGTAGGAAGTCCTCGTAGACGATCGGGTCGCGGACGACAACAGTTCCTTCGTTTCGGTACGTGAAGTACGCCAACCCCGCGTCGTCGAGTCCGTCCTCGGTGTGCGGAAATTCGCTGCCCCATTCGGCATTCTCGGGCCTTGCGATCAGTCGGTCGTAGATCGCACGCCCGCTGGGGGTCAACGCGATTCCGCGTGCCTCCACCTCGCCGAATCTGACGCGGACAGGTTCTGTGGTGACCGATCCGTCCGGCCGCCGAAAACGTCTGTCTTCGGCCAGTGCGCGAAACGACGTCTGCCGCAGAAGCAGTGGCGGTCCATTCCATCTCGGTGGGCCTTGGATGCGGTCGATCATGATGATGCCGCGCTCGGTCATTCGGCGGTACAACTCGTCGATGTCGAGCACTCGCGGGGTGAGGTGGTTGACATGTGTCGAGCCCTGGCCGGCGATGTCTGCGGCGACAGGTGAGATCGCGGCAAGTTCGCGATACCAACCGGCGTCGATGGGATCGGTGCCGAGCCGAAACGCCGAGGTCGCCGCTTCGACGAATTGTGTCGCCTCGGGCTCCGGTAGGCCGAACTCGCGGTTCGCTTGCCGTGCCCACTGCAGAAGTTCTGGAGAGAACAGGGTGCGGCGACGCAGGAACCCGGTGCTCCGACGCTCGAGGTCGGTGTCGAAGAACCTGGAATCGGAGCCGGTCAGTACCGAAGTGAAAACACGAAACGGGTTCCGGGCGAGTTCGGCAGGTTCGGTGGGGCGAAACGCCGTCGAGACAACGGGAATGGGGGAGTCGGTGAGCCGGAGGTCGTAGTAGCCGACCGGAAACATACCGAATCCGCCGAAGACGGTGGCTACGTCACGTAGTTCGTCGAGAGTCCCCAGTCTGATGGCGCCGTGACGCTCGGCGCTGACTCTCGCCAGGCTGCCCAGGCGCTCCGCCGAATCCGGATGCTCGGCGGCAAAATCACGGTTCACCTGCATCGTTACATCTACCAAGGTGTTGTAAGCGGGGACCTCGTCGCCATACATCTTGGCGAGGGCCGCTGCGAACCGTGCACGTAGCTCCCAGGTTTCAACCATACGAATGTCCGATTGCGTTAGCCTGCGCAGGTGCGAGAAACAGAAACCAGTGACGCTGCCGGGGTTCCGGTCGACGAAACCGATCGACTTTTGATGCGTGAATTGGTCTTGGACGGCCGTGCCACTCTCGCGAGTCTTGCTGAGAAGGCCGGACTCTCGATCTCTGCAGTCCAGTCGAGAGTGCGTCGATTGGAGTCTCGCAAGGTGATCCGTGGCTACTCGGCGAAGATCGATCCGGAGGCACTCGGTCATAATCTGTCCGCATTTGTCGCCATCACTCCTCTCGATCCTTCGCAGCCCGACGATGCGCCTGCTCGCTTGCGTCATCTACCGGCCGTCGTCTCGTGTCACTCCGTGGCCGGGAGCGAAAGCTACGTCCTCCTGGTCCGGGTGGCGTCACCTCGCGCGTTGGAACGATTGCTGCAGGAGATCCGTACGGCAGCCAACGTCAACACGCGAAGCACCATCATCCTACAAACTTTTTACGACGAATGACGGGTGTTCCGTAACTTTTACGGCCTCCTATCGACACTTTCGTAAAATTGACATAATCTTCGCAGTATGAGTACTGCGATGCGAGACTTCGGTGACAGTGCGCTCTTTCCGGTCTACGACGTGCTGAAGGCCAGCATTCTCGTCGACGGATTCGATCTGATTCTCGATGTGCAAAGGTCGCAAGGTTCGTATCTCCGCGACCTGCGAGACGGCACCGAGTTTCTGGACATGTTCGGTTTCTTCGGCTCTTCCGCCCTGGGGATGAATCACCCTGCGATCGCCGACGACGAGGAATTCCAGCAGGAATTGGCCGTTGTCGCCTCCAACAAGCCGAGTAATTCCGACATCTACACCGAGCCTATGGCGCGCTTCGTTGCGGCTTTCGCTCGGGTCCTGGGGGATTCGGCGCTCCCACACTTGTTCTTCGTGGACGGCGGGGCACTTGCGGTGGAAAATGCACTCAAGGTTGCCTTCGACTGGAAGAGTCGGTTGAACGAAAGCCGCGGATTGTCAAGCGATCTGGGGACGAAGGTCCTGCATTTGACGGAGGCCTTCCATGGTCGTAGCGGATACACGATGTCGCTCACCAATACCGAACCGGGCAAGGTCGCGAGATTCCCCAAGTTCGACTGGCCCCGGATCGACTCGCCGTATCTCGCAGACGGTCGCGATGTCGAAGCTGCGGAGAGGAAAGCTCTCGAGCAAGCGCGCCGAGCGTTTTCCGACAACCCCGACGATATAGCCTGTTTCATCGCCGAGCCGATCCAAGGCGAAGGCGGTGACCATCACCTCAGGCCGGAATTCCTGCAGGCGATGCAAGAGCTGTGTCGTGAGAATGACGCCCTCTTCATTCTCGACGAGGTGCAAACGGGATGCGGAATCACCGGAACCGCTTGGGCCTATCAGCAATTGGGATTGCATCCGGATGTGGTTGCCTTCGGTAAGAAAACGCAGGTCTGCGGCATCATGGCCGGCGGTCGAGTGGATGAAGTGCGCGACAATGTGTTTCACGTCAGTTCCCGGATCAATTCGACGTGGGGTGGCAACCTCACCGACATGGTGCGCGCCCGGCGGATACTCGAAGTCATCGAGCAGGACCGACTGATCGACCGCGCGCGATTCACGGGTGCGCATCTCCTTGCCCGGTTGACCGAAGTCTGCGGGCGCTACGCGGCGGCGACCGAGCCGCGCGGTCGTGGTCTGATGTGCGCGATTACGTTGGCGGACAGTGACCTTCGTGATCGCGTCGTCCAGCGACTGCGAGAAGACGAGCATGTGATGATACTGCCAACCGGGAAGAGAGGAATCAGATTCCGTCCCGCGCTGACGGTGACCACCGGTGAGTTGGACGACGCGGTCGACGCAGTCGAGCGAGTGCTCGAGCGCGAAGTCTAGGCTCTGGCCTGGAGTTCGCTCCACACTCGATCCGGTGTCATCGGTGTGGAGTACATACGCACTCCACACGCGTTGGCTATCGCGTTTGCCAACGCCGGTGCTACCGGATTGAAGGGGGCCTCACTCATCGATTTTGCGCCGAAAGGCCCGAGTTTGTCGTACGTGTCGGCAAACAGTACTTCGGTGATCGGCAAATCTCCGATCTGTGGAACGTGGTAATTGCGTAGCTGAGGATTGATCACTCGGCCTTCTTCGATGACGATTTCCTCCGACAGTGCAGCGCCGAGGGCCTGTCCCACACCGCCTTCCACCTGCCCTCGCAGTTGTGCCGGGTTCATGACGGTGCCGGCATCGGCGGCCTGAACCGACTGCAGGATCTTCACCCGGCCGGTATCCGTGTCGACGGCAACGCGAAAACCGTGAACGTTGAACGAGACCGAGCGCGGTGTTCCGTCGTGGCGACCGTCAGCGGCGAGCGGGCCACCTTCGAGTAGCGTCGCGAAATCGAGGCAACCGTGGGACGTTTCGACCCCGTCCGGCGAAAGATCGTCGATCTGCGCGCCGCGGCCACTCAATCGCACCGCACGGGTCAGTATTCGCTCGCGAAGGCGCTCGCAGGCGATCAGGAGCGCCTTGCCGGCGACCACCGTTCCCGTCGACCCGAATGCTCCGGTGTCGTATCCGCCTGCATCGGTGTCGGATTGAACAATCGTGATGCGATCGACTGTCGTCCGCAATTCGGTGGCCGCGATCTGTTGGTGAATCGTGGTGGTTCCGTTGCCGAACTCAGCGGTGCCGATGTTCACCACGTACCGACCGTCGGCCTCGAGTGCGACAGTGGTGTCGGAGAAGTGACCACGCGGCGGGATCGTCGCGATCATGGCAATTGCCATGCCCCGGCCGATCTGCCAACGCGACCCTGCCGGTGCAGCCTCCCCGCGTCCGCTCGACAGTGCACTGTCGACGAGGTCGATGCACTGGTCCAGTCCGTAGCTGCCGAATTCGAGATCACCGTCCTCGACGTGCCAGTCGACAAAATCGTCTCCGGGTACGACGACGTTTCGCCGCCGAAACTCGAAGGGGTCCATGCCGAGACGATCAGCGAGCTGATCCATGGCCGACTCGACGGCGAAGATGATCTGGCCGAGCCCGTAACCACGGAAGGCGCCGGACGGAACGTTGTTCGTGTAGACCGCTTCGGCGTCCACGCGTTTGGTTGCAGCGCGATAGACCGCCATGGATTCGGCGCAACCGTGGAACATGACTCCGATCGAATGGTTCCCGTACGCCCCGGCGTCGGAAAGGACGTCGATGGCCAGTGCAGTGAGAGTTCCGTCGGCATCGGCGCCGGCGCGAACCGAAACTCGCATCGGGTGCCGTGACGGTGCGATGGTGAACTGATCGCTGCGGCTGAACTCGTAAGCAACGGGCCTACCCGTTCGCAGGACGGCGAGTGCGACCAGATCTTCGGTGAGTAGTTCCTGCTTCCCGCCGAAGCCTCCACCGACCCGCTTGGCGAACACCCGGATTCGGCTGCGATCGAGATCGAAGATGTGCGCCAATTCGTCCCGAACCAGAAACGGCACCTGTGTGCTGCTTCTGATGACGAGACGGCCGTCCTCGTCGAGCCACCCCACTGCGCCGTGAGTTTCCAAGGCCACGTGCTGGACTCGCGCAGTTTTCCACGTACCTTCGACGACTGCAGTCGCATCCGCGAGCGCACGGTCCAGATCGCCGACACCATCGTGAAGCGCGGCAACCACGTTGCGAGGGACTTCTGCGATCCGCGAGCTCTCGTCTTTGTCGCCGTGCAGGAGCGGAGCGCCGGGGGAACGCGCCAGATCTGGTTCGAATACCGCGTCGAGTACCTCGTAGTCGACTTCGATCAGCGAGAGTGCACGTTCCGCCTGCGTCGGGGTTTCGGCGATTACCGCGGCGACGCGCTGGCCGCGGAAACGGACGGTCCTGTCGAACACCCGCGTATCGTCCGGATCGTCGTTGCGGTCCTCGTGCCGGGCGGTCGAGAACAGCACGTCCGGACTGTCCTGAAAGGTGAGGACCGCGGCGACGCCCGGCGCCGCTTCCGCTGCTGCCGTGTCTATCCGGGTTATGTGTGCGTGTGCGTGCGGACTGCCGAGTACTGCGACGTGAAGCAGGCCGATCGGCTTCTCACCCGGGGAGAAGTCCATGGTGTACTGCTCGGTCCCCGTGACGATGCGTGCGGACGCCGGGGCTGCGATGGAACGCCCTTGTGCCCCGCCTGTTTTGGCGGTCTCGGTATTGGATGTACCCGCGAGGGCGTCACGAATGGACCGATAACCGGTGCAACGGCACAGGTTACCTTTCATCGAGCACGCGAGATCGGATTTTTGTTCGACCGACAGCGCTGATGCGGTGACTACCATTCCCGCTGTACAGAAACCACATTGGAATCCACCGGCGTCCACGAATGCCTGTTGAATGGGGTGAAGTTTCTCCGGTGTTCCGAGGCCGGCGGCGGTGACGACGTCGCGGCCGCCGAGGCGGTGGGCGGGAAATATGCACGAATGGGTGGGGTGTCCGTCGACCAGAACCGAGCAGGCGCCGCAGTCTCCGGCATCGCACCCCTTCTTGACGGAGTTCGCTCCGTGCTCGCGGAGGAAGGTTCGCAGGCACTGTCCTGGGCGGGGCTGGTCGTCGCGGGGAACTCCGTCCACCGAGTACTTCATTCCAGTTCACCTCGGATTTCTTCGGCGAGAAGGTCAGTCATCGCCTTCCGCCACGGCGCAGTTCCATGGACATCGGTGAAGTAGGCGTCTTCCGGAATCCTGCTGTGCAACGCATCCGCAAGCGCAGCGGCGTCGGGGAGTTCGTCGAATTTCAGAGCGTACGGACGGCGGGTCGCGGCGGTGATCGCCAGTGTGAAACCGTCGGCACCGCAGCGTCCGGCAACGGCTACGGCCGATCGCCCGAGTGACGTCTGTGCCAGCTTTCGCATCGCGGTACGTGCGGTCAGTGCATGCACGGGAATCCGGATACTGCGGATGATCTCGCCGGGGCCGAGCACGTTGCGAGAATCGTCGATGACGAAATCGACTACGGGGACTGAGTATTCGGTACCGTCCGGACGCCAGATCGTCAGTTCGGCATCGAGAGCGGTGCACAGAGTCGTCATCGCTCCGGCTGGGAAGGAGAGCGCGATGTTGCCGCCGACGGTCGCGTATCGCAACACCTTCCACGATGCGAGCAGTGCGTCGGCGCAGTGTTGGAACAGCGCTGCGGCGGACCATGAGGTGGGAAGATCGGCGCGGCACAGTTCCTCGATGGTGCAGGTGGCCGCGATTTCGAGACCGAGATCGCCGACCGCGACAGCTTTCCAGTCGAAGCCCGCAAGGTCGACAAGAGTGGTCAGGTGCGGCTGCGGTTCCGAGTACAGCCAGGTGCCGCCGCCGATGAACCCGATACCGGGTGAGGCACAGGGGAGCTCGGCGCGGGTCCGCGGCACCAGAACTTCGTCGACGCTGTGCAGATCCATCGCTGCCTCAAGCCTTTCCGAGTAGGTCGCGGTGTGCGCGTGCGACATCCGAGGCCACGACGTCCTCGTCGACGGTGGTGACTCGTCCGTCGGCAACTACGATTCGCCCGTTGACGAGTAGTAACTTCAGCGGGGGCGTCGAGCCGAGTACGAGCGCCGCCACCGGATCGGTGATGCCGGCATGCGCGACGGTGTCGAGTTTCCACACCGCCAGGTCGGCAAGTTTTCCGACCTCGATCGATCCGATTTCGCCCTCGCGGCCCAGAACTCGTGCGCCGCCGATCGTTCCCAATTCCAAGGCTTTTCGCACCGTCATCGTCTGCGGTCCGCCCTTGGCGCGAGCAAACAGAAGCG
Source organism: Rhodococcus sp. 66b (assembly GCF_002076325.1). Lineage (NCBI taxonomy): Bacteria > Bacillati > Actinomycetota > Actinomycetes > Mycobacteriales > Nocardiaceae > Rhodococcus > Rhodococcus sp. 66b. The sequence goes on from NZ_MUZB01000005.1 coordinate 256,602, forward strand.
CATGACGAGACTCCTCGATCAGACTGCATGCTTCGTTGCTCGCCGCGCCGTCCACGCCGAGCCCCACGGTGACCCCGCCCTTCACCAGATCGGCGGCACGGGCGATACCGGCCCCCAGCCGCGCATTGGAGGTCGGACAGTGCGCCGCGGCAGTTCCGGTTCGCGCCATCGTCTCGATACCGGCGTCGTCGAGATGGACTGCGTGTGCGTACCAGACGTCCGGGCCCACCCAGCCGACGCGTTCCATGTATTCGACCGGCGTGCAACCGAAAAGCTCTCGGCAGAAGCTTTCCTCGTCCAGGGTCTCGGCGAGATGCGTGTGCATTCGCACGCCGTTTTCGCGGGCCAGCGTCGCGGACTCTCGGAGCAGTGACTCCGTCACCGAGAAGGGTGAGCAGGGAGCTACCGCGATCTGCAGCATCGACCCCGCATTCGGATCGTGCCAGCGGTCGATCACCGACTGCGTGCCGGTCAGGATGTCGTCGAGTTTTTCCACGACGTGATCCGGTGGCAGGCCGCCGGAACTCTGACCGAGGTCCATCGACCCACGACACGGGTGGAATCGAAGGCCAACCTGCGCAGCGGCGGTGATCTCGGCTTCGAAAACGTCGCCGGCGTCGCGGGGAACGACGTAGTGGTGGTCGGTGGTGGTCGTACATCCGGTTTTTGCCAACCAGGTGAGTCCGCCGGTGGCCGCCACGTGGACGGCGTCGGCGTCGATACCCGCCCAGACGGGGTACAGCGTGGTCAGCCACTCGAAGAGCGTCGAGTCTGCTGCCAGGCCACGGGTGATCCATTGGTAGAGATGATGATGTGTGTTCACCAGACCGGGCGTGATCAGGCAACCGTTGCCGTCGATCACGTGCGCATTGGGGTACACGGGAGCCTTTCCGGCCCCCACGTCGACAATCTTGTTGCCCGAGATCACGACGTAGCCGTCGGGGTGCTCGGAACGCTCGCTGTCCATCGTGACCACATGGGCATTGGCGACGACGAGAGTGGTCCCGAGGGCCGGGTCGGTCACGACAACCAGCCTGAATAGGGTGTCCACGACGGCCCCGCGTCTGGTGCGTCGGATCGGCTGACCGCAGCTTGGATCAGCCCGTACGGACGATCGGCGGCGTGGAACACCTCGTTGTCGTTCTCGACTCCGAAGCGGCCGAGTGCATATTCGAAATGATGCTTGTTGGGTGCCGACAGTCGAACCTCGGCAATGATCGGAAACTCTTCGAGAATTGCTTTGCCGATGTGGAAGAGCGTCTGCTGCAAGGCAAGTGAATGCACCTGCGCGAACTGTTTGACGATTTGTGCCTTGATACCCACGTAGACCGATTCCCAGTCGACGTCGGTGGTGACGAATCGCCACTGGGCGACCAAGGTCGTCGCCATGACGCGGTCGTCTGTCGGCTCGAGGATCGTGTACGGATCTTCGAGGAAACCCGAGAACTCACTACCGGTCGATTTGAGGATCACCAGGTCCTTCAAACCGCCGATCACCCACGTCCCGGCATCGACTGTCCCAGTATCGGAGATTGTGATCGACGCCGTCCGAACTTCCTGACCCTTCCGAATCCAGGTGTAGTCGTGCTCGCTGCCGTCGACAATCGCACGCTCCCAAGCGTATTCCTCGATCTCGATCCGCGCGCCACTGGCCGGTTCGATGTCGTCGACGAAATGACGGGCGAGTTCGAGTCCGTACGTCTCGATCGAGATCAGACCCTTTTCCTTGGCGTAGGAATAGGCCGTTTGTTTCTGCGTGTCGGTCGGCAGAACCTTCGACTGATCGCCGGTTAGGTACGCGTCGGCGAAATCTCCACGCAGGCAGGTGGAGACGTTGATGTCGTGGATCTCGTGACGAGGAGTGTCGCGGTAGATTCGGACTACCCTGTTCTCAGCTTTGCCGTACTGGTGACCGGTAAGTTCGATGGATCCGCTCAACCGGTCGGTGCTTGTAACACCGGTCGTGATGTTGCCGGTCGTGATGTTTTCGGTAGTCACGTTTTCAGCTCCCGCAATAGGTGGAATAAGCAAAGGGCGACAGCAACAGTGGGACGTGATAGCCCCGCGCCGCGTCGTCCACCCGGAAGGTCACTGTCACTTCCGGGTAGAAGTTCTCTTGTCCGTTGGTCTCGAAATACGTTCCCGTGTCGAAAGTCAGGGTGTAGTGACCGGTGGCCAGACCACCGGGAGCAAGTTCGGGGATGCGGCCGTCGGAGTCGGTCTCGGCACTGGTGATCGTGACGCCGTCTCGATCACGAAGTTCGACGCGAATCCCCGCAGCGGGAATGCCCGTCGTCGCGTCGAGAACGTGCGTGCTCAGGGTCTTGCTCATGCTGCGCCTCCGGCGAGTGAATCGATCAGACGGGCAAGCCTGATTCGATTGATGGCGGCCAATTCGGTTCGAAGCACGGAACGCTCGGTCGCCGGGTCGTTTCGGAGACGGCCTCGAAGGATGTCGAGGAGCTCCGTTCCAGATTTCCCCGACGCGCAGACCAGGTAAACATGGCCGAATGTCTCTTCGTACTCGGCGTTCTTCTGTCGAAGTTCCGCGAGGACGTCTTCTGTCGCGGACGAGACTTCCGACTGTTCACGGGTCGAGGCCGCGCTTTCGCTTCGCTCACCGATTCGTGGGTGGCCGGACAGAGCGTCGTCGATTTCGGACTCGGGAAGCTCGGCCAGCACGGCATCTGCTTTGTCGAAGAGAGCTTCCAGATCGGTGAACGGGCGAGACGAGGCGATTTCCTGTGCCCACACGGCGGAATGGCAACACTCGAGCAGCGCCGCGACTGCCTGGTGGTCACCGAGCGCATCGAAGGCTCCGAGACCACTGGAATTCGTTGTAGGCATGTCCACAGGATTACTTGAGCATGTTACGGATCTGTAGCGCAGCAATTACGGGAGATGATGTGTCTCGATCTTATTTCTCCGGCCGCCCTATTCCGGTGACAGATACATTCTTAGGTATGACCGATACTCCGAAGCTGTCTTCCGTCGTACCGTCCCTGGCGAACCTCCGAGACATCGGTGGCCCCGAATCGAGCTTCGGTGGCACCGTCCGCACCGGGAGTGTGTTTCGTTCCACCGATCTGGCATCGCTCAGTGCGGAGGGCGCACAGACCCTCGCCGATCTGGGCATCGTCACGATCTACGATCTGCGCACCGAGTCCGAACGCGAGACGGCGCCGGATCTGACGCCGGACGGAATCCGAGAACTCGGCCTGGACGTATTGGCGGACAAGCAGTATCGCGCCATTCCGGCTCAGATGCAGCAGATGATCGCCGACCCGGCGTTTGCTGCCGAAGCGTTGGGTAGCGGCCAGGCGCTCGAGTACTTTCAGGGAAGTTACCGCGATTTCGTGACCTTGCCGAGTGCGGTCGCGTCGTACCGGCAACTGTTCGTCGACTTGGCGCAGCCGCCCAGCTCGCCGGCACTCATTCACTGCACCACGGGCAAGGACCGCACGGGCTGGGCCGCAGCCGCGCTACTGCTGTTCCTGGGTGCCTCCGAGGACGCGGTCTTCGCGGACTACCTCGAAACCAACAAGGTTCTGTTGCCGATGTTCGCGCCGCTCCTCGAGCGATTCGAGGCCAAGGGTATCGATCCGACCCTGCTCGAAGGTGTCCTCGGTGTCAGGCGCGAGTACCTGCAGGCGTCGATGGCAGAGCTTGCGCAGGTCCACGGATCGATCGAGGCCTACTTCACCGACGGCCTGAAGATCGACGCGTCGACCCAGGAACAATTGCGGAGCAACCTGCTCAGCTGATCAGGACCTGCTCGGCTCGTCGTCGCGGGCCGTTCGACGCCGCATCACGAGGCTGACGATACCGATCCCGATGGCGATGCCGAGCAGGTCGGCGGTGCCGTCCCAGATCGAACCGGAACGCGAAATGGGCAGCGCTGCTTGAAGAACCTCGGACGTAGCAGCAAAAATCACGAGCCAGACCGCGGTGATCCACGCCGGGATCCGGGCGTGCAACGAGGTGATCGCCAGCACCGCGAACATCAACGTGTGAGTGATCTTGTCGGTGTTCTCCGGGCTCGACGGGACGGTGGAGCCCGGGGAGAAGAGCATGATCAGGGCAATGACCACGGCGATCGCCAGCGGCCAGTATCGGTTGTTCTTCAATTCGTCTGCCCCTCGACGACGACGAGTCCGAGTGCACCTTCGGCGAATCTGGTGACGGCGTCGGCGGCTGTCGTGAGCGCCTCGGTGTGCCCGTCGCGGGCCCAGCCGGTCAGCAGGGCGGTGGAGTCGAGAGGCGTCAGAACGACCTCGGCGAGAAGCTCACCGGTGTTGGGCTGGCACACGGCCCAGGAGTAGACGCTGTTTTCGTGCCACTGAGCGCTCCGCTGACTCACGTAATCGGGGTCGGTGATACCGCCGTCGGCAAGGGCAGGGCGGTCGTCCACACGCTCGTCTGCGCGCAGTGCTCGCAGATACCATCCGCCTGCGTTGATCTCGATCGGCTCCATCAGTCGGAGCCCCGCTCGCGGCGACGCTTGGCTTTGCGTTCCCTGTCGGTACCGAACAGCAGTGCACCGGCGAGGGGAATCGCGAGGAACCACAACCAGGTACCGGTGACGAAGAACAGGATCACCGCGAGAATCGGGATGACGGCCATGACGCGACCGGACCAGTCGGGGTTGAATCGTCGCTCCGCCGGTGCGGCGGGAGGTGTCACCATCGACAGGGGAGCGGTGCCTGGAGCTTGATAGTTGCCCGGTAGATCGGCGAACACCGGAACGAGTTCACTGCGAGTTGTTGCGGCACTGACGATTCCGCTTCTCTCGTCGAACTCCGTGACGGTGAGGCGGCCTGCGGCGAAGTGCTCGCTCAGGAGATCGAGTGCCTGCTCGCGTTCTGCAGTGCCGATGCGAATGTCGGGGACGTCAGCCATCGTTACAGCCTACTCAAACGACTGTGCGCCTTTCCGGTAGTGGGGACTACCGGAAAGGCGCACGGGGCCGGAGGCCTTACTTCAGTTCTGCGAGAACCGTTCCCTGCGTGATTGCTGCACCCGGCTCGACGGACAGTCCGGTGACGACACCGGCCTTGTGCGCGTTGACGGGGTTTTCCATCTTCATGGCTTCGAGAACCGCGATCAGGTCGCCTTCGGCAACTTCCTGGCCTTCGGTCACTGCGACCTTGACGACGGTGCCCTGCATCGGAGCGGTGACGGCGTCACCGGATGCTGCGCCGCCGCCGGCGCCGCCGCGCTTGCGTGCCTTCGGCTTCTTGCGGATGGCACCGGATGCTGCGCCGCCGCCGTTGCCGAGCGAGAACTGGCCCGGGAGGGAAACCTCGACGCGACGTCCACCGACCTCGACGACGACGTTCTGACGCGGCAGAGCCTCGTCCTCGTCGTCGACCGGTGCACCGGAACCGGCGTACGGCTCGATGGTGTTTTCCCAGTCGGTTTCGATCCACTTGGTGTAGATGTCGAACTTCTCGCCGTCACCGACGAATGCCGGGTTCTCGACGATGTGGCGGTGGAACGGGAGGACGGTCGCGAGGCCGTCGATCTCGAACTCGGCCAGAGCGCGCGATGCCCGCTGGAGGGCTTCTTCGCGGGTGGCGCCGGTGACGATGAGCTTGGCGAGCATGGAGTCGAACTGTCCGCCGATGACGTCGCCGGCGACGACACCGGAATCGACGCGGACGCCGGGGCCCGTGGGCTCACGGTAGACGGAGACCGGGCCGGGGGCGGGCATGAAGCCGCGGCCGGCGTCTTCACCGTTGATGCGGAACTCGAAGGAGTGTCCACGCGGGGTGGGATCTTCCTTGATGGAGAGTTCTTCGCCGTTGGCGATGAGGAACTGCTGACGCACCAGGTCGATGCCCGCGGTCTCTTCCGTGACGGGGTGCTCGACCTGCAGGCGGGTGTTGACCTCGAGGAAGGAGATGGTGTCGCCCTGAACCAGGTACTCGACCGTTCCGGCGCCGTAGTAGCCGGCTTCCTTGCAGATGGCCTTGGCGGACGCGTGGATGCGTGCGCGCTGGTCGTCCGTCAGGAACGGAGCCGGAGCCTCTTCGACGAGCTTCTGGAAGCGACGCTGCAGTGAGCAGTCGCGGGTACCGGCGACGACGACGTTGCCGTGCTGGTCGGCGATGACCTGAGCCTCGACGTGGCGGGCCTTGTCCAGGTACTGCTCGACGAAGCACTCGCCGCGACCGAAGGCTGCGATGGCCTCACGGGTGGCCGACTCGAACAGCTCGGGGATTTCCTCGATGGTCTGGGCGACCTTCATGCCGCGTCCACCGCCGCCGAAGGCAGCCTTGATCGCAACCGGTACGCCGTATTCCTTGGCGAATGCGACGACCTCGTCTGCGCCCTTGACGGGGTCCTTGGTGCCGGCAGCCATCGGGGCCTTCGCGCGTTCTGCGATGTGGCGTGCCGTGACCTTGTCGCCGAGGTCGCGGATGGACTGCGGTGACGGACCGATCCAGATGAGGTTCGCGTCGATGACGGCCTGGGCGAAGTCGGCGTTCTCGGAGAGGAAGCCGTAGCCGGGGTGGATGGCGTCGGCGCCGGACTTCTTGGCTGCATCGAGGATCTTGTCGAACACGAGGTAGGACTCGGCGGACGTCTGTCCGCCGAGGGCAAATGCCTCGTCTGCGAGCTTCACGAACTGCGCTTCTGCGTCGGGCTCGGCGTAAACGGCAACGCTGCCGTAGCCGGCATCCTTGGCCGCCCGGATGACCCGTACCGCGATTTCACCGCGGTTCGCGACAAGCACCTTCGTAATGTGCGCGCTGGCATGACTGGGCACTGAGCCTCCTGTGGTTCGCATAGTCTGTCTCCGCGGTGTATTCCTCTGGGATTTCACCATCGGGGGATTGGCATCACTTCGGAGTGTATGCATCGCTTCGGCGCTGGCTGTAACCGGATCGCTAAAGCCCACTCCGGCTTAGGAAACGGTTTCGAAAACTACCGATGAGTAGCTGCCGGAGGTGCCGGTGTCCGGTTCGGCGACGATTTCTTCGACGGTCCGGCGCAGTGCGGCCACGTAGGCGTGAACCGCGGCGTTCGCCGTCTCATTGCCTGGATACCTGACTGCGAGATTGAGGCCTTGGGGTGTGCGGTTGATCCAGATGTATACGTCGTGCGTGTATGCCTTGCTTCGAAGTGCTCTGGCGTTCCATTCGGGCCACTGTGCGGCCTCGGGTACAAAGCGAACGTCCATGTAGGACACCACGAATCGCGGTCGAATCGGGGTTTCGAGGTGCTCACCGATCCGATCGAACGGGACCGCGGCGGCAGGCTTGACCGAAGCGATCGATTCGGCGGCGCGTGTCGCGAGGTCGCCGAACGAACAGTCCGATCCAACGGTGAACTCGACCGGGCACAGTCCGACGAACCAGCCGAGCGCACCCGCCCACTCCTGAGCGCTGCGGGTGTGAACCGGCGTCACGACCTCGAATTGATCGGATCCCGCGACTTCGCGACCTACGGCCGCAAGTCCGCCGAGTAGTCCGGCGAAATAACCCACGCCGGCGGCTGCACACGTCGAACTGAAGGCCTTGGACTGCTCGGCGTCGAGCAGCCAGGTCGACAGGCCGTTCTGAGAATCGGTTCCGCGTTCACCGATCGGTAGCGGGAACTGGGGTAACCCGTCCGTTCCGAGAGCCTTACGCCAGATCTCCACCGCAGCCTTCTCGGCTTCCATGTCGGCCATCTGCTCGCGTTCGACGGCACCGAAATCGACGTAGCTGCCCACCGGGAACAGATTTGCAGCGCTGCCGGTCGAGGCCTCGCGGTACAGCGCTGCAATCTCGTGAGCGACCAGCACGATCGAGAAACCGTCGATGATCGAGTGGTCCGCCGCGAAGAACACGGTGAACGGACCGTCGCCACCGCGGGGCGTCAACGTCGCGAAGACGTACGACGGCCAACTGTGCGGGGACGCGTAATCGTCGAACAGGCGGTGAAGGTGGTCGAAGTTGTCCTGGCTGGACGCGTCGTAGCCGTGGCTGACGACCCCGATGTTGATTCCGCCGATCGGGACGGTGTGCCGGGTGATCTCGCCACTCGAGGGCTCGAGGACGGTATGCGAGCGCAGAACTTCATGACGGTCGATCCAGCGGCCGAGGGCGACTCGGAACGCATCGACGTCGAGCGGGCCGGAAATCTCGAAAGCTGTTCCCAGCCAAGACTTGTCGCCTGCGCCTGCAGCGGAACGGTTGAGATGTGCCTCGTGAATGTAGGAGACGGGCCGCGGATCCGGAACCCATGGCCCGGTTGCGCACGGCAACCATTCGACGAGTGCGCCGGCCGGAATCGCATAGTCGGCCAGTTCGGTGAACTCCATGTTTTCAGCCCCGCAAGTGCCGCTTGATGCGCGCGAGCATGGCCGACATTCCGCGCAGACGGAGCGGGCTCACAGCTTCTGCGAGACCGAGCGCCGAATAGAAGTCGTCGGGTACACCGAGGATCTCGTCCGCGCTGTGACCGTCGAGCCCCTGCGCGAGGATCGATGCGAAACCACGCGTCGTGGGAGCCTCGGGGGGCGCGCTGAAGTACAGACGGACGTTGTCGCGATCCGAATCGTCGACCGAGAGGAACAGCGGCGACTGACATTCGGGGACCGGCTCCATCGCGCTCTGCTCGAGCTCCGCCGGCAACGGCGGTAGCTCTCGGCTGAACTCGAGAAGAAGAGTGAGCTTGTCCGAGGCGCCGACGGCTGCGAAGTCGTCGACGATCTCGGCCAGGGCCGAAGGAAGAGTGCTCATGACGCCGATACGGAGGAAGGAACTGCGCCGGGCTCTTCGCCCTGGACGATCGGGACGCGCACTGCATTGCCCCACTCTGTCCAGGAACCGTCGTAGTTACGAACGTTCGGGTAGCCGAGAAGATGGGTCAACACGAACCAGGTGTGGCTGGAACGCTCACCGATGCGGCAGTACGCGACGATGTTGTCGTCGGCCGACAGACCGCCGTAGATCTCGCCGAGTTCGGTGCGGGTGCGGAAGCGGCTGTCCGGTGCCGCTGCCTTCGCCCACGGGATGCTGAGAGCGCTGGGAATGTGTCCACCGCGCAACGCACCCTCTTCGGGGTAGTCGGGCATGTGGGTGCGCTCGCCGGTGTACTCCTGCGGAGATCGCACGTCGATGAGCGGCCCGTCGCCCAAGTGTGCAAGTACGTCGTCCTTGAATGCGCGGATGGGAGCGTCGTTGCGCTTGACGACCGGGTAATCCGTTGACGTGATGTCGGGAACGTCGAATGCGGTGTCACGGTTCTCGGCGATCCACGCATCGCGGCCACCGTCGAGAAGACGGACGTCCTCGTGGCCGAACAGAGTGAAGACCCACAGTGCGTAGGCGGCCCACCAGTTGCTCTTGTCGCCGTAGATGACGACGGTGTCGTCGCGGCTGATGCCCTTGCGGTTCATCAACTCTGCGAACTTCGCACCGTCGATGTAATCGCGGGTGACCGGATCGTTGAGGTCGAGATGCCAGTCGATCTTCACTGCGCCGGGAATGTGGCCGACGTCGTACAACAACACGTCTTCATCGGATTCGACGACCTTGAGGCCCGGCGTACCGAGATTCGCCGAGAGCCATTCCGTCGAGACCAACCGGTCGGGATGCGCGAACTCGGCAAACGCGGTTGAGGGATCGGGGGCAACGGGCACGGGCGTACTCCTGAAGACGAATCGTTCGGTTCGAACACGGACTTGATCGATTCTATGCGCTGCGCGCAAGGGGAGACGCCCGGAAGCAGGTTCTGCCTGCTCGTACCCGTTGCCGACACTAAATCCTCGGTGTTCCTGCCCCGACGCTCGAATCTCTCAATTGTTCGGTGACACTTCCGATCGGCGTCACGCCCCGGGCGCAGACTTCCCTCAGAATCCGGTCGAGATCGGTGAGGAAATTCACCATGGTTTCGTTTGCCGTGTCGGTGTCCGGGAAGCGCGAACGCAGCGAGAGACCACGGTTCGTTCGCGAAATCCAGAACTGGGCATCGTCGGCGACCGTCACATTGCTGATGTGATGAGCGTTGAGGAGATCATGATCGTCGGTGCCGGGTAGTTTGCGGTAATCGATGTACGACACCATGAAGACGTCGGTGCGCGTGCGTCGAATCTTGTCGCCCAAAGCATCTCGAACTTGGGCCATGGTGACGCCCTCGAGCGTCAACGCAACTCGGAACGACGCATGCGTATGTGCAAGGGATGCACCGAAATCCGCATCGGGAGTGATCTGGACCGTGATCGGCGCGCTCGTGGTGAGCCAGCCGATGGCGTCGGCCCAGCGTGGATCTTTGCGGATGTGCAGCGGGAATTGCAGTGGAAGCGTCGCCTGTCCGGTGAACGAGTGGACGGAAAGTCCCATCGCAGTGAGGATTCCGGTGAACACGCTGCCGCCGGCGGATAGGCAGATCTCGTCGAACTTCGCGGTCAGTTCCTCGTCGAGCAGCACGCGCACATCGGCGCCCTGAGGCGCGGGCTTTCCTGCCTCGACGCCGAGATCCAAGGGGAAACTCGGCGATGTGCCACCACAAATCTCGTAGAACCTTGCCCACTCTCGGATTCGAGGGTCGTTGTCGACGGGAAGCAGGGCGTCGGCCTCCAGTTCGCAGTACCGCACGAAACTTCCCGGGTCACCCAGTCGGCTCATCACTGCGTCGACGGCCTCGTGGTCGGTCAGTTCGGGTATGGCGATCAGTCCCTCGTAGATCTGTCGCAGTTCCCCGAGGGCGATGACCAGCGAGTAGCCGTCGACGAGGGTGTGATCGAAGGCGCTCAGGACCGTGTAGTGCTCGTCGCGTTCGACCGTGGCAAACGTGTAGGCGGGGAAGGTCAGTGGATCGCATACCGTCGTGAATCGCTTCTTGAGGTGCGCTCGGAGGTCTTCGGTCGAATCGAACTTCACAGGTTCCGAAGTCTCGATGTGTGTGCCGTCGGGATCGAGTCCCATTCGGGTGGTGGTGAACTCGCCCACCTCGAATCCTGTGTGCAGAGTGTCATGGCGACTGATGAACAGGCGCAGCGCGAGATCGAGTGCGGGCCGATTCAGTTCTCCGGGAAGGTCGAATGCGGCTGCCATCCACACACTCCGGCCCATGCCGTGTGTTCGCGCAGTCTCGAGATGGAAATGCTGGTTGTACGACGGTGGTACTTCCGACTCGGTGACGGCGCCGTCCGCGGGCTGGAGCGACCATTCGGTGACGATTCCGGGCTCGAGTCCGTATCGATCGATCGAGGTGACATGCATCAGGACGCTCCCTCTGGTGCCGAGAACGAGTAGTCGCCCTGAGCTGCAACAGTTTTGATGATCTTGGAGACGTGCTCGGCGAAGCGGGTGGCCGATTCGTGGGCAATGGGGGTGTCAGGGTGGGACACGGCGATCCAGGTACCGGTGTGCATCCGGTTGATCCACATCGACGCGATCTGCGTCTCTTTGCCGCCGACGATTCCCGTTGCCTTCGTCTCGGCGTAACTGTATGGATCCGGCATGCGGCGGCCGTCGATGTACGAGACGATCGGCGGCGGGGTGAGCGTCTTCGACAATCCGCCGGGTGCGGAATCCGACTCGGCCAAGCTCGACAGAACCAGGTCGATGACTTGCTGCACAGAGACATCGAGGAGTGCCTTGCCGTCGTGGTACCCCTGCTGCCCGAGCTTTGCCAACTCGGTGAAGCGTCGCTTGTCGTCGACGTCGATGCCGACCGGGATCAGGTTGATGTACCAGCCCTGTGCAAACGAGTCGGCCTCGGTTCGTGTGCTGACCGGCGAGAGGGCGATGTACTTGTCGCGTCCGGCCAGTTCGAATTCCGCAATCGCGAGGGCGGTGAATATTCCACCGATGAAGTTGGCGCCGTTGGCTTTACAGACCGCACCGAACTTCTCGCACTCGATGTCATCGGCCAGGTCGAAGCGTGAACCGATAGCCGGTTTGGGCGCGTCTTCCGCCCCGAGCGGGAGCGGAAATCCGGGGAACGAGCCGCCGCTGCGCATGAGGTAACCGAGCCACTGGTGCACTTCGGGTGACTGCATCGTCAGTTCGGTTGTTCGCTCGCGTTCGACGCGACCGAACTGTGCGTAACTTCCCGCGGGGCCCAGTTCGGGATGTGACCCGGTCGTTTCCGCGGCGTAGAGCTGACGCAATTCCGCGTACATCAGCACCATCGAGTTCATGTCCGAATGGGCGTGGTCGACTGCATGGAACAGGGTGAAGCTCGGATCGGCTTCGAGGTCGGCATGGTGGTGCTCGACGGCACCGAACACGAAGGCCGGCCACTGAAGGGCACTGGTTTCCGTTGCGAACTTGGTTGCGACGAGTGCGCGGATCGCCTCGGATTCGGAGACGTCGTCGCCGACGCGGTACTCGAGTTCGATGCTCTCGACCGGCACCACGTGTCGACGGACCTCGAACGCGGTGTCCGCAGCGTCGGTGGTTGCTTCGTCGAAGGAGAACCAGCTGTGCAGCGTGTCGTGGCGACGGACGTAGCGCTGCAGGGCTCGCGTCATGGCGTCGCGGTCGAGTGTTCCTGCGAAATCGAAGGCGATACCGATCCACGGAGACTGCGGATCGCCTTTCTCTGCGGTGACGCGGGCGCGTCGCAGGTGGCGATCCTGCATCGTGGTCGGGGGTAGTTCTCGGTCGATCTCGGCTTCGGCGGCTCGTTGAGCGGAAGCATGCGTGACGCCCCATTCGATTACCCGTCCAGGAAGCGGGTGCCAATGGGTGATCAAGTTCAGATCCATCGAGTAGAACTCCTGCGTGTGTCGTCGAGAAGCCTGCTCTGAAAATGGGCAGACGACGAACTATCCCATCTGGGGGACTGAATTGTCCGAAATACTACAATCTAAACAAGAACAGGTTCTAGAAGCGTCGTGTTCGATTAGGATCATTCGGTGCTTCCGGACCCTTTAGGTGACGCTGTCGGCGCCGACCATAAGGGCGGACGGCGAGCTGGTTCTCTGACGCCCTGGCTCGGGTTGGCGACGAGTCTGGCGGCGGCGTTCATGCAGTTGCTCGACGCGACGATCGTCAACGTCGCGCTTCCGAGCATCGCCGTCGATCTTCAAGCAGGCGTATCGGCGCAGTTGCTCATGGTCAGCGTGTACATCCTGGCTTTTGCGTGTTCGTTGATCACCGCGGCCAGGTTGGGGGACCTGTTCGGTCGTAGGGTTGTTTTTCTGACCGCCCTGTTCGTATTCGTCGCGGCCTCGTTGCTGTGCGGGCTCGCTCAGAGCGCGACGATGTTGATCGTCTTCCGGGGTTTGCAAGGGTTGGCGGCCGGTTCGATGTCCGCCCAGACGTTTGCCATCATCTCGGGTCTGTTTCCGAAGGCCAGGCATCCGCGAGTGTTCGGGATCTACGGTGCGACCATCGGGCTCGCAACGGTCAGTGGGCCTCTGATCGGCGGGCTGCTGATCGAGTGGAATCTCTTCGACTGGGGCTGGCGCCTGATCTTCTTCGTCAACATTCCGATCGGCATCGCCGCCTTGATTCTCGGGTATTTCCATCTCGTCGATGCTCGCGCTGAGCATGTGCGCTCACTGGACCTCATCGGCGCCGCACTGTCATCGCTGGCGCTGTTCCTGCTGATCCTTCCCCTGGCCGAGGGAAGGGCGCGTGGATGGCCCACAGGTCTTGTTGTCATGCTCGCGATGTCGGTGCCGGTGGCATTGGCGTTTGTGCTCTACGAATCGCGTCTGGCGAAACGAGGCGGCGATCCGGTCCTTCGTCTGGAGCTTTTCCGCGACCGAGCCTTCGCGATCGGCGCGGTTCTTGCGTTCGTATTCTTCGGAACCCTGACTTCGTTGATCTTCACCATCAGTCTCACGCTTCAGTTCGGGTTCGGGTTCTCCGCATTGCGAGCGGGCGTGATGACGCTCCCGTGGGCCGTCGGCATGGGCGTGGCTGCGGTTCTCTCATCCGCGGTGTACCGGATGCTTGGAAACCGCGTTCTGATCTTGGGGATGGTCGTCTTTGCCGGCTCGCTGATCGCGTTGTCGGTCATCCTCGAACACGAAGGAACTGATCCACGCTGGCTCGCGCTCGCCGGTCCTCTCCTCCTCGGGGGCGCAGGGCTCGGACTGTTCGTGGCGCCACTGCAGACCGCGATCCTCGCGACGGTCGAACCCGCGCACGCGGGTTCGGTGTCGGGGCTGCTACCGACCGTTCAGCAGGTTGGCAGCTCGATCGGACTGGCCTTGATCGGAGTGGTGTTCTTCTCGCTCGTCGCGGGGCAAGCTCCGCAAGCAGTGCAGGGGGAGCGGCCCGAGTACGTTGCGAATCTTGAAGCTGCCGGCGTGAATCCCGGCCTGGTCGACATCGCCGAAAAGGCATTTGTCGATTGCGCGACAAGTCAATTGGCATCCGGAACACCGATGGAGGTGGCGCCGGAATGTCGCCGCGAAGGAACTGCCGGCGCCGGGGGCCAATCCGTTCAAGTGGCAGTTGATGCCGCGTACGCATCTACTCGCGCGGCGGCTGGCGAAGCGTTTCTCGAAGCCCAACGCCGCGTGCTCGCGATCATCGCAGCAATTGCGCTCGGCATCGGATTGGCCTCGACTGCCCTGCCGCGGGTCAATTCCCCAGTCTGAAAAAAATACCCTTGACTCGAACGGGTGTTCGAGTAGCCTGTGTTCAGGGGATCGGGGGATTCAATGAGTGTCTTGTTGTCGGATGTGGTGTCTGGTTCTGCGGTGGGGTTGCGCGGACGCCTGTGGCGGTTGTCTGCTTCTGAGTTGCGTGCTGCTGCGGTGTCGGCGAGCGCGGAGATTCTGCGTCTCGAGGCTGTTCGGGTGGCGGTGGTGGACGAGTTGTCGTTGCGGCCGGATGATCAGGTGATCGCGAGCCGCGGGGTGGGGTGCTGGTTGGCGGCGAACACGATGCTGCAGGTTCGGGACGGGAAGAAGATCGCCGCCCTGGGTGCAGCGCTACGCCCGTTTCCGGCGGTGGCTGCCCGGTTCGATGTCGGGGACTGCTCGTTCGATCATGCCGTGTTGATCGTGGCGTTCTGCGAGTCACCACCGAAGGGCATGCCGGACGAAGCGCTCCCTCGCTGTATCGATTTGTTGTTGGCTGCCGCGTCCGGGGTGGAGGCGACGACCACGAAGGTACGGAACGTTATCGCGACTTTGGAGCGAGTGTTCGAATCGGATGAGATTCCGCCCGCGGAAGATGTCGATCGCAACGAGTTGCGCATCGCGTCGACGTTGCATGGTCGGGTGGTGGTGCGCGGCGATTTCGATGCTCTCACCGGCGAAATGCTGCTATCGGCGTTGTCGAATCTGACGATGCCGACCCCGGCACCCGATGGAACGCCGGATTCGCGGTCGGCGGCGAAGCGGACCGCGGACGGGTTCACCGAACTGATCCGGCGTTACCTGGACTGCGCGAAGACCGGTTTCGATGGTGGGCAGCGTCCGCATGTGAACGTGCACATCAACGCGCGTGATCTGGCTGAGCATCGTGACTGCGCCGCCGCATCCTCGCCCGATGGTGGTGGAGCGGCTGTGTCGGATATCGATGTCGGGCACATGCCCTGGCTCGGACCACTGTCCGTATCGCAGACCAGGCTCCTCGGATGTGACTGTTTCCTCTCGACTGTTCTGCTCGACGGTCACGGGGCTCCGTTGGATGCGAAACCCGGGAAACGATTAGTGTCCGCGGAGCAGCGCGTGGCGTTGATCGCGAGAGACAAAGGCTGCGCCTTCCCCGGCTGCACATGCGTGCCCGCCTGGACCGACGCACACCACATCCGGCACTGGGCCAACGGCGGCCCGACCGTGATGAACAACCTTGTCCTGCTGTGCCGTTCGCATCATCGGCTGATGCACCGCAAATCCGGGTTCGTCGGGAAATGGGAGATTCGCATCGGGGTCGACAACAAACCGTGGTTCATCCCGCCGCCCTCGATCGACCCGCGGCAGCATCCGCGGCCGGCGAACACCACATTCAAAACCTGAGGGGTCAAACCTCTTCGGCGACAACAAAAACGACCAGCTTCGCATCGGCATGAACCCGATGCGAGGCTGGTCAGTGGTGCTTGAAAAAAACTTGCTTGGAGAAACCGTGCTTGGAGAAATCGTGTCAGAAGATGCTCTGCGTGCGCCAGAGATCCGAGACGGAAACCCCGACACGCTCGAGAAGTGTTCGTACCAAAGGTAATCCGATACCGATGACGCTCGATGGATCACCCTCGATTCTCTCCACGAACCAGCCGCCGAGACTGTCGAGCGTGAATGCTCCGGCGACTTGGAGCGGTTCGCCCGTTGCCAGGTACGCCTCGAGATCTTCGGTGGACGGCTGCGCGAAATGAACCACTGTTGCGCTGTGATCCGAGGCCATGCGAACGATGCGGCCGTCGGCGACGCGCAGGACACAGTGCCCGGTCAAGAGAGTGGCGCTGCGTCCGGCCATTGCGGCCCATCGCTTTCGGGCGATGTCTACGCTGCCCGGCTTGCCTTGAAGTTGCCCGTCGATCAGGAGCATCGAATCGCACCCGACAACGACTACGTCGGTGAGATTGTCGGCGGCAAGACCGGGAACGATCTCGGCGGCCTTGGCCTCCGCCAGCACCGTCACGACTTTTTCGGGAGCGGCGTCGGGGCCGAGGTTGTCGGCAATCTTGTCCTCGTCGACGCCGGAGACACGCACAAGCGGCGAAACCCCGGCCGCCCGCAGAACTGCGAGGCGAGCCGGGGACGCTGAAGCTAGAACCAGTTGAGTCACGTCAGCAAGTGATCGTCAGCTGCGACGGATCGCGGGGTTCAGGTACGCGTACGGCGAGAACGGCGCACGCGTGCGGTGGAACTGAGTCGGATCGCCCCAGGTCTCCGCGGGAACATTCGACTCGGGAGCCTGACCGCTGCCGGCAGCCGCGGCAAGCACGCTTACCAGTGCCGCGATCTCGACGTCGGTGGGCGAACCCTTGACGATCTTGATGACCGACGCGTCGGAGGTCGACGTCTCGGTCAGCTCCGTGAGCGAAGCGTCCGTCGCGCTTCCCTCGACGACCGCACCGTTGGTCGGTGCAGTCTCCGCCAGTGCGACATCTTCGCTGAGAATGTCCTCGGTGGTTGCGGTCATAGGGGAATGTTCCCATGCTTCTTGGGCGGAAGGGAAACGGCCTTGCGCTCGAGCAGTCGCAACGCGGAAACGATTTGTCCGCGGGTGTGCGACGGAGGAATGACAGCGTCGACGTATCCGCGCTCAGCGGCGACGTACGGGTTGACGAGGGTGTCCTCGTACTCGTTCTGCAGCTTGAGGCGCAATGCATCGACGTCTTCGCCGTTCTTCGCGGCTTCGAGAAGCTGCTTGCGGTAGACGAATCCGACAGCTCCGGATGCACCCATGACGGCGATCTGAGCGGTCGGCCATGCCAGGTTCACGTCGGCGCCCATGTGCTTGGAGCCCATGACGTCGTACGCTCCGCCGTAAGCCTTGCGGGTGATGACCGTGATCTTGCCGACCGTTGCTTCGCCGTACGCGTAGAGGAGCTTCGCGCCGCGACGGATGATGCCGTTGTATTCCTGCTCGGTTCCGGGGAGGAAACCGGGAACGTCGACGAGGGTGATGATCGGGACGTTGAACGCGTCGCAGGTACGCACGAAGCGTGCGGCCTTCTCCGAGGCGTCGATGTCGAGGCAGCCCGCGAACTGGGTGGGCTGGTTGGCGACGATGCCGACCGAGCGGCCGTCGACGCGACCGAAACCGACGATGATGTTCATCGCGCGCTCGGCCTGGACCTCGAGGAACTCGTCGTCGTCGAGGATGCGACGGATGACCTCGTGCATGTCGTACGGCTGGTTGGCCGAATCCGGGATGAGGGTGTCGAGTTCGATGTCCTCAGCGGTCAGGCTGTCTTCGATCGAACCGACGATCGGGTCGGTGATCTCGCCGCGGGGAGCTGCTGCCTGGTTGTTGGACGGCAGGTAGCTGAGCAGGTCCTTGACGTAGTCGAGGGCATCCTGCTCGCCGGAAGCGACGTAGTGGGCGACTCCGGACTTGACCATGTGGGTGCGAGCACCACCGAGGTCTTCCATCGTGACGTCTTCGCCGGTGACTGTCTTGATGACGTCGGGGCCGGTGACGAACATCTGGGAAGTCTCGTCGACCATCACGACGAAGTCGGTCAGTGCGGGGGAGTAGACGTGGCCGCCGGCGGCGGGTCCCATGATCAGTGAGATCTGGGGGATGACACCCGAGGCCTGGACGTTGCGGTGGAAGATCTCGCCGTAGAGGCCGAGCGAGACGACGCCTTCCTGAATGCGCGCGCCTGCACCTTCGTTGATGCCGACGAGGGGGCGACCGGTGCGGATCGCGAGGTCCATGACCTTGACGATCTTCTCACCGTAGATTTCGCCGAGCGATCCGCCGAAAACGGTGGCGTCCTGTGAGAAGACACAGACGTCGCGGCCGTCGATGGTGCCGTAACCGGTGACGACGCCGTCGCCGACCGGGCGGTTGTCAGCGAGACCGAAGTTCACACTTCGGTGCCGTGCCAGTGCGTCGAGTTCGACGAAGGAGCCCTCGTCGAGGAGGGCGGTAATGCGCTCGCGGGCGGTCAGCTTGCCTTTGGCGTGCACCTTGTCGATGGCGGCTTCGCCGCTCGGTGCCTGCGCCTGGGCTTGGCGATTCCGCAGGTCCGCGAGCTTTCCCGCGGTCGTGTGGATATCGGGTGCGGCCGCCGCCTCCGGCGCGTTCGGCTCTTGGACAGTGGTCATGGACGTGAGCTTAACGAGAGTGCGTGGGGGGCTTCGAAGGCAGGTCCGATTGTCGCCGTCTTGCAGGCTCAAGCTACTGACCAGTACATTCTCGCTGTCGTCATAGGCTGGGGCTATGTGGACCGACTTGAACCGACCGCCCCTCGACGGCAATGCCCTACGACGCGCACTCGTGCGCAGTGACAACGACGACGCGCGCGTTTTCTGGAACCGCCTCGACGTTGTCGAGGAGACCGGTTCGACGAACGCGGATCTCCTTGCGCGAGCGGCAGATCCGGATGCCGACCGTCACGTTCTGATCGCCGAGTATCAGGCGAGTGCCCGCGGCCGTCATTCGCGCACTTGGGTGAGTCCGCCGCAAGCGCAGATCTCGATGTCGGTTCTGCTGTCGATGCCCGGAATGAATCTCACGGACATGGGTTGGCTCCCGCTACTGTCGGGAATCGCGGTCGTCGACGCGCTGCGGAACGTGGCCGAAGTGCCCGCAGAACTCAAGTGGCCGAACGACGTTCTCATCGGTGACAAGAAGGTCGCCGGAATTCTGGCCGAGGTGGCAAGGACAGCGCCCGATCCCGCGGTGGTGGTGGGCATCGGGTTGAACGTGAGCCTGGGTGTCGAGGAGCTGCCCGTCCCGACCGCTACATCACTCCTCATCGAAGAAGCATCGACTGTCGACCGCGACACCCTCGTTCGAGCAATTGCCCGTGAGTTGGCGACGCAATTCCGTGCTTGGGAATCATCGAAATGGGATACATCTGTGTTGGCTGCCGAATACCGGCAGCGTTGCGGGACGCTGGGCAAACGAGTCCGCGCGGTCTTGCCGGGCGACAAGGAGGTGTTCGGTATCGCGACCGACATCGACACTTCCGGCCGCGTCGTCATCGAAATCGAGGGAACAGATGGGGAGACCTTTGCGGTCGCTGCGGGTGATATCACGCACCTTCGGGCCGCCCCGGTAGCCGAATCGTGAGCCTTGCCGGATTTTCTGGCACCAAAGTGCTAATTTTTGGCCCTGGCCGGTTTTCGAACCAACCGTCCGTCCTTCATTGCATTTAACTGCGGGATTTACTGAGCTGCCTAGGGGCGTCATGACCACACCGATCGTTGTTCCGACCGAAGCCGAGACGGCCGAGAGCGCTCGCCGCGTACTCACCGGTGTGACGGTGCTGCTCGGTGTCCTCACATTAGGCCTGGGTATCGCGGTACTCGCATGGCCGGATGCCACCCTTTTCGTGGTCGCGGTGGTCATTGCGATTCAGTTGTTCGGATTCGGAATCGTCCAGATCATCCGTTCGTTCGCGGACGTGACGGCTTCGGGTGGAACTCGGACGCTTGTCGCGATCTCCGGCGCGTTGGCAGTGCTCCTCGGATTCCTGGTTCTCCGTAGCCCTTTGCAGACGGTGGTTGTGATCGCATTGGTGATCGGTGCCTGGTGGGTATTCCGTGGCGTTCTCGATCTGGTCGACGCGGCGTCCGGGCACACCGTCGATCGCGGTCTGTCGATCGTGCTCGGAGTCATCAGCATCGTCGCGGGTGCAATCGTCCTTCTGCAGCCCGAACTCTCGCTCGACGTCTTCCGCATCGTGGTCGGCGTGTGGATGGTGCTTTACGGCATCATCATCGTCGTGACCCCGTTGGTGCTGCGAAAGATCGCGCAGCCCTGAACGTGGGTGTGCCTGAAAGTCGGTGTGCCTGAAAGTCGGTGCGGGATGGCAGACTTCCCGTCATGGGATATCCCGAAGACGCCCTCGCTCAGGACGAGGAACTGATACTGCATCGCCATCCTCATTGGAAGATGTTGGTGCTTCCGGCGCTGACGTTCGTGCTTGCGACGGCCGTCGCCGGGTTCTTGTTGGGCCTCGCACAGACGAGATTGGACGGCACGGCTCGCACCGTGTCGTCCATCGCCATCGGAATCATCTGGCTCGGTGTCGTGGCCTGGCGGTCGGTTGCGCCGTTCACGGTCTGGAAGTTCACGCATTTCATCGTCACCGATCGGCGAGTGCTCATCCGCCACGGAGTGCTCACGCATACCGGTATCGACATCCCCATGGGGCGGATCAGCAATGTTCAGTTCCGCCACGGCTTGATCGATCGAATGCTCAAGACCGGAACTCTGGTCATCGCCTCTGCCAGTGACGATCCGCTCGAGTTCGACGACATTCCTGACGTCGAGCACGTTCACGCCCTGCTGTATCACCAGGTTTTCGATTCCATGCAGCAGCCACCATCGCAGCCACCGCAGCGGCCGGCGGGTGAAAACGACGACCCGAACGATCGAAATGGCTGGTAATCAACGTGCAAAGGCGTGTTGTCCGTAGTCTGTTCGTGTGACTGCCGTATTGCTAGCCGAAGACGACGAGGCCATTGCCGCACCCCTCTCCCGCGCACTGGGGCGTGAAGGGTATTCGGTGACGGTCGAACCGACCGGACCCGCTGCGTTGCAGCAGGCGCTCGAAGGTGATTTCGATCTGTTGATTCTCGATCTCGGCCTTCCGGGCATGGACGGACTCGAAGTCTGTCGACAGATTCGTGCGCATCGCACCTCGCTCGCCGTGCTGATGTTGACCGCCAGGACCGACGAAGTCGACTTCGTGGTCGGGTTGGACGCCGGCGCCGACGACTACGTCAGCAAGCCGTTTCGCCTCGCCGAGTTGATGGCACGTGTGCGAGCACTCCTGCGTCGCCACGGTGGCCGCGAGGACACGATCGTCGAGGTCGGTGGCATCAGGCTCGAGCCCGCGGCACGACGCGTACTCGTCAACGGCTCCGAAATCGCCTTGGCCAACAAGGAATACGAACTTCTGCGGGTCCTCCTCGAACATGCCGGGGAAGTAGTATCGCGCGATACGATCCTTCGTGAGGTGTGGGGCGACGTCGAGCTTCGTGGATCGAAGACGCTCGACATGCACATGTCGTGGCTGCGCCGCAAGATCGGTGACGAGGGCCCCGCTGTGGAACGCAGAATTGCCACCGTCCGCGGTGTCGGTTTCCGAATCAACACCGACTAACTTCTCGAGAATCAGGAACTGCCGGCATGCGGCGTCGCATATTGCAGTCGATTCTCGCTGTCGTGATCATGACGGCGTTGCTGCTGGGAGTTCCGCTGATCTACACGGCGTGGCTCTGGGTGGAGGACGTGACGCGAAGTGATCTCCGGGTGCGCCTCGACCGGATGGCCGCTGAGGTCATCGCGCAAGAGGGGACGAACGGGCTCGTCGAAGGTGCGTTGAACACCGATTCGCTCAAGGTTCTCACCCCGAACGACGGGCGCCTCGTCGTCGTGTATCCGACCGTCGTCGACGGCGCTGCACGCGTCGACGTCGGTGAGGCGACGGTCAAGAACGCACTCGTCGAATCGCTCGCGATGGGAACGTCCGGCTCGTTGCGTCTCGAGGTGCCGTCGGAGAACTTGCGCACCCAGCAGAAGCAAGCGGTGATGGCCGTCGGTGTGCTCGTGCTTCTGTCCATCACGGCAGGCACCGTGGTCGCTGTGGTCACTGCACGTCGGCTTGCCGATCCGCTGCAGGATGTGGCCGACCGGGCGGCGCGCCTTGCCGAAGGTGACTTCCGGCCGGATCCTCGTCGGCACGACATCCCCGAACTCGACCGCGTGTCCGACGTCCTCGATGCGGCAACTGTGGAGATTTCGGTGCGGCTGCAACGAGAACGCGCGCTGGTCGCGGATGTCTCGCATCAACTGCGCAGTCGACTGACTGCAGTGCGGCTGCGCCTGGACGAGTTGTCCGTTCACGAAGATCCTGACGTCGTGAACGAGGCCGAGGAAGCCATGGCGCAAGTGGACAGGCTCACCGACGGAATCGACGACCTGATTCGCTCGTCGCGCACCAGTGGGTCATCGGCGAGTCTGGTGTCGGTAGTCGGCGAGCTGGAACAGGTGACCCGCGACTGGCAGGCTCAGTTCGACGGAGAGGGACGCAGGCTCCGCCTACGCGGCGATCGCGCGGTGATGGCCGCGACCACAGGTTCGCGTCTGCGTGAAGCTGTTTCCGTTCTGGTCGACAATTCGTTCGAACACGGTGAAGGTACGTGCACGGTGTCTGTCCGATTGATCGACGGTACCGGTCGCAGTTCGTCTCGTCGTGACTCGATGGTGTGCGTCGAGGTCACCGACGAAGGCTCCGGCGTGGAGAACGATCTTGCACCGCACATCTTCGACAGAGGATTTTCGGGGGCCGGGTCCACCGGCGTCGGATTGGCGCTCGCACGTGCACTGATCGAAGCCGACGGGGGCCGACTGGAACTGCAGAGGCGTAAGCCTGCCTTGTTCGCCGTCTTCCTGCCGGTGGCCAACACTGCGCCGACCGCGGACGTCGTTCCGCACCGCGAACCGCGCTGACCGAAAGGCTCGCGCAGACGGAAAACTCAGGAGTGCCCGAGCTCCTCTTCGGCATCAGGAATGACCGGGTCAGGCGCTGTGGTTTCGGATAACGCTGTGGTTTCGGACAATCCTGTGGTGTCGGACAGTTCGAGCGGTTCCGGATTCTCGTCGGGAAACACGAACTTGCGGAAGGCCCAGAATCGGAACGCCATCTGCAGCAGGTTGCCGATGACGTACGCACTGATGAAGTCGGCGATGTTCTCCGTCGCCAAGCTGACTTCGGGTACGCGCAGGTTGAAGACGTAACTGGAGATGTAGAGCGGTATGAAGCTGATGACGACGCCGATGGCGCTGATGATGAAGAACAGCGCAGCTTCGTGCGCTGGCTCACGGCCACCACGGTTCTTGAACGACCACTCGCGGTTGAGAATGTACGACGCGATCACCGCGACGACGCCGGCGATGATCTTGGCCGTGATCGGCTTGGATTCGAGGATCGACAGCTTGAGTGTGTAGAAGATGCCCGAGTCGATCAGGAAGGTAGTTCCGCCGACGATCGCGAATTTGATCAGCTCGCTGTGACGCAGAGCGATGTCACGAAACGGTTGGGGTATGCGGGCAATGACCCCGTCGACAAATGGCACAACAGATGAGTTTACGAAACGAAACCGCGTTACCACCAATTTGCCGCGGATTCATCAGCAGAATCACAGATTGGGAACGCTGAATGAACGGGCGAACGCGGCACATGACAACATAGAGAGCCGTGACCGGCAACAACGATCCCGCGCAGATCCCCGCCCGCCCGACCACCCCTCGACCGGCAAAAGCATCCATGCCCGTCGTCACCATGATCGGTGGCGGACAGTTGGCCAGGATGACTCACCAGGCGGCGGTGGCCCTGGGCCAGACGCTCCGAGTGCTCTCCGGGACTGCGGACGAGCCGGCAGCTCAGGTCAGCCCCGATGTCGTGCTCGGTAGCCACACCGACCTCGACGCTCTTCGCCGCGCAGCGGTCGGTTCCAACGCGTTGACGTTCGACCACGAGCACGTGCCGACCGAACATCTCGAGGTTCTTGTTGCCGAAGGCGTGAACGTTCAGCCTCCGCCGCAGGCTCTGATCTTCGCTCAGGACAAATTGCTGATGCGTCGCAAACTTGCCGAACTGGGCGCACCTGTACCCGCGTACGCCGAAGTGACGTGGGCGGAAGACGTCGTGCGTTTCGGTTCCGAACACGGTTGGCCGCTTGTCATCAAGGCAACCCGCGGAGGCTACGACGGCCGGGGCGTCTGGATCACCGATGATCAGGACGAAGCAGAAGCCATTGTCACCGAGCAGTTGGACAAGGGTGTTCCGCTGATCGTCGAGGAAATGGTCTCGATGCGTCGGGAACTGTCTGCCATGGTTGCGCGGTCGCCGTTCGGACAGGGCGCTACGTGGCCGGTCGTAGAGACCGTTCAGCGCAACGGCCAGTGCGCCGTCGTGATTGCACCTGCCCCCGCCCTTTCGAGTGCCGTTGCCGAGGAAGCCGAACAATTGGCGCTACGCATCGCTTCCGAGTTGGGTGTCGTCGGCTCGATGGCCGTCGAACTCTTCGAGACGACTGACGGCACTCTCGTGGTCAACGAGCTGGCAATGCGCCCGCACAACTCCGGTCACTGGACGATGGACGGCGCACGCACCTCTCAGTTCGAACAGCATCTGCGTGCCGTTCTCGACTACCCGCTCGGCGACACCTCGCCGATCGCGCCGGTCACGGTGATGGCAAACGTTCTGGGTGCACCGGAAGCGCCCGAGATGACGATGGACGAGCGTGTCCATCACCTCTTCGCGCGGATGCCCGATGCGAAGATCCACCTGTACGGCAAGGGTGAGCGCAAGGATCGCAAGATCGGCCACGTCAACATCGTCGGCGGCGCCGGATCCATCGACGATCCGAATTACGTTGCCGCAGTTCGCGAACGCGCCGAGCGCGCAGCACATTGGCTTTCGTATGCAGTTTGGACCGACGGATGGGATGTACACGGTGAGTGAGAGCGCGCAGGTCGGCCTGATCATGGGCAGCGATTCGGATTGGCCGATCATGGAAGCTGCAGCCGAAGCTCTGGCCGAGTTCGGTATCCGCTTCGAGGTCGGTGTCGTCTCGGCGCATCGCACGCCTCAGCGGATGCTCGACTACGCCAAGGAAGCCGCGGGCCGCGGAATCAAGGTCATCATCGCCGGTGCCGGTGGCGCCGCGCATCTTCCGGGCATGGTTGCCTCGGCTACACCGTTGCCGGTCATCGGTGTTCCGGTGCCGCTCAAGTACCTCGACGGTATGGATTCACTCCTCTCGATCGTGCAGATGCCGGCCGGCGTCCCGGTGGCGACGGTCTCGATCGGCGGCGCTCGCAACGCCGGTCTGTTGGCTGCTCGGATCCTCGGCGCTTCGGATCCCGCACTGCAGCAGCGGATGGTGGCTTTCCAGAAGAGCCTCGAGGCGATGGTGCTCGACAAGGACAAGGCGCTTCGCGAGAAGCTGCTGGGCTGATCTTCTCGTGTGTGCACGGCGTGGGCTGCCGCTGATCCGAGCGAGTCGGGGCAGCGCGCAGTCCGCATTCGTCACCCGCGTCGCCCTGTTCTACGCCGGGATTCTCGGCGCGGACATCCGCTTCGACGACGAGTCCGGGATCTTTGTCGCTTCCGGGCTGCGCGGCGGGTTCGCCAGAGGCGGAACAACTCTCGGCGGTGTGTACCTCACCCGGCGAAACACGACTCGATCCGTCCTTCGCCACGAGGCAGTTCACGCGGACCAATGGGCCAGGTACGGAATCGTATTCGGGCTGCTGTACCTGCGTGAGGAGTTGCGTCATCGCGGTCCGCGGAACCGATTCGAAATCGAGGCCGGTCTCGAAGACGGCGGTTACCGCACCTGAGTGAAAGCTCGTCAGTAAAAGCTACTCTTGGCGGCATGGCTCGTTTTCCGACTAGTGAACGCTTCGTCCGCTGGAGCGCGGAACATGCTCGCGGTGTGGACATCTGCATTGCGACGGTTGCCGCACTGTTCAGCGTTGTCGTTGCGGTCGAGGCGAGTCCGCTGGCGGTGTTCGTCTCGCTGGGTATGACCGTTCCGTTGGCATGGCGACGCTCGCGCCCCGAACTCTCCGGCATGGTGATCGCAGGGTTCGCAGTTCTACACGTGATCTTCATCGGCAACACACTGCTCGCATCGGCCGTTGTCGTGCCCATCTCCCTGTACGCGCTGGCCGCCTATGGCGCTCGGTGGAGTTCGCTCACCGGCCTGGTGCTCGCGTTGCTCGGCTCGATTGCCGGAACTGTTCGATACTTCGGCTACGACGGAATCCCGGTGTCTTCGCAGGTCATGCAGTCCGTGGCCGTCATGATCTTCATGCTCGCGGTCTGGGCGTTCGGTGATTTGCGTCGAGTTCGCACCAAACAATTGGAAGGTCTGACCGAGCGCGCACGGTTGCTCGAACTCGAGCGTGCGCAGGAAGCGGAAATCGCGACGATCAGCGAACGCTCGAGGATTGCGCGCGAGATGCACGACATCGTCGCGCATTCGTTGACCGTTGTCATCGCTCAGGCCGACGGCGGACGTTACAGCGCGGCCAAGGATCCTCAGGCTGCAATTCAGGCGCTCGAAACCATTGCCTCCACCGGTCGCCAAGCGTTGACCGACATGCGATCGCTTCTGTCCGTCCTGCGTGAGGACACGCCCCGGGATTTCTCGGTGATCCCGGGCGCCGGCGATATCGACAGTCTCTTCCACGAGTTACGCAGCAGCGGACTCGACATCGCCGTCAGTGTGACCGGTGAACCACGCGAACTCTCTGCGGGTGCGGGGTTGACGGCGTATCGCATCGTCCAGGAATCGCTGACGAACGTTCTCAAACATGCGGGGCCAGGAGCACAGGCGAGCGTCGAGATGACGTGGGCTGAAACCGAACTCGTTCTCGGCATCACCGACGACGGACGAGGCGGCAGCGCCGCGCTGGTCGAATCGTCACCAGGCGGACAGGGACTGATCGGAATGGCCGAGCGAGCCAAGCTGCACGGAGGCAAAGTAACCGCCGGGCCGAAATCAGGCGGCGGATACAGTGTCCGGGCCGTCCTGCCGTATGAACGAACGTCTGGGTAGGTCTTGAAACGTCTGAAGGTCTTAAGGTGAGTGGCATGGACGAACACGTGGCTCCGATCGCAGTGGCACTGATCGACGATCAGCAGCTGGTCCGCGCAGGTTTTCGAATGGTCATCGACTCGCAGCCGGATTTGTCCGTGGTGGTCGAGGCTTCGGACGGTCAGCAGGCATTGACCGAGTTGGCGGCCTGTCATGTCGACGTCGTCCTGATGGATGTCCAGATGCCGAAGATGGACGGCATCGAGGCGACCCGTCGGCTCCTGGCCGACCCCGATGCGCCGAAGGTCGTGGTGCTCACCACCTTCGACAACGACGAGTACGTGATGTCGGCAATCAGGGCGGGCGCCAGCGGTTTCCTGCTCAAGGACGTGCCACCGGAACAGTTGCTCGACGCCATCCGCACCGTGCATCGCGGGGACGCGGTGATCGAAGCTCGGGCCACTCGGCGACTGCTTCAGCACGTCGGACCTCTCCTGGAAGGTTCGGCGCCCGAATCGCAGTTGCCCGAAGAGCTGACACCGCGCGAGGTCGAGGTGCTCGAGGCCATGGCGTACGGGCTGTCGAATTCGGAGATCGCCGCAAAATTCCACGTCTCCGAAACGACAGTGAAAACCCATGTCGGACGGGTTCTTTCGAAGACTCATTCACGTGATCGTGTGCAGGCCGTCGTCTTTGCCTTCCAGATCGGACTTGTCCGGCGCGCAGATCTCCTCGGCACCGAGGGCTGACGCGCAGCCCTGTTCAGTCCTACCCCGGGATGACACCGGGCTCTCCAAGATCGCCCCGCGCTCCGACGCGGAGACCACTTGCGCTGCAATAACGTCGATTCCGTCATAGCGAGAAGCTTTACGGAGGGCAAAAAATGCATGCGCACACCACGACGGAACCAGCCGCAGTGCCGGCGATCACTGCCCGCGGTGTCACCAAGGTGTACGGCACCGGTGAGACCACGGTTCACGCGCTCGGCGGGGTCGACGTGGACTTCGGTCGTGAGCGGTTCACCGCGATCATGGGCCCGTCCGGCTCCGGAAAGTCGACGCTCATGCACTGTCTGGCCGGGCTCGACACGGTTTCGGGCGGACAGGTTTTCCTGGGCGACACCGAAGTCACGAAACTCGGCGACACGGAACTCACCGAACTTCGACGCGAGCGAATCGGATTCGTCTTCCAAGCGTTCAACCTGCTACCGGTGCTCACTGCTCGGGAGAACATGCTGCTGCCGATGAAGCTGGCGGGTAGTGAACCCTCGCCCGAGTGGATGGACGAGGTGATCGGGAAACTGGGCCTGTCGAAGCGCCTCGACCACCTGCCGCACGAGTTGTCCGGTGGTCAGCAGCAGCGTGTAGCTGTCGCCCGCGCACTACTGCCGCAGCCCGACGTGATTTTTGCCGACGAGCCCACGGGAAATTTGGATTCCCGTTCCGGGACCGAGGTTCTGGGCCTCTTGCGCACCAGTGTTCGGGAGACCGGTCAGACGGTTGTCATGGTGACACACGATCCGGTGGCGGCGTCGTATGCGGACCGAGTCGTGTTGATCGCAGACGGGCGTATTGCCGGAGAGATCGACCATCCCACCGTCGACTCGGTGATCGGTGCCATGCGAGCACTCGGTGCCGACGACCTGGCTGATGTTCCTGCAGTTTCGGGTGCACTGCGATGAGGGGTCTGGCTTTTGCCCAGGCGCGGGCACATGCCGGGCGCTATGTGGCTTCGATACTCGCCGTGGTGATCGCAGTCGGATACATCGTCGCGACTTTGACATTGAGCTCGACGGTCGATGCGAGTGTGAGTAAATCACTTGCGACGCAATACGAAACCACGGATGTCGTCGCCTCCGGTCCAGGCGTGACGGAAGCACTGCTGAGTGCGGTGCCGGGCGTCTCGGCAGTCGCCGACGACGTGTCGACGTATGTTCGTGTCGACTCCGAGGCAAAGGGCGCGTCCTACGGGGATGCTCTCTCGATCGCCGACAATCCCGAATTGCGTTGGGAGAACTTGTCGGAGGGTTCGCTTCCGGCCGGTCTGGGGCAGGTGTTGGTGAGCGTGGACTCCGGGATACCGACGGGTGCCCGAATCACTGTCACGGCAAGGGATTCGACGGTCGGTGCCGCTGCGCCCACCGCGCAGGTGGTCGGACTGGTCGATCTCTCCGGTTCGGCGCAACGACTGGGCGGGATCAAGATATTCACCACCGCCGAGCAGGTGAGCGCGTGGGCCGGGGACAGCGCCAAACGTGAGTTCCGTGTCGCCGGTGACGGTTCGCGCTCTCAGCAACAACTCGTGGATTCGATCGCGAGCGCGTTGCCCGCGGACTCCACCGTGTTGACAGGAGAAGAAGCAACCGACAACGCGGCTGCGGAATACATGGGTGGCACCAAGATCCTCAGCACGGTGTTGCTCGCCTTCGGTGCCATCGCCGTTGTTGTTGCCGCGCTGGTGATCGCCAACACGTTTGCCGTTCTGCTCGCCGCGCGCACTCAGGAACTCGCGTTGCTGCGATGCGTCGGCGCCACGGCCAAACAGGTTCGCCGGAGCATTCGCAGCGAAGCTGCTGCGGTCGGCGTGATCGCCTCGGTGATCGGCGTCGGACTCGGTGTCGGACTTGCCTGGGCGATCGGTCGCGTAGCAACGGCCGCAGATGTGCCGGTGCCTCTTTCGTCACTGAGCGTCACCCCGGTGACCGTGCTGGTCGGTCTTGCCGTTGGCATCGTGATGACGATGCTCGCTGCATCTGCGCCCGGGCGGGCGGCAACGAGGCTCTCCCCGCTCGCGGCACTGCAGCCGATGGAGTCCAAGCCCGAGAGCGTTCAGGTATCGGTCGTGCGCCGGGTTCTGGGCGTCGTGATACTGCTCGCGGGCATCGCGATGACCGTCCTGGGAGTGACGAATCAGCAGGTGCCGGCGGCGACTGCCGGTGGACTCTTTTCGTTCCTGGGGATCGCAGCACTGTCCGGGCGAATCGTGCCCGCGCTGATCAATGCCGCCGGCGGAGTGCTGGCGAGACTGATCGGTCCGGTGGGAAGCCTGGCAGCAGGCAACGCCGGTCGGAACCCACGCCGGACCTCGGCGACAGCCACGGCCCTGTTGATCGGTGTGGCCTTGACGAGCACGCTCGTCGTGGGAATCGCGACGGTCAAGGAAGCCGCACCCGCGGCGATGGACAGTCAATTCCCCGTCGACGTCATGGTGAGCAGTTCCGGTTCGGCACCGCTTCCCGCAGGGTTGGGCACAGACATCGCCGCGGTCAACGGCGTCGGCGCGGTGAGCGGTCTGGACAAGGCCGAACTGACGATCGACGGGCGCGGTTCGTTGACCGGGTTCGGTGTCGACGCTGCTCGGGTGAAAGATGTTCTGCGTACCGAGATCTCGGTACCCGCGGCCGGTCAGTTGGTGCTCTCGCCCGCTGACCTGACCGAATACAAACTCTCGGCGGGTGAGACGGCGACGGTGCGTGGGGATCGCGGTGCCGTGAACGTCAGCGTGGTCGAGGGTGTGAAAGGTCAACCAGCGCTGTTGGATCGAGGCGATCTGGGTGCAGCGGCCACCACGCCGACCACCGATTCCTACTGGGTCAGGTTGGGGACTGACACCGACGAAGAGGCGCTCGCTGCCACCGACCGCATCACCGAACTGGCACGCCAGGAAGCTCCGGGCAGCGATGTTCAAGGAATGACCGAGATGCGCTCGGCGCTCGATTCGATCCTCGACACCATGCTCATGGTGGTTGCCGGGTTGCTGTCGGTAGCGGTGTTGATCGCTCTGATCGGGGTGGGAAACACCATGGCACTGTCGGTTCTCGAACGGCGCCGCGAATCCGGACTGCTTCGCGCACTCGGACTGACCAAGAAGGGAATTCGAGCCATGTTGATCTGGGAAGCACTGCTGGTGGCAGGGGTTGCATCGGTGATCGGCGTGCTGTTCGGGATGGTGTTCGGTGTAGCCGGTACCGCCTCGGTGTTCGGGATCGAGGACGTCGCCCTCAGCGCAGTGCCGTGGGCGCAATTGGTAGCCATCGTGTTGATCGGCGGAATCTGCGGTGTGATCGCGTCACTGCTCCCCGCTAGGAGGGCGGGGCTGGTGTCACCGGTGACAGCTCTCGCGAGCTAGCGTTCAGAACTGCTTCGTGACCTTCTCGGTGCCCACTCGGCGCGCGGTAGCTTCCGCGTCCGGGTGGGCTACCTGCACGAGTGAGGCGCCCGCGGCGAGAACGGCCAGAAGCCCGTCGATCAATTCGTCTGCCGTGTCCCACGTGCGGTTGGAGAGGACACGATCCGTCGACGCCAATTCGACGTTCTTCGCCGATGCCCGTGCGGCGTCGATCGTGTCCGCTACGGACCGGCCTTCCAGCGCCGAACCGGCTCCGGCGCTACGGAACTGGTCCCCGTGGACACGAATGGAGGTTGCGTAGTCGGCGACGCCGAGCGGAAGATCGCTCAAACCTTTGCCGAACGCGTCGAGTGAGAGTGCGGCTACTTCCGGTACGTCCGCAACATCGTCCAGACGGTCGGCAGTGACAAAAGCCAGTTCGGCGTCGGCGTCGGGGGAGAGGACGACCTCACCGCCTGCCCACCACACACCCAGCAAGACGGCGACGCTCTGCCAGTGCGCGGGAAGCAGCACGGCAACTTTGCCGCCGGGCTCGAGGGCGAACTCGTCCCGAACCATGTTCGCTGTCTTTGCCGCCCAGTTGGCCAGAGTGCTCGCAGACAATTCGATGCGCTCGCCGGTGGCGTCGTCGTAGTAGGTCACGCGAGGGCCGGCCGGGTCGGCAGCCAGGATCGGTCCGAGGAGGGCGTCGGTCAGGTTGTCTACAGGCGAAGGCACGTAATCAGCTTACGCAGCCGTTCAGTTCGCACCGCTTTCAGTTGACACAGTTTTCAGTTGACACAGCGCGGGCCGTTGGAGGCTGCGTCGATCGGCGGACCGGGAGGGGCAGGGGTGGGACTGGTCTCGGTGGTGCTCGCCGATTCAGTCGTGCTTGTCGCGCCTTCGGACGGGGATACCGCGTCCGCGGATTGCGGTCCGCTGTAGTCCTCGGCAATGACAACCCGAACCTTGCCCGAGGACAATGACGAATCCGCCTTGACCGTCAGACCGCCGAGTGCCTCGGCCACCGCGAGTGCAGCGTCGTCGTCCGCGGACTTTGCGAACACCGTCGATTCGGAGACGTCGGAGCCGGTGTTGTTGCCGACCTGACCCTCCTTGTACCCGAGGGCACTCAACGCCTCGGAAACCCCGCTGGCCAACCCCGCGATGTCGCTGGCGTTAGCGACGTCGACCGTGATCGAGGATGCATTCACGGTGGTCGGTGCCTCGGAGGTCTCCTCCGAGTCCTCGCTGTCGGCGCCGACCAATCCGGCGATGTACTTCTTGACGGCCTTGGGATCGACCTTGACGATGGACTCGCCGTAATCGGTCATGCCGTTGATGTCGAGAACGGGAATGGTCTCGAATTGCACCTTTCCGCCGGCCAGATTCTGCAACTGCTTGGCGAATTCGATGATGTCCCAGTCGTCGTCGATGACGACGGAGCGCTGAACGGCCGAGGTCAACTGACTGAGCTTGCCCGGGTCGCTGAGGGTTTTTGCGCTGAGCACCTTACTGACGAGGGACGCCATGAACACCTGCTGGCGAACGATCCGGTCCAGGTCGCCGCGAGGAAGGTCGTGTCGTTGTCGCACGAAGCTCAGCGCGTCGGCGCCGTCGAGTGTCTGTTTCCCGGCTGCGAAGTTGGCTCCGGACATCGGTTCGTCGACTGGCGCGTTGAGACAGACGTCGACTCCGCCCACTGCGTTGGTCAGCAGGACGAATCCGAGTAGACCGACTTCGGCGTAGTGATCGACGGTGATGCCGGTCAGATTCCCTACCGCTCCGATGAGCGCGGTCCGGCCGGCTTCCGTCGACTTCTTGTCTGCGTCGCTGTCGGACGACCCGTTGTTGACCAACTTCAGTCGCTCGGTTTCCTTGGTGGCACCGAACGCGGCGTTGATCTTCGACATACCGATACCGGGGACGTTGACGTACGCGTCTCGGGGAATCGAGATCGCGGTTGCCGAACTTCCGTCGTTGGGGACGCGGATCAAGATGATGGTGTCGGTGTTGGACGCAACTTCCTCACCAGCGCGCAACGAGTCGAGCTCGCTTTGTGAGAGCGGGTTGCCGTGTGCGTCGGTGCGACTGTCGGTTCCCACCATCAGAATGTCGATGGCTCCGTCCTTGCCCCCACCGAGGCCGAGTCCGCTTGCAGTGGCAAGGCTGTTTCTCAACGAGTCCACACCCCGCCATGCGAACCCGGTGACCAGCAGTACGAGCACGGAGAGCACCGCGACCGCTATGCGAGCCGGGCTCGTCTTGGTCCGAATCGGCGCAGGTCGTGGACGCGCGCGGCGCTGCGGTTGCTGGTGGGACACCCCTTCAGGTTACTGGTCCGATGCTCGGCCGCGGGTACCTCGACGCGGCGTGCCAGACTCAACCATGTGACGAATATCCTGCTCACCGGCGCCCGAGGGCAGCTCGGGACACGTATCGATGCTCTCGCAACGTCGGCGGGTCACACTGTGACGGCCGTCGGTTCCCGCGAGCTCGACATCACAGACAGCCGCGCGGTCGACGACTTCGTCTCGCCCGATTCGGTGCTGATCAACTGCGCTGCGTACACGGCAGTCGACGCCGCCGAGACCGACCAGGAGGCAGCGAGGGCGGTCAACGAGATCGGACCGCTGAATCTCGCGCGAGCGTGTGCGCGGGCCGGTTCGCGGTTGATCCACGTTTCGACGGACTACGTCTTTCCGGGTGACGCGAGCACTCCATACGACGTCGATGCACCGACCGGTCCCGCGACGGTCTACGGCCGAACCAAGCTGGACGGCGAGATCGCAGTACGAGAGTCGGGCGCCGACGTGGCCGTTGTCCGTACCGCGTGGGTGTATTCGGGTGTCGGTACGGATTTTGTCGCCACGATGCGCAGGCTCGAAGCCGAACGAGAATTCGTGAACGTCGTGGACGACCAGATCGGGTCACCCACGTACAGCGTCGATCTGGCCGGCGGCATCGTCGAACTCGCGCTGCGGGACTTCACGGGTGCGTCGACGTTCCACCTGACCAACGGCGGGCAAGCCAGTTGGTACGAGTTGGCGCGAGCGGTGTTCGAGGAGATCGGAGCAGACCCGGCGCGGGTGCGCCCGTGCAGCAGCGCGGACTTCGTGCGCCCTGCGCCCCGCCCGGCATATTCGGTTTTGTCCGAGCGCGCGTGGGTTACCGCGGGAATGACGCCGCTGCGTCCGTGGCGAGAGGCTCTGCACGCCGCTCTGGCGTGAGCATTGTTCGGGGCAGTGCCCGTGGGCGGCTAGGCTGACCGGCGTGAGTCCCAAGCTGGCCGTGGTAACGGTGACGTACTCCCCAGGCGAGCATCTCGAGAATTTCTTGAGCACGCTCGCCGCGGCGACGACAGAAAAACCCCAGGTCATCATGGCCGACAACGGGTCGACCGATGGTGCGCCGGAGGCGGCGGATGCCAAGTACGAGCATGTTCGTCTGCTTCGTACAGGGGGAAACATCGGCTACGGCGGAGCGATAAATCGGGCTGTGGCGGAGATCGATTCGTCGATCGAATTTGTCGTGATTTCCAATCCTGACGTCCAATGGGCACCCGGTTCACTCGACGAATTGGTCGCTGCGGCAAATCGGTGGCCAAGGGCCGGTGCACTGGGGCCGAAGGTCCTCGAACCGGACGGCAGCGTCTATCCGTCGGCACGAACGGTGCCCGACATCACCTCGGGCGTCGGGCACGCGTTGCTCGGCACCGTGTGGCCGAAGAACCCGTGGACTGCCCGTTACCGTCAGGAGAACGAGGCCGTCACCGAGCGCTCCGTCGGTTGGCTTTCCGGGTCGTGCCTGTTGGTCCGACGTGATGCCTTCGACGCCATCTCCGGGTTCGACTCGCGATACTTCATGTACATGGAGGACGTCGATTTCGGTGATCGCCTCGGAAAAGCCGGGTGGCTCAATGTCTTTGTTCCCTCCGCTGTCGTGACCCATGCCAAAGGCCATGCGGCAGGCCGGCATCCGGAACTGATGCTGCCCGCTCATCATCGCAGCGCATACCAGTTCCAGGCTGATCGTCATCCGCACTGGTGGCAGGCTCCGCTGCGACTTGCCTTGCGCGGTGGCCTGGCCGTGCGGTCCAAGATCGCCGTAGCTTCTGCTGTTCGCGAGCGCGCTCGCACCGACGACTCGACCGACAACCCATCAGTTTCGAACCACGGGGGAAAATGATGTCCGATCCGAATCCGACCGACGCCGTAATCCTGGTAGGCGGCAAGGGCACTCGGCTGCGTCCGTTGACGCTGTCGGCGCCCAAGCCGATGCTTCCTACCGCCGGCCTTCCGTTCCTGACGCATCTGCTTGCCAGGATCGAGGCTGCCGGTATCAAGCACGTGGTGCTCGGAACATCTTTCAAGGCAGAGGTATTCGAGGACTACTTCGGCGACGGCTCCAAGATGGGGCTCGAGATCGACTACGTCTTCGAGACCGAGCCGCTGGGCACCGGTGGCGGAATCCGCAACGTACTCCCGAAGTTGCGCGGCGACAACGTCATGGTGTTCAACGGTGACGTGCTCGGTGGCACCGACCTGAACGCCATTCTCGAGACCCACGAGAAGACGGACGCCGACGTGACCCTTCACCTGGTTCGTGTGGGAGACCCGCGTGCATTCGGTTGTGTTCCGACCGACGAGGACGGACGAGTCTCGGCATTCCTGGAGAAGACCCAGGATCCGCCGACGGATCAGATCAACGCCGGCTGCTACGTCTTCAAGCGCGAGATCATCGAACAGATCCCGGAGGGACGACCGGTATCGGTCGAGCGCGAGGTGTTCCCGAATCTCCTGGCCGAGGGCAAGCGGGTGTTCGGCCACGTCGACTCGTCGTACTGGCGCGACATGGGAACCCCCGAGGACTTCGTTCGCGGTTCCGCCGACCTGGTGCGGGGCATCGCGCCTTCGCCCGCTCTCGAAGGTCCGCGCGGCGAGTCGCTCGTTCACCCCGGGGCGGGAATTGCACCTGGCGCCGTCCTGATCGGCGGCACGGTTGTCGGCCGTGGCGCAGAAGTCGGCGCAGGTGCGCGCCTTGACGGTGCGATTCTCTTCGACGGCGCCGTTGTGGAAGCCGGTGCGGTAGTCGAACGATCGATCCTCGGATTCGGCGTCCGTATCGGACCACGAGCACTGGTCCGCGACGCCGTCATCGGAGACGGCGCGGACATCGGTGCGCGGTGCGAATTGTTGCGCGGCGCACGTGTGTGGCCGGGGGTGACGCTGCCGGACGGTGGCGTGCGCTTCAGCACAGATGTGTGATCGTTAGCTGACCTACTGGAATACTGGCGGGTATGACTTCTCTTCCGAGCCGTTACGTTGCCCTCGGTGACTCGTTCACCGAGGGCGTCGGCGACGCCGACGAACGATTCCCCAACGGTCTGCGCGGGTGGGCAGACCGAGTGGCCGAGCAGCTGGCGGTGAACAACCCCGAGTTCCGCTATGCCAACCTGGCGATTCGTGGTCGCTTACTCGGGCCGATCATCGACGAGCAGTTGGAACCCGCTCTGGCGTTGAAGCCCGATCTGGTGACCGTCTACGCCGGCGGAAACGACATGATGCGTCCGAAGCTCGACATCGACGCGATGGTCGCCCGCTACGATTCGGCAATCGGCCAGCTCACTGCTTCCGGTGCGCGGGTTCTCATGTTCACCGCGTACGACACCGGATGGTCCGCCTTCTTCGGCAAGCTCCGCGGACGCCTGGCGATTTACAACGAGCTCGTTCGCGAGGTAGCGGACCGCCACGGCGCGACCCTCGTCGACTTCTGGCGATTCTCCGAATATCAGGACCTACGGATGTGGGACTGGGATCGCCTCCACATGTCGCCCGCCGGGCACGAGAACATGGCGACGCGGGTGCTCGACGTACTGGGCGTCGACCACGGATTGATCGCGCCCGACCTCGGGCCTGCGCCGGTTCTCACGAAAGCGGAAACTCGTCGCGAGGATCGTCAATGGGCGCGAGAGTTCTTGGTGCCGTGGGTAGCTCGGCGCGTGAAGGGAACATCTTCGGGCGACGGCGTGAGCGCCAAGCAACCCGAGCTGTCTCCGATTCAGTCCTGATTCTTGCGCTGATGGGCGAGCGCTACCAGGTGGTCGATGGTCTCGCGTTCGGCAGTCGGCGGTAGCGCGTCCACCGGCCACCACCGGAGGTCGGTGGACTCCGCGCTGCGGACGATATGTGAATTGTCCGGCGCCACAACAAGAAACCGTAGATCGAGATGTCTGGTCGGGACCCCGAGCGAGCACGTGATCGGATGTGTGTGGGCGGAGAGTAGGTCCGCGTCTATCCGAACGTCGTGAATTCCGGACTCCTCACGAGCCTCCCGCAATGCCGCATCGACTACCGTCTCGTCGTCGGGCTCGCAGTGACCTCCGAGCTGAATCCACCTGCCCACCTTGGGATGCAGGGTCAGTAAGACGTGGCAGCCACTCTCGTCGAGAACCAGAGACGACGCGGTGATGTGTCCTGGGGCATGGCGACGAAGGCAGCCGTCCGGAGCCGAATCGAGGAACGCGAGCATCGTGTGCCGCAGTGACTCGTCCGCTTCGGAGGACGTCGACCAGCCCTCCAGGACGCCCTTGGCGGAGGCGTGCAGCGATTCGGCTGACATGACCTACAGCTCCACCAACGCGTCCCCGGGGGCGGAGACCGTGCGCGGAGTCAGTGGTTCGAGGGGGTACCCGATTGCGACTGCGCCGAGTGGCTGCCAATCGGCCGGGAGATCGAGTTGTTCGCGTACGAGGTCGGCGGCGAAGATCGTCGATCCGATCCAGCAGCTTCCCACGCCGCGTGTGGCCAGCGAGACCAGCAGTCCCTGCACTGCCGCGCCGGCAGCGACGGTGAACATCGTGGACTCCGCCGCGGTACGTCGGGCATCCGGATAACTGTGTGCGCCGTCGGGCACGCAGAAGGGAATGACGACCTCGGGGGCATCGAACAGGATGTTTCCGCGGGCAACCCGCGCGTCGACGGATTCGTCGCTACGACCGTCCGCACGCAGATCGGCGGCCCACTTCTCACGCATCTGCTCGAGGAGCGACGTGCGGACCGACGCGGTCCGCAGCCACACGAATCGAACAGGCCTCGTGTGGTGGGGTGCTGGAGCGGTGAGTGCCTCGGCGATCGAGCTGCGAATGATCTCCGCGTCGACGGGATCACCTGCGAACTGCCGAACCGACCGACGCAACAGCAGCGCCTGGCCGCGGCCCATCGCCGTAGCCTCCTCGGTTCCCAGCCAGAACAGATCGTCCGGGCCGCGACGGATCAGATCCTGGCCACTCGAACCGTCGTCCTCGAATCGGAGTCCTCGCACGACGGCGACGGGAACGCCGCCGAGCTTGCCCTTGACCAGATCGCCCGCAGCGGCGATCTCGTCCGCGATCGCGATCTCGGTGACGATCAGATCGTTGCCCTGGCTGTCCTGTGCCCCGAGGTAGCCGTGCAGGACCGGAATGCCGGAGGAACCGATCGCGGCATCGGTCTGCCCGTTGCGCCACGCACGACCCATCGTGTCGGTCACGACGACGGCGACGGACTTGCCCGTGCTCTCGAGAATTCGGGCACGCAGCCCCGCTGCGCTCGCATCGGGATCCACGGGGAGCAGGGCGAGTTCGGCACCGTCGACGTTGGAGCCGTCGATGCCCGATGCGGCCTGCACGATGCCGAGTTTGTTCTCGGTGATCAGAGTGCGGCCCTTGCGGGCCACGACGCGGACGGCTTCCTGATCCACCAGGAGGCGTCGTGCTGCGTCGCGCTCTTCCGGATCGGTCGGCGAGGAAACGATGCGACCCTCGACTTTTGAGAACACCTTGCTCGTGACGACAACGACGTCGCCGTTCTCGAGCCACGGTGTCGCGTCGACGACAGCGGCGGCCAAGTCGTCTCCGGGTCGGAACTCGGGAAGGCCGAGCACGGGAATGACTTCGATTGCGGCGCCGGGGGAGTGATCGCCGGGGGAGTGATTTCTGTCGCGGCTTGCTTCGGTTCCGGGCTCGGTCACAGTTCGACTCCGGCGATTTCGAAAGCCGTTCGAACCATTTTTGCGGTCTCTTCGGGGGACGTCATCAAGAGTGGGATGCTTCGCACGTCCACCCCGTCGATGTCGGCCGTGTCACCTTCGTCGACGAGCCAGCCGTCGAGAATGCCGTTGATCGAGCGAGCTCCGTAGTGGCGACCGATCGCCTCGGAAGTCGTCTCGACCCCGATCACTTCGAGGCACTCGTCAGCCATGCCGCGCAACGGTTTTCCACCGATGACGGGGGAGAGGCCGACAACCCTGGCCGCGGTGGTCCGCAGGGCTCCGCGAATGCCGGGCACCGCGAGGATCGCGCCGACGCTCACGACGGGATTGGACGGTGCGATCAGCACGATGTCGGCACCGTCGATCGCCTCGACCACCCCTGGCGCGGGCTTGGCCTGCTCGGCGCCGACGTGAGCGAAGCTGTGAGTTTCCACCTGTGCTCGATGGCGTACCCACCACTCCTGGAAATGAATCGCCTTCTGTTCACCGTCTTCCGGATCGGTGATCACAACGTGTGTTTCGCTGCGGTCGTCGCTCACGGGAAGCAGTGCGACACCCGGATTCCAGCGATTGCACAACGCTTCGGTGATCGCGGACAACGGATATCCCGTGCGGAGCATCTGGCTGCGAATCAAATGCGTTGCGATATCGCGATCTCCGAGGCCGAACCAGTCCGGCTTCGCTCCGTATGCCGCGAGTTCTTCTTTCGCATTCCAGGTTTCGCCGGCGTGCCCCCACCCGCGTTCGGTGTCGATACCGCCGCCGAGTGTGTACATACAAGTGTCCAGATCGGGGCAGATGCGCAGACCGTGCATCCAGACGTCGTCTCCGACGTTGACGACGGCCGTGATGCGATGTGGGCCTTCGTATTTCTCGAGGGATTCACCACCGGCGATTCCGAGCGCATTTTGCACACCTTGAAGGAAACGGGCCCCGCCGACGCCGCCAACCAATACAGTCACGTTCACGACAACAGAGCCTAGGCGGTCGGCGCGTCGTCGTGTCTGGCGGGCAGAAGGTCCCGTCAATTGGGGGCCGGAATACTAATGGATTCATCTCGTTTAGCTTGACCGCGACACGCTGGACGTGTGTAATCTCAAATGTGTCATTCCAACCGCTACTTGTGAGTTCACTTGCAGCGGGGCCGGTTTCGAACACAGTTTCGAACGGTCGACGGGGTGGGGTTGAAGATGGAGTGAAAATTCTGCGCTATTACAGGTGAGGAGGCGGAACGATGCCCAATGAAAATGTCGAGATCAGTTCTCTCGCAATGACAGTAAGCGACGAACCGCAGACCGATTCCCGAGCAGGCGCAGCAGAAGGTGCCTGCAGCAGTGAGTTCGACGGTATGAGTACTCGGCCAGTGCTGAGTCTCGTCACCGGCTTCGAAGAATTGTTCGACACCATCGAGGATCAGTGGCAGGAGCGTGCTCTCTGCGCGCAGACCGATCCCGAAGCGTTCTTCCCTGAAAAGGGTGGATCGACGAGGGAAGCAAAACGGATCTGCCTCGGTTGTGAAGTTCGTGACGAGTGCCTCGAGTACGCGCTCGCGAACGACGAACGGTTCGGAATCTGGGGAGGGTTGTCCGAGCGCGAGCGTCGGCGACTCAAGCGGGGGATCATCTGATCTGCTGCTGAATCGGTTCTGTCAGCGTCGGGGCTGACGGGCGGTCTTCGAAAGTCTGACCTGCAACGGGGAATTGCAGGTCAAGCAACGACTGTTTTGTTCTTCGTGTGGATTTACTTCTTCGTGTGACATCAGTTTTTTCGTCTGACGGTGCGTCAGTCCTCGTCGGGCAGTATCAGTGCTCGTCCGGCAGTATCAGTCCTCGTCGGGCAGTGTGGGGTCGATGACCTGTGGGTCGACGCCCAGATACGTGCCGACTTGATGGACCAACACGTCGTGCACCAGATCCGTGAGTTCTTCCGGATCCTTCGCGCGCTGCTCCAACGGGCGGCGAAACAGCACAATTCTTGCGCGAGTCGTATTTCCGTGACGGTCGATTCCGGCGGGTATCAGTCGTGACAGTGGAACCGGGCCGTCTGCGATGACCTCCGGCGGCCATGTGACCGACTCCGGATCGTGCGCGTGAATCTTCGGAACTTCGTCCACCGCGATGTCGAGTTTCGTCAACCGGTCGTGCCACGCGAGGTCGACGGGCGAGAAGGCGTCGAGCACCAGGAGATCGAACTTCTCGGCCCGGGTACGCCTGGCCGGCACCTCCGGGGGAAGTAGTGGTCCGCGCAGGCCACGGCCGTGTCGCTCGATGGAACGAGTGGTGACCGAGCGTCGGCGGCGGGCTTGTGGCATGGCGCCCAGATTACGACAGAAGAAACTGCTCGGTGTGTCCGAGTAGGTTCCGGACGTGGGGAGGGCTAGGCTCCGTACCTGTGAGATCTCTGCGTCGCTGCTGCCGCCCCGGGTGCAAGAACCCCGCCGTCGCGACGCTTACGTATGTCTACTCGGACTCCACTGCGGTTGTCGGGCCGCTGGCAACCGTCGCCGAGCCCCATTCATGGGATTTGTGTGACACTCACGGCTCTCGAATCACCGCCCCCAAGGGCTGGGAACTCGTCCGCCACGAAGGCGGATTCGCGTCGAGCACTCCCGACGAAGACGATCTGACCGCTTTGGCCGAAGCTGTACGTGAAGCCGGTCTCGGAGATCGCAACAAGTCCAACGTCGACGCAGATGAGGACATACGTCCCGCGGTTCCGAGTACTGCCCGTACAGGGCGTCGTGGACACCTCCGCGTACTGCCCGACCCATCCAACTGACGCGAGATTCGTCGCCGCAGACGCTAGGCTCGACCGAGTACTTCCACACCCGAGTACTGCGAATCTCCGGACGCCATGCGCCCGGACGTTCCCGTCTGTGAGGGTGCATGCACAAGGAGAGTTTTCAGTGGGGCGAACAGCCGAGTCGGTTGCTGCAATCATCAAGGCGTACGACGTGCGCGGCGTGGTCGGTGAGCAGATCGACGAAGATTTTGTCCGCGACGTGGGAGCGTCGTTCGCCCGTCTGGTCCGTGACGAGGCCGGCGCAGCCACGACGGTTGTGATCGGCTACGACATGCGTGCATCGTCGCCCACACTGTCTTCTGCTTTCGGTGACGGCGTGCTCGCTCAAGGACTCGACGTCGTCTACATCGGATTGGCGTCGACCGACGAGCTCTACTTTGCATCCGGTTTGCTGAACTGCCCGGGCGCGATGTTCACGGCGAGCCACAATCCGGCCAAGTACAACGGCATCAAGATGTGCCGGGCCGGCGCCAAGCCCGTCGGTCAGGACACCGGCCTGGCAGTCATCTCCGCCGAGGTCGTCTCGGGTGTTCCCGCGTACGACGGACCGGTAGGTACCGCCAGCACGAAGGACGTCCTCGAGGAATACGCGAGCTACCTCCGCGGATTGGTCGACCTGGCTGCGTTGCGCCCGATGAAGGTCGCAGTCGATGCAGGAAACGGCATGGGCGGCCATACCGCGCCGGCCGTATTCGGGCCGATGCCTCTCGAAGTCCTCCCGCTCTACTTCGAGCTCGACGGCACGTTCCCCAACCACGAAGCCAATCCGCTCGATCCGGCCAACCTCGTCGACCTGCAGGCCTACGTGCGTGAGACCGGAGCAGACATCGGCTTGGCTTTCGACGGTGACGCGGACCGTTGCTTCGTCGTCGACGAGAAGGGCGACCCCGTCTCTCCGTCCGCGGTGACGGCACTTGTCGCCAAGCGCGAACTCGCGAAGGAACCGGGCGCGTCGATCATCCACAATCTGATCACGTCGCGGGCAGTGCCCGAACTGGTCGAAGAACTCGGCGGCGTCGCGATCCGTACCCGAGTCGGCCACTCGTTCATCAAGCAGGAGATGGCCGAGACCGGTGCCGTCTTCGGCGGCGAGCACTCAGCTCACTACTACTTCCGCGATTTCTGGGGCGCCGACTCCGGCATGCTCGCGGCGTTGCACGTACTCGCCGCACTGGGCGAGCAGGACCGTCCGCTCTCCGAGTTGATGGCGGAGTACACCCGCTACGCGGCCTCGGGTGAGATCAACTCCACGGTGGCTGACGCGGCCGATCGCACTGCCGCTGTGCTGGCAGCATTCGCGGACCGCACCGAGTCGGTTGATCGCCTCGACGGTGTCACAGTCAGTCTCGAGGGAAATGCCTGGTTCAACTTGCGCGCGTCCAATACCGAGCCTTTGCTGCGACTCAACGTCGAAGCACCCACGTCCGCCGATGTCGACGCATTGGTGAACGAAATTCTGGCGATCGTCCGGGCTTGAATCCGAGTCTGATCGGTTTGTCGGTGAGCCGAAGCCCTGGGATAGTTGGGGGACTATCTCGGGAACGACTGCCTCGGGAACGAGGGCTTTGCCACCACGGACCGCGTAGAGCTGGAATGCTGGATGGTGCGGGAACTGCTAACGGAGAAGGGGGTGCGGTGAGATGACAGCGCCGATGCCGCTTCTCGACCTCGACGACAGCGAGGGTTTGTCGGCTGCCGATTCGGAAGGGCTACTGCGGTCTGTGGCCATGGGGGGCGCACAGATTCGGGCCACCGCATCGGCCGTCGGCGAGGGCGTGATCTCTCGGCTGGCCGGCCTGCGCCCGCGCAGCGTCGTGCTGATTGCCGGTGCCGGTGGCGCTCGGCACGGAGCCAGGATCGCGCTTGCTCTCGTCGGAGATTCGGTCGGTTGTCCGCTCCTCGTACTCGACCGGACGCCGTCGTGGGCCGGACCGTTGGACGTGATCGTCGTTGCCGGTGACGATGCCGGTGATCCGCGCCTGGTCGAATCCGTCGACAGTGCAGTTCGCCGTGGCGCCGAAGTTGTTGTCGCCGTTCCGGACGAGGGGCCCATGCGGGCTGTGGCGGCCGGGCGCACCATGTCGTTGCCGCCGCGGCTCTACGCCTCGCCGAGGCACACGATGACGCGGTTCCTCGCCGTCTTCCTCGCCGTTGCCGCCGAAATCGAGGGCAAGGGATCGATCGAGGACCGTTCGGCGGTGCTCGGTCGGATCGCCGACGCCGTTGATGCGGAGGCGCTGCGGGACGGGCCGGCCAACGAGGTATTCCACAACCCGGCCAAGTCGTTGGCCACCAGAATGAGCGGCCGGCGAGTCGTTCTGTGTGGGAGTGGTTCCGTGACAACAGCACTCGCAGAGTTCTCGAGCGTTTCGCTGATGAGCTCGGGCCTG
Organism: Rhodococcus sp. 66b; assembly: GCF_002076325.1. Taxonomy (NCBI): domain Bacteria; kingdom Bacillati; phylum Actinomycetota; class Actinomycetes; order Mycobacteriales; family Nocardiaceae; genus Rhodococcus; species Rhodococcus sp. 66b. The sequence continues at coordinate 301,077 of NZ_MUZB01000005.1, forward strand.
AATGCCGCTGCCGCCGAGATGTCGGAGGTGATTCGTTCGGCACGAGCTCTGTTCGCGCCGGACGCAGCTTCGCGTGATTCGGTGTTCCACGACCCGTTCTTTCACGATCCGCAACTGGACGGCGCACTGCCGACCCCGCCGGCGCGGGCGTTCGTCTTCGCGACCGAATCCACGCGCGGGGAGGCGAGACGCCGGATGGACGCACTGGCCGACGCCGATCTGGTGGTGGCGGCAGACGAAGACCAGACCAACGTGGTGATATCGGAGATGGAGCAGGTATTCGTGTTGGCGTCTCGAGTAGACATGGCCGCGGCGTACGTGCAGTTGACGGGCGGTGCGAAGTAAGTGCGTGAACTCGAAGGTGCACTTCGTTCTTACGCGTGGGGCTCGCGAACGGCAATTGCCGAACTACGCGGTCTTGCGACCCCGTCGAATCATCCCGAAGCGGAGTTGTGGTTGGGCGCGCACCCGGGTGACCCGGCGCGCGTGATCACCGAATCCGGAAGCGAGTCGTTGCTCGAGGTTCTGCACCGCGAACCCGAGCGAGAACTCGGCCGTGAGAACCTCGATGCATTCGGTGAGCGACTCCCATTCCTGCTCAAGTTGCTTGCGGCGGAAGAGCCGCTGTCGCTTCAGGCGCATCCCAGCGCCGTTCAAGCCGACGAGGGTTTTCGTCGTGAGAACGCACTCGGCGTTCCCATGGAATCGCCGATTCGCAACTACAAGGACGGCAGCCACAAGCCCGAACTCGTTGTCGCGCTGAGCAGATTCGAAGCGCTTGCCGGATTCCGCGAGCCGACGCGGACTGTCAAACTGCTGCGCGCTCTGGCCGTCGACGAGTTGGAGCCGTACATCGGTCTGCTCGAAGGCCAACCCGATTCCGACGGACTCCGGGCGTTGTTCACGACATGGATCACGCTGCCGTCCACGGTGCTCGGGACGTTGCTCCCTGCCGTGCTTGCCGGGTGCATCACCTACGTCGCGCACCACGACGCCGAATTCGTGACCGAGATCCGTACCGCGCTGGAATTGAGCGAGGCGTACCCCGGCGACGCCGGCGTTCTGGCGGCACTACTGCTCAACCGCGTCACACTCGAGCCCGGCCAAGGACTGTTTCTCGCTGCGGGAAATCTCCACGCGTATCTCCATGGACTCGCGGTCGAGATCATGGCCAACTCCGACAACGTGCTGCGCGGCGGGCTGACGCCCAAACACGTCGACGTGCCCGAACTGTTGAGGGTTCTGGACTTCGTCGGGGCCGATATCGACGTGCTCGATCCGGCCCCGTCGCCAGGATCAGGTCAGTCAGGATCAGGTCAGTCAGGGGCAGGCAGATACGAGTACGTCACGCCTGCGCCCGAATTTCGTTTGACGCGTCTGGAGTTCGACTCGAATGCCACCGACCTCGTTGTCGAAGCCGGCGGCCCGCGGATCCTGATCTGCACCGACGGCGCGGTCACTGCGACGTGCGGTGCCGACACTCTCGACCTCGATCGGGGCCGAGCCGCGTGGATTGCTGCCGACGAGCCCGTAGTTCACCTGACCACACGAACCCCGACTGCGCAGGTTTTCAGCGCAGTGGTCGGTCGATAGGAATCTCGGTCGATAGCGAGGAGACATTGTGTCGGCTCATGGTGGCAAGAAGGCAATTCTGGCGGCCCTCGGAGCCAATGCCGGAATTGCCGTAGCCAAGTTCGCCGGATTCTTGATCACCGGATCGTCGTCGATGCTCGCCGAATCGGTGCACTCGGTGGCCGACACGTCCAATCAGGGTTTGCTGCTCCTGGGGCAGAAGAAGGCAGAACGTGAGGCCGATCAACTGCACCCGTTCGGTTACGGGCGCAACCGGTACTTCTATTCGTTCGTCGTTGCACTGGTGCTCTTCACCCTCGGTTCGCTGTTCGCGATCTACGAAGGTATTCACAAGATTCAGCATCCGGAAGAACTCAATTCGGCTTTCGTGGCAATCGCGATCCTGTTCATCGCGATCTGCCTGGAGGGCTACAGCTTCCGGACCGCAGCGAAGGAATCACGACCGCTCAAGGGAAATGTGTCGTGGTGGAACTTCATCCGAACCTCTCGTAGCCCGGAACTCCCGGTTGTGCTGCTCGAGGACACCGGCGCATTGATCGGTCTCGTCCTTGCACTCGGCGGCGTCGGCCTCACGATGGTGACCGGAAATCCGGTCTTCGACGGCATCGGAACTCTGTGCATCGGTGTCCTGCTCGGCGTCATCGCGGTCATTCTGATCATCGAAATGCAGTCGCTGCTGATCGGTGAGGGCGCAACGGCGGTGGAGACCGAACTGATCCTCAACGCACTGGTCGACGGAACTCGTATCGAACGCGTCATTCATTGCAAGACGCAGTACCTCGGTCCCGAGGAGATCCTTGTTGCTGCCAAGGTTGCGGTGCCGGTCGGATCGACGATCTCGGATGTGGCGACGGCGATCGACGAGGCCGAGTCTCGCGTGCGCGCTGCAGTGCCTGCGGCGCGGGTGATCTACCTCGAGCCGGACCTGGATCGTCTCAGCGCAGGAGATCGCCCTGAAACAGATCTACAGGCTCCCGACAAACCCTGAACAAAGCCGCGCCTGCGGGCTTAGGCTGATGCCATCTCTCTACTTGCCCATGGTGGGACCTGCTGGTCCCCAGCAAGGAGGCGGCAATGGCTGTCAAGGACGAGCAGGCCGGATCTGGACGGTCGAAGCTGTTTCGAACCAAATCGATCGAGCAGTCCATCAAGGACACCGACGAGCCGGAGACCAAACTCCGGAAAGAGCTGAACTCGTGGGATCTCACGGTGTTCGGTGTCGCAGTGGTCATCGGTGCGGGCATCTTCACACTCACGGCTCGGACGGCGGGAAACGTCGCCGGGCCGTCGGTTTCGCTGGCTTTTGTCATCGCGGCAATCGCCTGCGGACTGGCAGCGCTGTGTTACGCCGAGTTCGCGTCGACGGTCCCGGTCGCCGGTAGCGCGTACACGTTCTCGTACGCGACGTTCGGTGAATTCGTCGCCTGGATCATCGGCTGGGATCTCATCCTCGAATTCGCTTTGGCGTCTTCGGTGGTGGCAAAAGGCTGGTCGCTGTACCTCGGCGAAGTGATGGGTTCACGCAGCCCGATCGTCGAGTTGGGGCCGATCTCGTTCGACTGGGGTGCGGTGCTGGTGATCGCCGTCATCACGATCCTGCTCGCGACCGGCACAAAACTCTCTTCGAGGGTGTCACTGGTGATCACGGCGATCAAGGTCGCGGTGGTGTTGCTGGTGATCATCGTCGGTCTGTTCTACATCGACACCGACAACTACTCGCCGTACATTCCGCCGTCGGAGCCGGGCTCGACGGGAGAGGGCATCCACCAGTCGTTGTTCTCGTACGTGACCGGGGCCGGTGGCAGCACATTCGGGTGGTACGGATTGCTCGCGGCAGCCAGTCTGGTGTTCTTCGCGTTCATCGGCTTCGACGTCGTCGCCACGACTGCGGAGGAGGCGAAGGAGCCGCAGAAGGCGTTGCCACGCGGCATCCTGGGCTCGCTCTTGATCGTCACGGTTCTGTACGTGGCAGTGACACTCGTGTTGACCGGGATGGTGAAGTACACCGAACTCGAGGGCGATACTTCCAACCTGGCAACGGCATTCGCCTTCCACGACATCACGTGGGCGAAAAACGTCATCTCGTTCGGCGCGTTGGCCGGTCTCACGACCGTGGTGATGGTGCTGATGCTCGGGCAGACCAGGGTGCTCTTCGCGATGGCACGCGACGGTCTGATGCCACGACGCCTGGCGCCGACCGGCAAGCACGGAACTCCCGTGCGGATCACGATCTTGGTCGGCGTTGTGGTCGCGGTGCTCGCCGGAGTGTTCCCGATCGGCACCCTCGAGGAAATGGTCAATATCGGCACGTTGTTCGCGTTTGTTCTCGTGTCGTTGGGGGTTCTCGTGCTTCGTCGGACGCGGCCGGACCTACCCCGCGGGTTCAGGGTGCCACTGGTCCCGCTTATCCCGATCCTGGCTGTCCTCGCGTGTCTCTGGTTGATGTTCAACCTGTCGGTGGAGACCTGGATGAGGTTCGTGGTCTGGATGGCCCTCGGTGTTGTCATCTACTTCGCCTACAGCAGGCAGCATTCGTTGATCGGGAAGCGTGAACGCGGCGAAATCGAGTAAATGTACAAAGATTATGATTTGTCTATCACTTGTACAAATAGCGTAGTACTGTCGACCTCAGGGTGAACTGACTCACAGTTGTCGAGTCGGTCCGAATCGAGGAGGTAGACCGTGTCGACGCACGTGAACTCGCAGTCCGGGCAGACACTCCCGCCCGAGCAGTGGCGTGACAAGAAGAGATATCTTTGGCTGCTCGGCCTGGTGCCGCCGACGGCGGTCTTCATTGCCGTCGGATTGGTCGCGTTGTTCAACAGTCTCGGGTGGAACGCGGTCTCGCCGGTGTGGTGGTGGATCGGGCCGTTGCTCGTCTACATCCTGCTCCCGATCCTCGACATCTTCTTCGGTCCGGACGGCGAGAATCCGCCGGACGAGGTGATGGAGCGCCTCGAGAACGACAAGTACTACCGGTACTGCACCTACATCTACATACCGTTCCAGTTGGCCAGCCTGGTCCTGGCCTGCTATCTCTGGTCGGCGACCGACCTGTCCTGGCTCGGAATCGACGGGGGACTGGGGCTGATCTCCAAGATCGGTCTGGCGATCAGTATCGGTTGCGTCGCAGGAATCGGGATCAACACCGCACACGAACTAGGTCACAAGAAGGACGATCTCGAGCGCTGGTTGTCGAAGATCACTCTGGCGCAGTCGTTTTACGGCCACTTCTACATCGAGCACAATCGTGGACACCACGTGCGGGTCGCCACGCCCGAGGATCCGGCGTCGTCTCGCTTCGGCGAGAGCTTCTGGACCTTCCTGCCGCGCAGTGTGTGGGGATCTCTGCGCTCGTCGTGGTCCCTGGAGAAAGCCAGGCTCGATCGACTGGGTAAGAAGCCGTGGACAATTCGCAACGACGTCCTGCATTCGTGGTTGATGTCCGTCGTACTCTTCGGTGTCCTCGTCGCCGTCTTCGGGCTCTCGGTGCTGCCGTTCCTGGTGCTGCAGGCCGTCTTCGGATTCTGCCTGCTCGAAACCGTCAACTACCTCGAACATTACGGACTGAAGCGTCGCCGTCTGGACAGTGGGCGGTACGAGCGCGCCGCACCGGAGCACAGTTGGAACAGCGATCACATCTGCACCAACATCTTCCTGTATCACCTCCAGCGTCACAGTGACCATCATGCGAACCCGACACGTCGTTATCAGACGCTTCGAAGCATGGACGGTGCACCCAACCTGCCCAGTGGATACGCGAGCATGATCATGCTCGCCTACGTTCCGCCGCTGTGGCGAAAAGTAATGGATCCCAAGGTCCTTGCGCACTACGGCGGCGACATCACCCGCGTCAACGTTCAGCCGTCCAAGCGTGATCGCATCCTTGCTCGGTACGGAGCAGCGTGATGAGCAGCTATCGATGCCCGGTGTGTGAATACGTCTACGACGAATCGAAGGGTGCACCACGAGAAGGGTTTCCGGCGGGCACGCCGTGGGATGCCGTGCCGGACGACTGGTGCTGTCCGGACTGCGGCGTGAGGGAAAAGCTGGACTTCGAGCCGATGCCGGCAACGGCAGGGAGTGAATCATGAACGACTACAAGCTGTATCAGTGCGCGCAATGCGGCTTCGAGTACGACGAGGCAGTCGGCTGGCCGGAGGACGGTATCGAACCGGGAACTCGCTGGGACGACATTCCCGAAGACTGGAGTTGCCCGGACTGCGGCGCGGCGAAGAGCGACTTCTTCATGGTGGAGGTCGAGCGGCGGTGAGTTGCGTCGGCGTCGAACGGACCTGAGCGCGGCGGTAGTGTCGTCACCATGACTTCGACGCCAACTCGTCTGCCGCAGAAAGAAGCGTCGCGCCTGCTGCTGCGTACGTCGGTGCTCGATTCGATGCGTGAGTTGTTGACCGAGCGTGACTGGTCCGAGGTGACGCTGACAGTTCTGGCCAAGCATGCCGGTGTGAGTCGTCAGACGCTCTACAACGAGTTCGGTTCGAGGCAAGGGCTTGCCGAGGCATACGCGCTTCGCCTTGCCGACGGATTCGTCGATGCGGTGGACGAGGCCATGGTGGCGAACGACGGACGTGCAGTCGAGGCACTGACGGCGGGCTTCGGATCGTTTTTCGCCTCCAGCGCAACCGACCCGTTGGTGATCTCTCTGCTCACCGGTGAGGCCAAGCCGGACCTTCTTCGCCTGATCACCACTGACAGCGCGGTCATCATCGAACGCGCGTCGTCGCGGCTTGCGGAGAGCTTCCAGCGAGGGTGGATTCAGGCGTCACCCGCCGATGCCGGGATTCTGGCCAGGGCGATTGCGCGTCTCGGGCTCAGCTACATTTCGATGCCGCCGGAGTCCGAGGTTTCGGTGGCGGAGGATCTGGGCACATTGCTCGGGCCATTCATCGACGTGGCGCGAGAGGGTCGCGCAGTAGAGGGGCGGGCGGGAGAGGGCGTCTAACCGATAGCCTGGTACACCGATAGGCTTGTGCATAGTTTGCACGTCAACCAGGAGAGGCAGATGACGACCTCAGTTTCAACAACGCCCGTGGCCGAGAGCCGTAACGGCATCGACTTCAAAGTTGCAGATCTTTCGCTCGCGGAGTTCGGTCGCAAGGAAATCCGTCTGGCAGAGCACGAGATGCCCGGCCTCATGGCGCTTCGTCGCGAATACGCAGAGGTGTTGCCGCTCAAGGGCGCTCGCGTTTCCGGCTCGCTGCACATGACCATTCAGACCGCGGTTCTGATCGAGACGCTGACGGCGCTCGGCGCCGAGGTCCGCTGGGCTTCGTGCAACATCTTCTCCACGCAGGATCATGCTGCCGCCGCCATCGTCGTCGGTCCGCACGGCACCCCGGAAGAGCCCAAGGGCGTTCCGGTTTTCGCCTGGAAGGGTGAAACCCTCGAAGAGTACTGGTGGGCAGCGGAGCAGATGCTGACCTGGCCGGGCGAGCCCGCCAACATGATTCTCGACGATGGCGGCGACGCCACCATGCTGGTGCTCAAGGGCGCACAGTTCGAGAAGGCCGGCGTCGTGCCGCCGACGGACGACGACCAGGATTCCGACGAGTACAAGGTCTTCCTTGCGCTTCTGCGTCAGTCGCTCGCCGCTGACAAGGGCAAGTGGACTGCGATCGCCGAGTCCGTCCAGGGTGTCACCGAGGAGACCACCACGGGCGTTCTGCGTCTGTACCAGGTTGCCGCTGCCGGCGAACTCACGTTCCCCGCGATCAACGTCAACGACTCGGTCACCAAGAGCAAGTTCGACAACAAGTACGGCACACGCCACTCGCTGCTCGACGGCATCAACCGCGGCACCGACGTTCTGATCGGCGGCAAGGCTGCGCTGGTCTGTGGTTACGGAGACGTCGGCAAGGGTTGTGCCGAGGCACTTCGTGGCCAGGGCGCTCGCGTCGCGGTCACCGAGGTCGACCCCATCAACGCCCTTCAGGCGCTCATGGACGGCTTCGAGGTCAAGACAGTCGAGCAGGCCATCGGCTGGGCCGACATCGTGATCACGTCCACAGGTAACAAGGACATCATCACGTTCGAGCACATGAAGGCCATGAAGCACCAGGCCATCCTGGGCAACATCGGTCACTTCGACAACGAGATCGACATGGCAGGCCTCGAGAAGTCCGGCGACGTCACGCGGATCAACATCAAGCCGCAGGTCGACGAGTTCACCTTCGCCGACGGCCACTCGATCATCGTGCTGTCCGAAGGCCGCCTGCTCAACCTCGGCAACGCGACGGGCCACCCGTCGTTCGTGATGAGCAACAGCTTCTCCAACCAGGTCATCGCACAGATCGAACTGTGGACGAAGCCGGACGAGTACGACAACGAGGTCTACCGCCTCCCGAAGCACCTCGACGAGAAGGTCGCCAAGATCCACGTCGAGGCACTCGGTGGCACGCTGACCAAGCTCACGAAGGATCAGGCAGAGTACATCGGCGTCGACGTCGAAGGCCCGTACAAGCCGGAGCACTACCGCTACTGACCCGGCGATTCGTCGCTGAGAATGGCCGTCCCCCGGTCTGCGCAAGCAGGCCGGGGGATAGGCTTGTCCGCCGTGGGAACACTGGTGGCATTGGAAGGCCTCGACGGAGCTGGAAAGCGAACGTTGATCGGCAAAGTGGAGACCGAACTCCGCCGCGGCGGCACGTCGATCGCGACTCTGGATTTTCCGCGGTACGGAAAGTCGATCCACGCGGATCTTGCTGCCGAGGCGCTCAAAGGATCACACGGAGACCTGGCCGAATCCGTGAACGCGATGGCGGTCCTGTTCGCCTTGGACCGCGCTGGTGCTGCGGATCGGATCTCGGAACTGTTGTCCGCCAACGACATTGTTCTCCTCGACCGCTACGTTGCCTCCAACGCTGCCTACAACGCGGCGCGCGTGCATCAGGGCGTGGACGGCGAGATGGTCGCCTGGATCCGTGAATTGGAGTTGGGTCGACTCGCTCTCCCCGCTCCCGATCTGCAGCTGTACCTCGACGTACCGGTAGCTCTGGCCGAGCAGCGCGCCCGCTCCCGTGAGGCCCAGGACGCGTCGCGTCAGCTCGACGCCTACGAGCGCGACGGCGGTCTGCAGGCCAGAACCGGTGAGCTCTACAAGCAGTTGGCAGCGACGAACTGGGCCTCACCCTGGTGGATCGTGGGGCCGGAGACGGACCCGGCCAATCTGGCACGCAGGCTCGCGGATTTCGCGTGATCGGTCACCCTGGCAGCCGGGATTCGAACTTTCCGGCACAGTAGAGGGAAAGACGCGGCACGCCGCACGGCCTCGTAACGGTCTGATTCATCGCTCCGAGATGCAACGATAGGGATATGAAACCAAGGATTCTGGTTGTCGACGACGACACGGCACTCGCCGAGATGCTCACGATCGTGCTGCGTGGTGAGGGTTTTGATCCCTACGTGGTAGGCGACGGAACCCTGGCGCTCGCGGCAGTGCGTGAGACGCGCCCCGATCTCGTCCTGCTCGATCTCATGCTTCCCGGAATGAACGGGATCGACGTATGCCGGGTTCTGCGTGCGGATTCCGGTGTGCCCATCGTGATGTTGACGGCCAAGACCGACACCGTCGACGTCGTGCTCGGCCTCGAATCCGGTGCGGACGACTACATCATGAAGCCGTTCAAGCCGAAGGAATTGGTGGCGCGAGTTCGCGCTCGCCTGCGCCGCACCGAAGAGGAACCGGCCGAGCTGCTGAGCATCGCCGACATCGTGATCGACGTTCCGGCGCACAAGGTCAGCCGCGGCAGCGAGCAGATCTCGCTCACACCACTCGAATTCGACCTGCTGGTCGCATTGGCGCGCAAGCCGCGCCAGGTGTTCACCCGTGAAGTCCTTCTCGAGCAGGTGTGGGGATACCGCCACGCCGCCGATACCCGTCTGGTGAACGTGCACGTTCAGCGTTTGCGCGCCAAGGTCGAAACTGATCCCGAGAATCCCGAAGTGGTTCTGACGGTCAGGGGGGTCGGCTACAAGGCCGGACCGCCGTGAGCGGAGTTTCCAGGTGGCGTCGTCGTCTCAATCGACGGCTGACGCCATTTCTGCGGTGGTGTCACTCGATGAGCAACACCCTCGCGCACACGTGGCGACGCTCGCTCCAGTTGCGAGTGGTCGTCTCGACTTTGACGTTGTCCTTGATCGTCATCGTCATTCTCGGTGTCGTGCTGACCAGTCAGATCACCGATCGACTGTTGGAAACGAAGATCACCGCGGCGACCGAAGAAATGGACCGTGCCCGCGGCATCGTCGAAGACCAACTCGCGGGTGTCGACGATTCGACGGCGCTCAACGTTCAATTGGAAAGCGCTGCATCCGGACTGACGAGCCGTCGAAACCAGACCTCGGGCCAGGCCTCCGGGTCGGCCGGCACCTTCGATCCGGTGCTCATCGTGCCCGGGGACGGGCCGCGCCAGCCGACGAGTTCGGGACCGGTCGATCAGATCCCCGACAACCTGCGCGAGTTCGTCAAACGCGGCCAGATCAGCTACCAATTCGCGACGGTGTCCAACCCGAACGGTTACTCCGGTCCCGCGCTGATCATCGGTAGCCCCACCGCGTCGTCGATATCGGGACTCGAGCTGTACCTGATCTTCCCGCTCGCAAGCGAAGACCGGAGTCTGTCGCTTGTTCGAAGCACCCTGCTGATCGGTGGAGCCGTGTTGCTGGTGCTCCTGGCTGCGATTTCGCTGTTGGTTGCCAGGCAGGTCGTGCTTCCCATCCGATCGGCCTCACGAATCGCGGTGCGTTTCGCAGACGGCCGACTCAAGGAACGAATGCCGGTCCGCGGCGAGGACGACATGGCGCGCTTGGCCATGTCCTTCAACGAGATGGCCGAGAGTCTGTCCAAACAGATCACCCAGTTGGAGGAGTTCGGCAGTCTCCAGAAACGCTTCACCTCCGATGTCAGCCATGAACTCCGCACACCTCTGACCACGGTCCGCATGGCCGCCGACCTGATCTACGACGGCAGCGAGAACCTCGATCCGATGCTGCGTCGGTCGTCGGAACTGCTTGTCGCCGAGCTGGACAGGTTCGAGGGGCTTCTGGCGGACCTCCTCGAGATCTCCCGCCACGACGCCGGTGTCGCGGAACTCGCATCCGAACAACTCGACGTGCGTATGTGTGCGCGAGCGGCCGTTTCCACGGTTCGCCATCTCGCCCGCGAATCCGGCACCGAACTGATCGTGGACATGCCCGACGAGCCCGTCATGGCAGATGTCGATCCGCGCCGCGTCGAACGCATCCTGCGAAATCTCCTGGCCAACGCCATCGACCACGGTGAGGGGAAGCCGATTCTGCTTCGCCTTCGCGCCGACGACAATGCCCTCGCCTTCATCGTCCGCGACAGTGGCGTCGGGTTGCGTCCGGGCGAGGAGAAGTTGGTCTTCAACCGGTTCTGGCGATCGGACCCGTCCCGCGTGCGCCGCAGTGGCGGCACCGGACTCGGCCTCGCGATCAGCGTCGAGGACGCGAATCTGCACGACGGCAAGCTCGAGGCCTGGGGCGAACCGGGAGTCGGCGCCTGCTTCCGGCTGACGCTCTCGCGCACCCGTGGCAAGAAAGTCGTGTCGAGCCCACTGCCTCTCAAGCCGACGACCACAAAGTTCGTCCGCACCCCGAGCGAAGCCGATATCGTCGCCGATACCGTCGGCGAGGTCACGTCGTCCCTGCCGACTCCGCGCGAATCGGACTCGCGGAACGAGTCCAACGGTGGGGATCGATCATGATCGGAACCCGCCGCCGTCTGGCACTTCTCGCAACAACGCTCAGCGTGCTGTTGCTGACCGGCGCGTGCGCGAGTCTGCCGGAATCCTCCTCGCCGCAGGCAATCGGAACTCTGGCAACAGCCGTGCCCGGAACCTCCGTCGAATCACCGGCATCGGGGCGAGAGCCGGACTTGCTGGTACGTGACTTCGTCAAGGCGAGTACCGATCCGTCCAACCGGCATGCTGCAGCCCGCCAGTACCTCACCAAAGACGCCTCGGCGCGCTGGGACGACGCGGCCAGTGCCGTCATCGTCGACAAGATCGACACCCTGTCGGCGTCGCGAACCAGTTCCGAAGCGGTGTACACGATTCGTGTGAACAAGGTCGGTCGCCTCGACCCCGGCGGGCTGTACGTCCCCGAAGAGGGCAGCTTCGAAGCGAAGATGACGCTGACGTTGACCGATGGCGAATGGCGTATCAGCGATCTGCCACCCGGTGTGATCATGGAGCGCCCGCAGTTCCTCGGCGCATATCAGCGGAAGTCGTTGTTCTTCCTCGACCCGACCAGCCAGACAGTCGTCCCCGACCTTCGCTGGATCTCCGGCGGACAGGACCAGGTGGCAGCTCAGCTGATCGGCCTGATGATCGACGGACCGAAGGCAGCGCTGGCGCCGGCTGTACGAAACGAACTCGGCAATGGCGTGTCGGTGATCGGTCCGATCACCAAGGCCGACGGCAAGCCGGGACAGGTCGGAGTCGGTCTCGGCGGTGTGCGCATCAACTTCCGTCTGGACAACCCGATGGATGCTGCGACGCGCGGTTTGTTTGCAGCGCAAGTCATCTGGACGCTCGCCAATGCCGATGTCGCGGGGCCGTACGTTCTGGAGATCGACGGCGAACCGCTGGACGCTGCTCATGCGGAAGGCTGGACCACCGCCGACGTCGCGTCGACCAACCCGCTGGCCACCACGAGTGCGACCGTCGGACTGCACGCACTGCGCAACGGTTCACTGGTGAGCGTCAGCGAGCAGGAGGCGACTCCGGTGCCCGGTTTCGCGGGCAATGCGGGCAACCTCACGGCGGCTGCTCTCTCGCGGGACGGCAAGTTGGTCGCAGCCGTCGCAGACACCGCTCGGCCGGATCCAGCCACCCGGTTCGACTTGTCGCTCGGTACATACGGCGATGGTTCCGCTCCGGTGCTCGAAGGCAGCGCCATCACCCGACCTTCGTGGGAGCTGGACAACAATGCTGTCTGGGCGGCGGTGAACGGCAATACCGTCGTTCGGGTCGTCCGCGAACCAGGAACCGGTCGGGTGTCGGTCACCAACGTCGATGTCGGGGCGTTGACGTCGGTCGGCTCCACGATCTCGGAATTGCGTCTCTCTCGCGACGGCGTGCGAGCCGCGATGATCATCGACGGCAAGGTCTACCTGGCCGTGGTCGTGCGCACACCCAGCGGGGTCTACGCCCTGACGAGTCCGCGTGCGGTGGCGTCCGGCTTGGGCAGTACCGCGCTCTCACTCGACTGGAGCAACAGCGACACCATCGTGATCGCGCGCAGTGGAGCCGACATACCGGTCGTCCAGGTCGCGATAGACGGTTCACGAATGGACGCGCTGCCGAGTGGAAACCTGACCGCTCCCGTCACCTCCGTGGATGCGTCGCCGACCACCGAGTACGTCGCCGACGCGCGTGCGGTGTTCCAACTGAACAACAACGACCCCGCCGGGGATCGACGCTGGCGTGAAGTGACTGTGCTGACCGGACAGAAGGCGATTCCGGTTCTACCCGGCTGACGTCTCTGTGCTCTGATGCGTGTCGGTGCTCTGATTCATGATTCGGCCATGGGGGACAAGAAATTCGGTGCCGGATTGCTCGATCTGCTGTTGCCACGCGAGTGTGGTGGGTGTGGCCGCACGGGGACGCTGTGGTGCGGTGAGTGCGCGGAACTGCTGCGTGACCATCCGGTTCAACTGAGTCCGCGCGTAGACCCGGGCGTGCCGGTCTGGGCACTCGGCCGCTACGACGGCCCCAGGCGGCGCAGTGTGATCGAGATGAAGGAACGGGGTCGTCGGGACCTCGCGACGCCTCTGGGGATCGCTGTGGCCGGTGCATTGGGCACTCTGGAACGGTGGGGCGAGGTCGGCGGCGGGGGTCGTACGCCGATCATGCTGGTGCCGGCTCCCACACGCGCCCGAGCGGCGCGATCTCGCGGGGGTGATCCGGTTCGCCGGATAGCCGAGAGTGTGCGCGAAAAGCGGGAAGTTGGTTCCGTCGAGGGGCGTCCGGTACGTGTCTGTCCGATTCTCCGGATGACGCGAGGCGTACGTGACTCGGTCGGACTGTCCGCGGCCGACCGGGTGACCAATGTGAACGGTCATGTGTCTCTCGACACCACTGCAGTCTCTTCGATTGTCGGGGACGGCGACATCGTCCTGCTCGACGACGTCCTGACCACGGGAGCGACTGCGGCAGAGTCGGTTCGGGCTCTCGCGCTCAGTGGGATTCGGACAACTCTCGTGCTTGTTCTTGCAGGGGCTTAGATGAATTTCGTTGGAACAGTGGCACTCGCGCGCGTTACGTACTAGCGTCGGCGGCACACCCGAAAATACTGGTAGGAGGTGGTACTTCGATACTGGTGCCGGGCGGATCCCCTCTCGGTACTTGCAGAATTTGCCGCCGCCCACCGTGGGGCGGGGCCGTAATTGGGAGGTACGAGTGACGACCCCTTCGCAAGCCTCGTTTTTCATCGAGGACGCCACCATCGAGCGTTCCGAGAATGCCGCAGCTCCGAGATCCGACGTCGTAGTCAAGGGACGAAATGTCGAGATCCCCGATCACTTCCGAATCTACGTTTCGGAAAAGCTGGCGCGACTCGAACACTTCGACCCCTCCATATTCCACTTCGACGTGGAACTTCAACATGAACGCAACCGACGACAGGCCAAGAGTTGCCAGCGCGTCGAGATCACCGCTCGAGGTAAAGGCCCGGTGGCCCGAGCCGAAGCGTCCGCAGACAGCTTCTACGCCGCCTTCGAATCGGTGATCGACAAGCTCGAAAGCCGCCTCCGTCGAACCAAGGACCGCAAGAAGGTCCATTACGGCGACAAGCGACCGGTGTCCGTCGCGGAGGCAACCGCCTCCCTCGTCGACGCAGACTCACTCGGAGTCACACCGGACATTTCGCCGAACGGCCAAGAGCCGGACGAGTACGACGGCCCGGGACGCGTGGTCCGCACGAAGGATCACCCGGCCGAGCCGATGACCATCGACGACGCTCTGTACGAGATGGAACTGGTCGGACACGACTTCTTTCTCTTCCATGACAAGGAGTCGGACAAGCCGTCCGTCGTCTACCGTCGTCACGCTTTCGACTACGGATTGATCCGCCTGACATGACCCAATCGGTGGTGGGTTTGCTCGCTCGCCGCCGGTAGCGCCTACCATGGAATCCGGCCGGAGTTTTCGGACCCCGGCCGGATTTTCAGTGTGTGACCCCTGTCGCCGAAGATTGAGGACGAAGAAGACTGTGCCGTCGCTGTCGCTATCGAAGCTGCTCCGTGTTGGTGAAGGTCGCATGGTCAAGCGGCTCAAGCACATCGCCGAGCATGTGGAATCTCTGTCGCCCGATGTCGAAGGCCTGACAGACGAGCAACTCAAAGCCAAGACCACCGAGTTCCGTGAGCGCTACGCCGCCGGGGAAACCCTCGACGAGTTGCTGCCCGAGGCATTCTCGGTGGCCCGCGAGGCGTCGTGGCGCGTGATCGACCAGAAGCACTTCCACGTGCAGATCATGGGCGGCGCGGCCCTGCACTTCGGCAACGTCGCCGAGATGAAGACCGGTGAGGGCAAGACCCTGACCTGTGTTCTTCCGGCCTATCTCAACGCGATCGCCGGTGACGGCGTCCATGTGGTCACGGTCAACGACTACCTCGCCAAGCGTGACTCCGAGTGGATGGGTCGCGTTCACCGCGCCCTCGGCCTCGAGACCAGTGTGATTCTCTCGGGCATGACCCCGGCTGAGCGCCGCGTCGCCTACGCAGCCGACATCACGTACGGCACCAACAACGAGTTCGGCTTCGACTACCTGCGCGACAACATGACGCATTCGCTGGACGACCTGGTCCAGCGTGGCCACGCGTTTGCCATCGTCGACGAGGTCGACTCGATCCTCATCGACGAAGCCCGAACCCCGCTCATCATCTCGGGCCCGGCCGACGGCTCCAGCAAGTGGTACAGCGAGTTCGCTCGCATCGCGCCGCTGCTGAAGAAGGACGTCCACTACGAGGTCGACATCCGCAAGCGCACCATCGGTGTGCACGAGGCGGGCGTCGAACTGGTCGAGGACCAGCTCGGTATCGACAACCTGTACGAAGCCGCGAATTCTCCGCTGGTGAGCTACTTGAACAACGCGATCAAGGCCAAGGAGCTCTACACCAAGGACAAGGACTACATCGTCCGCGACGGTGAGGTCATCATCGTCGACGAGTTCACCGGCCGCGTGCTGGTCGGCCGCCGCTACAACGAGGGCATGCACCAGGCGATCGAGGCCAAGGAGAAGGTGGAGATCAAGGCCGAGAATCAGACTCTCGCCACCATCACCCTGCAGAACTACTTCCGTCTGTACGACAAGTTGTCCGGCATGACGGGTACCGCCGAGACGGAAGCTGCCGAGCTTCACCAGACCTACACCCTCGGTGTGATCCCCATCCCGACCAACCGCCCGATGGTCCGAGTCGACAACGGCGACCTCATCTACAAGACCGAGGAAGCCAAGTTCGACGCGGTGGTCGACGACGTCGTCGAGCGTCACGAGAACGGCCAGCCCGTCCTGATCGGTACCACCAGCGTCGAGCGCTCGGAGTACCTGTCCAAGCAGTTCACCAAGCGCGGCGTTGCACACAACGTCCTCAATGCGAAGTTCCACGAGAAGGAAGCGACCATCATCGCCGAGGCCGGTCGCTCCGGTGCGGTCACCGTCGCGACCAACATGGCCGGCCGCGGTACCGACGTCGTTCTCGGTGGTAACCCGGACATCATCGCGGACATCGCGCTGCGCAAGAAGGGCCTCGATCCGGTCACGACGCCGGACGAGTACGAAGCAGCCTGGGACGCAGTCCTGGACGAGGTCAAGGCTGAGGTCAAGGCAGACGCGGAGAAGGTCCGCGACGCCGGCGGCCTGTACGTTCTGGGCACCGAGCGTCACGAATCGCGTCGTATCGACAACCAGTTGCGCGGTCGTTCCGGACGTCAGGGTGATCCCGGCGAATCGCGGTTCTACCTCTCGCTCGGTGACGAGCTCATGCGCCGCTTCAACGGTTCGGCACTCGAGTCGATCATGACGCGCCTCAACCTTCCCGACGACGTCCCGATCGAAGCCAAGATGGTCTCGAAGGCCATCAAGAGCGCTCAGACTCAGGTCGAGCAGCAGAACTTCGAAATTCGCAAGAATGTCCTCAAGTACGACGAGGTCATGAACCAGCAGCGAACGGTCATCTACAAGGAGCGCCGCCAGATCCTCGAGGGTGAGGACATGGAGGGCCAGGTCGAGCAGATGATCACTGACGTGGTCACCGCCTACGTCGACGGTGCCACCGCCGAGGGATACGTCGAGGACTGGGATCTCGAGCAGCTGTGGACCGCGCTCAAGACGCTCTACCCGGTCGGCATCGATCACAAGACGTTGGCAGGGGAGGACGGCGCAGGCATCAACAGTGACCTGAGCCGTGACGACCTGCGAACCGCTTTGCTCGAAGACGCCCACGCGGCGTACAAGAAGCGCGAAGCCGAGATCGATGCGATCGCCGGCGAAAACGGTATGCGTGAACTCGAGCGTCGTGTCTTCCTCTCGGTCCTGGACCGCAAGTGGCGTGAGCATCTCTACGAGATGGATTACCTCAAGGAGGGAATCGGTCTGCGTGCGATGGCCCAGCGCGATCCGCTGGTCGAGTACCAGCGCGAGGGTTACGACATGTTCATCGGCATGCTCGACGGATTGAAGGAAGAGTCCGTCGGATTCCTCTTCAACCTGCAGGTCGAGGCAGCTCCGGCGCAGCCCGCGAGCGGAATTTCCGTCACGGCCGGCTCGGCCGCTGCGGCGTCCGCCACGGCGCCCAAGCCGCTCCCGACGCAGGAAGCCGCAGCCAGGACAACCGGAACTGCTGCCCCGACGGCGTTGCGCGCCAAGGGACTTGACGACGAAGGTCCGTCGCGATTGACGTACACCGGCCCGGACGAGGACGGTAAGGCGAAGGCAACCCGCGACTCGGCCGCCGACTCCGGTGACGGGGCCGCCTCGCGCCGCGAACGTCGTGAAGCAGCACGGACGCAGTCGAAGAGCAATCGAGCTCCGAAGTCCAAGCGCAAGCGCTGAGGTTCAGTACAGCTGAGCTACCAGCGCAGTTAGTACTCAGCAGGCTGGACGGTCACACCACGTGTAGTGCGGTGACCGTCCAGCCTGTTCCGTCTGTATGGTCGATCCGACCCGCGACGGCAAATGTCTGCGTGCCTCGTGTGTACGTCGCACAGACTTCGGCGGTACTCTTCGACACTGCTTGAACGTGGGTGCGGTGAACGGCCGCGCCGCCCAGCTTCCGGGCCGAAAATTCCGAAGTATAAAGTCGCGCAACAACTTCCAGGACGGACGGCGTCAATACGCCCTTGAGTTGCCGCGGATTTCGTCGCCGGTCGACGGTTTCGAGAACCAGGCGAAGTGATCGGTTCCAGAAGATGTCGGCACCCGCCAACTGCGGTTCCAGCACGTGAGTGAAACCGGCACTGGACGACGTCCCGTTGTGTGGTGTCTTTCGTGGGCGACGCAGCATTCGGTCGGTTCGGCACTGCGCTCGGTCGGGTCGGCACTGCGGCCGCGTAAGCGCGACGGTATGCGCGTGAGGCTCGAATTGTGGTGCCGGCTCGAGAATGATTGTGCAGTCCTGCTCCATGACATCCCCCCGGATGATCGTGCGTCCGAGATGGTCGTCTCGGACTTCGCTCCCCCGAGCGATGGTGAGAAGCATGACACGAAACGCTCGAGATGTCGCCGTGATCACCATCGCGACTTAGGGTGATGGCGTGCGGGGACTTCTGTTGGATGTCGGTGGCGTGCTGTTCGGTCCGGGATCGGATCTCGACGGCTTGAGCGCGGTCGTGCGCGCGGTGAAGGCCCGCGGAATCGTGACGGGAATCGTCAGCAACGATCCCGGCGGTGCCAATGCTCAGTGGTTGCGGGATCTCGGAGACGGGGTCTTGGTCGACGACGTGATCTTGTCCGGTGATGTCGAGATGGCGAAGCCCGACGCCGAGATCTATCTGTTGGCGGCGAGTCGTTTGGGCGTCGAGCCGGAGGACTTCGTTTTCGTGGATGATCTCGAAATCAACGTCCGGGCGGCGGTGGCAGTCGGGATGGTCGGGGTCCACCACGTCGGCTCGGAATCGACCATCGAGGAGTTGTCGATTCTGTTCGATCTCGGCGAAGGAGGGGACACGAAGCCATGGTGAACAGACTGACGACTCAGGATGCTGCTTTCTACTTCCTCGAAGCCGGGACGACGCCGATGCATGTCGGCTCGTTGGGGATCTTCCGGCAACTGCGAAACGGGATCGATCACGAGGAATTGCTTCGTCTGGTCGAAGAGCGGCTCGGATCGGTTCCGCGTTACCGCCAGCGAGTGCGTGAGGTGGCGTTCGGCCTGGCCCGCCCCGTCTGGGTGGACGACTCGGATTTCGACATCACCTATCACGTACGCCGATCGGCTCTGCCCAAACCAGGTTCCGACGAACAGCTGATGGATCTGATCGCGCGGCTGACGTCGAGACCCCTCGACAGCACGAGGCCGTTGTGGGAGATGTACCTGGTCGAGGGGCTGAGCAGAAACAGATTTGCCATCTTCACGAAGTCTCATTCGTCGTTGGTGGACGGCGAGGCGGCTCCAGAGATCAGTCAGGTGATCTTCGATCCGGAGAAGAATCGAGCGCCAGGCCCCGAAGAATTGTGGATGCCCGCCAGGCCGCCGAGCGATACCAGCCTGTTGGTCAGTGCAATGGCAGATCTCGTGACGAGCCCGGGGGAGGGGATCGCACGGGCGCGTGCAGCGTTCAACGACGTGACCACATCCGTCACCGAGGCTGTGAGTGCACTCGGGAAACTCGCGGAAGTGGTTCGAACGGCGACCCAGGTGGCCCCGTCGAGCCCGCTCAACGCCACCATCTCGCGCAATCGACGCCTTGCGGTGGCCAAGACGTCTCTCGAGGACTATCGACGTATTCGCGCGCGGTACGGGTGCGAGATCAATGACGTGATTCTCACCGTCATCGCAGGTGCGATGCGGAACTGGCTGCTCTCGCGTGGTGAGCCGGTGACCGAGGCGACCATCGTGCGGGCGATGGTGCCCATGTCGGTGTACACGGACGGCCCCGAGAGTCCCGACGTCGACGATCCGCAGGCGCCGGGCCATGTTTCCTCGTTCCTCATCGACCTGCCTGTCGGTGAACCCAACGCGGTTGTTCGGCTCTCTCACGTGGCGCATGCGACGGAGGCATTCGCGCGTCAGGGTCGGCGGGTCACCGCGCAGACGATGGTGCGAATGTCCGGGTTTGCGCCGGCGACGCTGCATGCGATGAGCTCCCGTGCGGCCAGTAGTCTGTCGCAGCGAATGTTCAACTTGATGATCACCAATGCGCCAGGGCCACAGTTCCCGCTCTACCTCGGTGGGGCTCGGATGCTGGAGATGTATCCGGTGTCGCCACTGCTCAAGAATCAGACACTCAGCATCGCCCTGACGTCGTACGACGGAAATGTCTACTACGGTTTGAATGCCGACCGTGACGCGATGTCGGACGTCGACGTCGTTCGTTCGCTGATCTTCGAGTCACTCGAGGAATTGACGGATGCGAGTCGGTGACGAACGAGCATGAAGGTGGTCTCATGAGGGTGTACGTACCGGCGACGGTCGAGATTTTGCAGAAGTTGGTCGCAGATCAGGAGTTCGACCCGATGAGCCGGACGGCTTTTGCGGTCACCCCGACTCTGCGTGAGTCGTACGCGGCGGGCGATGACGACGAGTTGGCCGAGGTCGCCATGGGTGAGGCTGCGCGTGCGTCGCTGCGGCTGATCGCCGGAACGGAGGGTGACGTCACCTTCCGGCGTGCTGTCGTTGCCGCCGACGTCGACGATGCAGATGTGAAGTTGCGTCCCGATCTCGACGATTCTGTAGTTCGATTGGCGGGTCCTGTGACGATGGCTCAGGTTGCATCTGTGCATGTCGACCTCGAACAGGCAGAATCGGACATCGAGCGCGCTGCTGGCATAGTCGACGCGGCGGATCTCGGTGACGCCGATGCCGAGTTCACGCTCGGCGACGCGGAGGACCACGAGTTGGCGTGGTACGCCGCGCAGGAGTTGCCGTTCTTGCTCGACCTGCTGTGAATGTGCTTACCGTGAAGTAACCTACGGTACCGTAACCTGATAACCTACGGTACCGTAGGCAGTGGGTTCGGAAGGTGAGAGGTGGAGGTCTGATGGGTCTGAAGGACTGGATCGAGGCACCGGCAGCGTCGGTAGTTCCGGCAGCGCGGTCGAAGCTCAATCTGCTTCGTGGTGCGGCGGCTCGGCTGACCACACCATTGCTTCCCGACGACTATCTGCACCTCGCAAATCCGTTGTGGTCCGCCCGCGAACTGCGTGGTCAGATCGTCGAAGTCCGGCCTGAGACCACGGATTCGGCGACCATCGTCATCAAGCCGGGTTGGGGATTCGACTTCAACTACCAGCCGGGGCAGTACATCGGCATCGGTCTGCATATCGACGGCCGGTGGCATTGGCGGTCGTACTCACTTACTTCGCCTCCCAACTGGGAGAACAAGCGCATTTCCATCGCGGTCAAGGCCATGCCAGAGGGCTTTCTCTCGAGCCACCTCGTCAGCGGGGCCGTGCCGTCGGGAACCATCGTTCGACTGGCCACGCCTTCGGGTAACTTCGCGTTGCCGGATCCGCCGCCGGAGAAGATCCTGTTCATCACCGCCGGCAGTGGCATCACTCCGGTCATGGGCATGTTGCGGACGATGAACCGGCGCGGTCAATTGCCCGACGTCATGCACATCCACTCGGCTCCGACGGAATCCGACGTGATGTTCGCCGACGAACTCACGGCACTGCACGCCGAGCACGAGGACTTCGTGAGTCACGTTCAGCTCACTCGCCGCGACGGAAAATTCAAACTCAGTTCTCTCGACACGGTCTGCCCCGACTGGCGTGAGCGCCACACCTGGGCGTGCGGACCCCTTCCGTTGCTCGACGAGCTCGAAGACGTCTGGAAGGCGGAAGGCATCGAGGATCGACTCCATATGGAGCGATTCGCGGTTTCACGCATCGACGCCTCGGCGGACGGCGGCACGGTCACGTTCGAGAAGTCGGGTAAGACGATCACCGTCGACGGCGCGACGACGCTTCTGGAAGCCGGCGAGCAGTCCGGCGCCTTGATGCCCTTCGGTTGCCGCATGGGCATCTGCCAGACGTGTGTCGTGCCTCTCGTCGCCGGCCACGCAATCGACCTACGCTCGGGAAAACAGCACGCGGAGGGCGAGCGCATTCAGACGTGCATCTCCGCTGCCGCCGGCGACTGTACGCTGGACGCATAGCTTCTAGGCACACGGAGGACCACGGTGGCCATCACCGATATCAAAGAGTTTTCGCACCTCACCGAGGCCGATGTCGAAGCTCTCGGACGTGAACTCGATCAGATTCGACTCGACATCGAAGACTCTCGTGGAATCCGGGACGCCCGCTACATTCGTCGCGTCATTCGCGTCCAGCGGGCGTTGGAGCTCGGTGGGCGTATCGCGCTGTTCGGCAGTCGGTACCGACCGGCATGGCTGGTCGGCACGACCCTGCTGAGCCTGTCGAAGATCATCGAGAACATGGAGCTCGGGCATAACGTCATGCACGGGCAATGGGACTGGATGAACGATCCCGAGATTCACTCCGTCTCGTGGGAGTGGGATCAGACCGGTCCTTCCGAGCACTGGAAGCGTGCGCACAACTACCAGCACCACACGTACACCAACGTCGTCGGGATGGACGAGGACCTCGGTTTCGGGATCCTGCGTATGACGCGTGACGAGCCGTGGAAGCCGATCAACCTCTTCCAGCCGATCGCCAACGTGATCTTGGCGGCCACGTTCGAGTGGGGCATCGCGCTGCATGACCTCACGGCGGCAGCCGAGTTGGAGGGCGCGGAAAAGGGGCAACTGAACTCGCAGGCGAACAAAGACTTCGCGCGCAAGATCTTTCGTCAGGTGGGCAAGGACTTCATCTTGTTCCCCGCGCTGACGGGGCCGGCGTGGAAGTCGACCATGACGGCCAATGCCACCGCGAATCTCGTGCGCAACCTGTGGGCGTACGTCGTCATCTTCTGTGGTCACTTCCCGGACGGCGCCGAGAAGTTCACCGTTGCCGAATTCGAGCAGGAGACTCGTCACGAGTGGTACCTGCGCCAGATGCTCGGTAGCGCGAACTTCAATTCGGGCAAGCTCATGGGACTCATGAGTGGCAACCTGAGCTACCAGATCGAGCACCACGTCTTCCCTGATCTGCCGAGCAACCGCTACCCAGAAATTGCTGTGAAGATGCGTGCATTGTGCGAGAAGTTCGATCTCCCGTACACCACCGGTTCGCTCTTCAAGCAGTATCTCCTGGCGCTGCGCACGATCCACAAGCTGGCCTTGCCGGACAAGTGGCTGACTGCGACCTCGGATAATGCTCCGGAAACGTCCTCGGAACTACGGTTCCGTGACTCAGGGTTCCGGGACGCAGCCATGGCGATGGTCGAGGACCTGCGTACCGATCCGGTCACCGGCAAGCGCCTCGGATTGTTGACCGCACTCAAGTCGCAGGCGCGTTCTCGCATGCCGAAGCGCCGGAAGTGATATAGGTTACATCGGGAAAAACCTAACCTACGGTGCCGTAAGTTACGCTACAGTAGGTGCAGTTGATCTGAACGATTCGAAGTCATGATCGTTCTGCACTTACTACTTTGCGCCTAACTCACTGCTAGGAGGCTTTCCATGGCGATTGCAGATGTCAAGGAATATGCACATCTCACGGACGCCGACATCGAGGCGCTCGGCCGCGAACTCGACGCGATTCGTCGCGACATCGAGGAGTCGCGCGGCGAAAAGGACGCGCGCTACGTGCGCAACGTCATTCGCCTGCAGCGTTCACTCGAAATCGGCGGCCGCGCAGTGCTTTTCGCCAGCCGTCGCCGTCCGGCGTGGCTCGCCGGAGTTGGCCTGCTGACGCTCTCGAAGATCATCGAGAACATGGAACTCGGGCACAACGTGATGCACGGTCAGTGGGACTGGATGAACGACCCGGAGATCCACTCCACCTCGTGGGAGTGGGACGTCACCGGCCCGTCTGCGCACTGGAAGCAGACCCACAACTACCTGCATCACAAGTACACCAACGTCCTCGGAATGGACGACGACGTCGGATACGGACTCCTGCGCGTCACCCGCGATCAGCGATGGAAGCCCTTCAACGCCGGCAATCTGGTCTACAACACGCTGCTCGCGCTGTTCTTCGAGTACGGCATCGCCGCACAGCACCTCGAGCTCGGCAAGGTGGCCAAGGGCCGCGCCGACAAGGAAGAGACCCAGCGCAAGCTCCGCGAGGTCGGCGAGAAGATCGGCAAGCAGGTCCTGCGCGACTACGTCATCTACCCGGCCATCACCGGCCCGGCGTGGAAGAGCACGTTGTCGGCCAACTTCACCGCCAACACCCTGCGGAACGTGTGGACCAACGCGGTCATCTTCTGCGGTCACTTCCCGGACGGTGCCGAGAAGTTCACCAAGGAAGACATCGACAAGGAAACGCAGGCCCAGTGGTACCTGCGTCAGATGCTCGGTAGCGCCAACATCGAGGGCAGCGCGCTCATGGACTTCATGACGGGCAACCTGAGCTACCAGATCGAGCATCACCTGTTCCCCGATCTGCCCAGCAACCGCTACAAGGACATCGCGGTCACGGTGCGTCAGCTCGCGGACAAGTACGACCTGCCGTACACGACGGGCCCACTTGCCGTGCAGTACGCCAAGTCCTGGCGCACCATCGCCAAGCTGTCGCTGCCCAACAAGTACCTCAAGGACACCGTCGACAATGCGCCCGAGACGGCGTCGGAGCGGATGTTCGACGGCGAACTGACGTCGACTGTCGATCCCGTGACCGGGCGTCGTAACGGTCTCAAGAGCGCCATCGCACGTAAGCGCAAGAGTGGAAAGCTGCGCAGCCTCCTCGGCCTGCGCTGATTTCCCGCCTGCGCTGACCAGACGCAACAAGCGGCCCGACACCATTCGACATGGTGCCGGGCCGCTTTGCTGTTCTAGCCAAGGGGCGTCGCTCAGTACTGATCGTTGGACTTGATCGCTTCCAGCAGTTGTCGCACAGCGACGACGCGTCGAGCGGATTTGCCCTCCAGCAGGTCGAGCTTGCATTCGGGGTCTGCCGGCGGCCCGAGGTGCGTGCATCCGCGCGGGCAATCCTCGATCGCCGCAGCGAGATCCGAGAATGCAGCCACCACGTTCTCGGGCGAGATGTGCGCCAGACCGAACGAACGGATGCCAGGGGTGTCGATCACCCAACCGCCACCGGCGAGGGGGAGTGCCACCGATTGCGTCGATGTGTGCCGGCCCTTGCCGACGCCGGATACGATGCCGACCGCTCGATTGGCATCGGGGACAAGGCGATTGACCAATGTCGATTTTCCGACGCCGGAATGTCCGATCAGGGCGGTCAACTTGTGCTCGAGGATCTGCGTCAGTTCGTCCAGGGGATCGTCGCGACCGGCGACGACCACTTGGATGTCGAGGTCGGCGAAAGTGCTCGCGAATTCCTCGGGTGGTTCGAGGTCGCTCTTGGTCAGGCAGACGATCGGTGTGAGGCCACCCACGTAGGCGGCGACCAGTGCGCGCTCGACAAAACCGGTGCGCGGTGGGGGATCGGCGAGTGCCACGACGATGAGCAACTGCTCCGCGTTCGCGACGACGATGCGTTCGAAGGGATCGGTGTCGTCGGCCGTCCGTCGCAGAACCGTTGAACGCTCGGAGACCCGGACAATGCGGGCGAGGGTGTCGGTTTTGCCGGACAGATCGCCGACGATGTCCACCTGATCGCCGACGACTATGGGGGTTCGGCCAAGTTCGCGGGCACGCATCGTGACGATCAGTCGGTCGGGATCGCCGCCGAGGACGCAACCCCAACGGCCACGATCCTTCGACACCACCATCCCCGATTCGGCCGAGAGATGTTCGGGCCGAGTCTTCGTACGGGGGCGGGATCCGCGGCCGGGACGTACCCGGACGTCGGACTCGTCGTACTGCCGCGGACTCAGAAGCTTGCCTTCGGTGTCGCCGGCGAACTCTCGAGCATGTCGATCCACATGTTCTCGAAGCCGGGCAGTGTCTTGGCTGTGGTTCCGACATCGTCGACGTCGACGCCGTCGACGACCAGGCCGATGATGGCGCCGGCTGTTGCCATGCGGTGGTCGGCATACGAGAGCCATTGTCCGCCATGGAGTTCCGCGGGAACGATCGTCAGGCCGTCGTCGGTTTCGGTGACGGAGCCGCCGAGCTTGTTGATCTCGTCGGCGAGGGCGGCCAGGCGGTCGGTCTCGTGCCCGCGCAGGTGTGCAATACCTCGTAGATGCGAGGTGCCCTCGGCGAGAGCGGCCAGGGCCGCGACGGTGGGGGTCAGCTCTCCCACGTCGTGGAGGTCGATGTCGATGCCGCGCAGTTTCTCCGGGCCGCGAACGGTCAGCACGCCGTCGGCAAGAGTGACGTCGGCGCCCATCGAGGCGAGGATCCCGCGGATCGCGTCGCCGGGCTGCGTCGTCGACGACGGCCACATCGGGACGCTGACGGTTCCGCCGGTAACAGCGGCTGCGGCCAGGAACGGTGTGGCGTTGGAGAGATCGGGTTCGATCGCCCAGTCCACGGCGCGCACCGGCCCCGGTGCCACCCGCCACGTGTCTGCGTCTCCGCCCGTGGCTGGTGTCGTCACGGAGACTCCGGCTTGGCGGAGCATCTCGACGGTCATGTCGATGTGTGGCATGGACGGGACGGGCTTGCCGTCGTGGTGGACGGTGACACCCTCTTCGAAGGCGGCAGCCGAGAGCAGCAGACCGGAGACGAACTGCGACGAACCGGATGCGTCGATGGTGACCGTTCCTCCGCGTAGGGATCCGGTTCCGGTGACGGTGAACGGGAGTGCGTCACCCTCGATCCGAGCGCCGAGACCGCGCAGTGCCTCCAAGATGGTGCCGAGGGGGCGGGTGCGTGCTTGCTCGTCGCCGTCGAAACGGACGATGCCGTCGGCCATCGCGGCGAGCGGCGGCAGGAAGCGCATCACGGTGCCGGCCAGGCCGCAGTCGACCTCGCCGCCGCGCAGGGGCCCAGGGGTGATGCGAAGCGTGGTCGGATCGCCGGCTTCCTCGACGCCGATGCCGAGGTCACGCAGAGCTGCGATCATCAGGTCGGCGTCACGGCTGCGAAGTGCACCGGTGATCGTGGACGGGCCATCCGCAAGTGCGGCAAGAATCAGAGCTCGATTGGTGATGGACTTGGATCCGGGCAGCGTCACCACTGCATCGACGGGTGCTTGGGCCCTCGGGGCGCTCCACAGACTCAGACTCACATGGTCCATCTTCTCTCATCGGTGGGGGAATGGTCGAAACCGTGCCACCCTGGGTGTCATGTGCGGAAGGTATGCGACCACAGCGGACCCGGCCACCCTGGCGGTGGAACTCGATGCGCTCGACGAGACGGACCACTCGGCGCCCGTCGAAGCCGACTACAACGTGGCCCCCACGACCGAGGTGTTGACCGTCGTCGAACGCCACGATCGGGAAAATCCCGACAGCGATCCGACCAAGAGGATTCGGCGGATGCGGTGGGGATTGGTGCCGTCGTGGACCAAGGAGCTGGGCAAAGGCCCGGTCCTGTTCAACGCCCGCGCCGACTCGCTGGCGGAGAAGCCGGCGTTTCGGACCGCCTTCAAGTTCAAGCGTTGCCTGGTCCCCATGGACGGGTGGTACGAGTGGCAGACCGAGGCCACCGGCGGGAAAAAGGCAGCGAAGATTCCTTACTACATGCACCCCGACGACGGATCACGGCTGTTCATGGCGGGCGTGTGGTCTGCCTGGCGGGACCCGAGGGTCGAGAACACGAGCCCCGTCCTGAGCTGCTCGATCGTCACAGTCGACTCTCTCGGTCACCTCGAGCAGGTTCACGACCGCATGCCCCTCGCCCTGCCTCGTGACCGCTGGGAGGCGTGGCTCGACCCCGACAACACCGTCGATTCGGCTCTGCTCGAACCGGTACCGGACCTCTTCGAGCGGATCGACGTCGATCGAGTCCGGCCGCTGGTCAACAGTGTCAAGAACAACGGGCACGAGTTGATCGAGCCGGACGTCGACCGTGCCGGCGAGCAGATCAGCCTGCTCTAGTGGTCAGCCGAGAGCCCAGGTAACGGTCACCTCGAACGAGACCTGCTGGGTTCCCGGGGCGAGAACCATGTCGGACATCGAGGCGTCGGGAGCGCGCATGGTCTGACCGCCACTCGTGTCGTGTGCCTCGGTGATGGTCACGACGTTCTCGAGCGACGTACCGGACAGATCCGCGTACTGCTCGGCACGGTTCTTCGCGTCCTCGAAGGCCCGGGTGCGAGCGTCGGCCAGAAGCTGAGAGTCGTCGTCGATGGCGAAGGCGACGTTGCCGAGCCGTGCCGCGTTTCCGCCCGCCGCGATGCCGGCGTCCAGGACAGAAGAGGCCTTGTCGAGATCGCGCACGACGATTCGTACCGAGTTGGTTGCCCGGTAGCCGGTCACGTTGCCGCCGACGAACGGTCCGCCGCTGGCGTCGTACTGCGGCTGGACGGACAGATCGCTTGTCTGCACGTCCTCGGGGGCCACACCGGCGGCGACTATCGCGTCGATCATCTGACGAGCCTTGTCATTCGCCTCCGAGACCGCTCCCGATACATCCGGGGCAACCACCTCGATGCCGATGTCGGCATTGAGGATGTCCGGCGCCCCGCGGACCTGCCCTGATCCGACTACCGTGACTTCCTTGGCGGCATTGTCCGAACTCCCGCAGGCCGTCAGCGAGACCGTGAGGGCTGCCGCTGCAGCGGTCAGTGCAAGAGTTTTCAGGTGTGGTCGCATGGTGAGACCGTAGCGACCGGATACTCAGCCCGCCGTGATTTGCGCCGTGACCGCGCCACTCAACTGCGCGAGGTCTGTCGGAGCCAGCTCGATCTCGAGCCCGCGTCGACCGGCGCTGCAGAGAATGCGGTCCCAGTCGAGCGCCGACGCATCGATCACGGTCGGCAGTTTCTTGCGTTGGCCGAGCGGTGAGATACCGCCGAAGACGTAGCCGCTCGAGCGCTCGGCTTCGGCGCGATCGGCCATGACGGCTTTGCTTGCACCGAGGGCAGCGGCTGCGGCTTTGAGCGAGAGCTTGTTCGGGACCGGCAGGACCGCGACGGCGAGCTTGCCGGTGTCGAGTTTGACGACCAAGGTCTTGAAGATCTGTGCGGCCTCGACGCCTGTCGACTCTGCCAGTGCAGTGACCGCCTCGTCGCCGAAAGATTCGGCGCGAGGATCGTGGTCGTAGCTGTGAACGCGGTGCGGTGTCTTCGACTTGTCGAGAAGTACGGTCGCAGGGGTCGCTGTTCCGGCCATGAGGAACACCCTATGTGGATCGCCGACAGGTACATCCGACCAGGCCGGGAACAGAGTCGCAGACTCCCGTGTTGGTACCAGTTGATGAAACTTGTCCCGAGAAGCGAAGGAGCGACCGTGCTGGCTGTGTGTGAGCCACCACCGGCCCGTGGGTCGGATCTTCAGTTGGCGGTAACCTTGATCCCTACGGCTAGTGAAGGGATCAGAGTGCTGGAACACGACCGGCCCAAGGACGAACCGTCAGGGGTAACTGAACCTATCGACGGCGCTGTGTCCGAAACGCCCGAAACTGCGGATGAGTTGATTGCCCGGTTCGAGCGCGACGCGCTCCCGCTGCTCGACCAGTTGTACGGCGCTGCCCTGCGCATGACGCGGAATCCGGCTGATGCCGAGGATCTCGTGCAGGAGACGTACGTCAAGGCGTACACCGCTTTCCGTTCGTTCCGTGCCGGTACCAACCTGAAAGCCTGGCTGTACCGGATTCTCACGAACACCTACATCAACTCGTACCGCAAGAAGCAGCGCCAACCCGCGCAGTATCCGACGGACGAGATCACCGACTGGCAGTTGGCTGCCACCGCCGAGCACACCTCGACGGGGCTGCGATCGGCCGAGGTGGAGGCGCTCGACGCGTTGCCTGACGACGACATCAAGGCGGCGCTGCAGTCGCTTCCCGAGGAATTCCGTATGGCCGTGTACTACGCCGATGTCGAAGGATTCCCGTACAAGGAGATCGCGGAGATCATGGGCACACCCATCGGAACGGTGATGTCGCGACTGCACCGTGGTCGCAAGCAATTGCGTGGTCTTTTGGCCGATGTCGCAAAAGACCGGGGATTCAATCGGGACGGCGCGGTCGACACAGCCACAGTCGCAGCCACCGAGACGGAAGGTGTCACACGATGAGTGAGCAGGACGAATTCGAAAGGCTCGACTGCTCGGCAGTCATCGCCGACGTCTGGTTGATGCTCGACGGTGAATGCGACGATTCAAGTCGTGCTCGCTTGCAGCGTCATATCGACGATTGCGGATCGTGCCTCGAGGCCTACGGGATCGAGGAGAAGGTCAAGAGCCTGATCAACCGTAAGTGCGGTGGAGACCACGCGCCGGAAAGCCTGCGTCAGCGGCTCACCGTCGAGTTGCGTCGGACCATCGTCATAACGACTACCGAAACCGACAGCTAGCCCGTCAGCGAAGATCTGAGCGGCAGCAGTCGGAAGGCAGTAACGCCGAGGGGCGGGGAAGCAATGCTTCCCCGCCCCTCGGACGTTTTGTTGCGCTACATGTCAGGCGTTTGGACGCTTGCCATGGTTAGCGGCGTTGCCCTTACGGCTGCGCTTCTTACGACCACGCTTACCCATGATTGGTCTCCCTTCTGTTTCTTTCGCGTCATTGTTTCACGCCGATGCCGGTGTGGTTCCATTGGCAGGTCGATCGAGTGATCCGTCGACGTATTTTCGTGGTCAGAGTGCAGTTCCGACAGAAGTGAGGTTCACGATGGCAGAAGACGTGCGCGCCGAGATGGTTTCGACGGTCTACCAGGTCGTCGTGAGCGAGGGGGACGTCGTTGCGGACGGCGACACCCTGGTCATCCTCGAATCCATGAAGATGGAGATTCCCGTCCTGGCCGAGGTTCCGGGAACGGTGACGACGGTGGGCGTCAAGGTCGGCGACGTGATTCAGCAAGGCGATCTGATCGCCGTGATCTCCTAAGCCGGACGATGTCCACTCTCAGTGACCTCCTCGCCGAACACACCGATCTTCCCGGTGCGGCGGTCGACCATCTCCAGCGCGTCGTGGGGGAGTGGCAACTGCTCGCCGACCTCTCCTTTGCCGACGTTCTCCTATGGGTGGGCACCGAATCGGAGAAGAACCGATCCGAGGGGACCGTCATCTGCGTCGCGCATTGCCGGCCGACAACGGCATCGACGGCTTTTCCGGAGGACGCGGTCGGAACGGTCGTTTCCGAGTCCGAGCACCCGCAGGTTCTTCGCGCTCTCGTCGAGGGCCGCGTCGTGCGCGGGGAAGACGAGACGTGGCGTGAAGGAATGCCGCCGCGTCGGGAAGCCGTTCCGGTGCGTCTGGACGGGCGAGTCATCGCGGTTCTGAGCCGCGACACCAACCTGTCGCACCAGCGAGCGCAGAGTCCGCTCGAGCTCGCGTATCTCGATTGCGCCGAAGACCTGTGTCAGATGATCAGCGACGGAACCTTCCCGATCCGAGAATCGCGCTCCGACACGAACTCGAGCCCACGTGCGGGCGACGGCTTCATCCGTCTCGATACCGAAGGCACCGTCGTCTATGCCAGCCCGAACGCGCTCTCGGCCTATCACCGGATGGGTCTGAGTTCGGATCTGGTGGGCCAAGACCTCGCGGCGTTGACCCGTTCGTTGGTCACCGACCCGTTCGAGTCTCAGGAAGCTGCGGGATACATCCGAGATACGTTGGCGGACAAGCCCGGTCGCCGTATGGAGATCGAGGCGCGCGGGGCGACCGTTCTGCTGCGAGCCCTGGTTCTCAAGCCGGGCGGCCGGCATGTCGGTGCGGCGGTCGTCGTCCGCGACGTCACCGAGGTCAAGCGTCGTGATCGCGCTCTCCTGAGCAAGGACGCAACCATCCGCGAGATTCACCATCGAGTGAAGAACAACCTGCAAACCGTCGCGGCGCTTCTGCGTCTACAGGCCAGGCGAACCGGCAACGACGAAGCGCGACAGGCGTTGACAGAGTCGGTGAGGCGCGTGACGTCCATCGCCCTCGTTCACGACACCTTGTCGATGTCGGTGGACGAAGAGGTGGATCTCGACGAGGTGATCGACCGGTTGGTTCCCATGCTCTCCGATGTCGCGGGAGTGGGTGTGCCGGTGGCGATTCGGCGTGAGGGCAGTTTCGGAGTGTTCTCCGCCGAGCGCGCCACCCCGCTGGTCATGGTGCTGACGGAGTTGGTGCAGAACGCGATCGAGCACGCTTTCGATCCGGGAGTGACCGGCACGGTCACACTCAGCGCCGAGCGTTCTGCGCGCTGGTTGGACGTGATCATCCACGACAACGGGCGCGGCCTGCCGGAGAACTTCGACCTCGAGAAGTCCGATCGGCTCGGACTCCAGATCGTGCGGACTTTGCTGGGCGCCGAACTCGGTGGCTCGCTCGGATTGCACCCGGGAAGCGGTGGCGGCACCGACGCGGTTCTGCGTGTGCCGCTCGGTAGACGCACTGCGCGTTACTGATTCGAGCAGCGTTAGCGATTCGAGCAGACAAAAAGCCCGACACCATGTGGTGTCGGGCTGTCGTCTTCGACTGTGCGGAGGGGCTGTTCTCCGCCGCGAGTCGAACGTCTCGGTTCTACCTAGACGGAAGTGCGTGCACGGGTACGTGCGTTACGACGCTTGAGTGCGCGGCGCTCGTCTTCGCTCATTCCGCCCCAGACGCCTGCATCCTGACCGGACTCGAGAGCCCAGGACAGGCACTCGGCGGTGACGGGGCAGCGGTTGCAGACAACCTTGGCATCAGCGATCTGAGCGAGGGCCGGTCCACTGTTTCCCACCGGGAAGAACAGTTCGGGATCCTCGTCGCGACAGATTGCGTTGTGGCGCCAGTCCATCTTTTTTCGCTCCTTAATTGGGTGTGTATTCACACCATTTGGTACCAATGAGTTTGTGTGTGCGTCATCAATGTTTCCGCACTGTTACTTGTGAATGCTTTCACGAACTCGCGGTATGTCAATAGGTTTGAACGGGTTCGTGGGCCAACTCACTAATTTGTGACACACCTGACGGCCACCTGGGCGTCACCGGCATTTTACCCGATTTCGACTATTTGACACCAGAGTTTTTGCAGGTCAAACGTGTTGCCTGACTCACGTCGGAATCGGTGCGAACACTTCCAGTGCATCCGGGACCGAGGTGAATTCGACTTTTTCGCGAAGTCCGATGTAGTCGCCGTCCATCTGCAGTCCGATCGGTCGCGACGATTCGATGGTGATTGTCGGGACGTCGTCGGTGCGTAGAAGGACCTTCGATTTCGGTTCTGCGCCGCGTGCGAGGAGCTGTCGCACAACCCGCAGAGACGGTAGGACTTTGGTGCTCGTCATGGCGAAGATGCCGAGTCCACTGTCGAAGGTCGTTCCCGGATTGGTGTGTACGGGACGCTCTTCCAGATATGTCCACGGGCTCGAGTTCGACACGAACGCGTAGTGGACTCCGGAGACGGGATCCTGATCGGGGAGGTGGACTGTCAGGGCGGGCTCGGCTCGCTTGGCACGGAAGAACGCCGCGATTGCGGTTCGGACATACCGGGCGGGTGTGGCGGCGTCACCGTTCTTACGGCTGGCGTCGACGGCCTCGCATACATCGGCGTCGAGGCCCATTCCGGCGTTGAACGTGAACCAACGGTTGTCGCAGTGTGCGAGCCCGATTCGGCGTCTCGTTCGTTCCGAGAGTAGATCGACGAGTTGGTTTGTGGCGTCGATCGGGTCGGCGGCAATACCGAGTGAGCGCGCGAAAACGTTTGCCGAGCCTCCCGGGACGACAGCGATCGTCGGGATCGGACCGACCGAAACCGATTTCATCGACGCGGGATGCGGTGACCCGAGCAGTCCGTTGACCACTTCGTTGACCGTTCCGTCGCCGCCGTGGACGATCACCGAGCCGAAGCCGTCTTCGTGGGCTTCGCGCGCCAGTTCGGCGGCGTGTCCCCGATGTGTGGTGTGCGCCACAGTAAGTCGCACCCGACTCTCGAGGGCGTGTGCCAACAGGTCACGACCGGCAGCAGTGGTGGAGGTGGCATTGGGGTTGACGATCAGCAGTGCGCGCACGGGGCATGAGCCTATCCGGTGTCGTGTTCTAGGCTGGCCTCGTGCCGAATACCGCCAGTCCGAACGCCCTGCCCAAGACAGTCACATGGGCAGGTGCCCTCGTGACGCTGCAAGGGCTGGTTGCCGCCGGGTTCGCGATCGTCGCAGTGATTCGCGGCGCGACCGGTCACGATCAGAGCGTCACCAACGGATACGGATTTGCCGCCTGGGTCGCGATCCTCGGCGGCGCGGTGTTGGCTGCCGGTATCGCTTTGCTGACGGGCCGCCGGTGGGGCCGGGCAATCGCCGTCGTCGCGCAGTTGCTGCTCCTGCCGGTCGCCTGGTCGCTCCTGACCGATTCGCATCAGGTGCCGCTCGGCATCGTTCTGGGTGTCGTCGTTCTCGGCGCTCTGGGCTGCCTGTTCTCGGCTCCGACGTCTCGATGGATGGCAGCGGAGTACGGAGCGTACGCAGACGAGGTGTCGCCGGAAGAGGGACACCCGGACGAGACCGAAGAGCCGCGGGACAAGTAGGACGGAACGCCTACCCTGCTTCAGTCCTACTCAGCTTCGGCGGCAAGAGCTCCGAGGTGGGTGCCGGTCAGGCGATACGTGGTCCACTCCGTCTTCGCGTCGGCACCGAGTGACTCGTAGAACTTGATCGAGGGCGTGTTCCAGTTGAGCACCGACCAGGACAGCCGGGTGTAGTCGTTGTCGGTGCACTCCTTGGCGAGCGCGGCCAGAAGAGCCTTTCCGTGGCCTGATCCGCGCTGGCTGGGCTTGACGTACAGGTCTTCGAGGTAGATGCCGTGGGCGCCGTCCCACGTGGAGAAATTGCGGAACCACAGCGCCATGCCGACGACGTCGTCAGCCGAATTCACAGCGACGTGCGCGAAGGCCGTCGCGGCCGGCCCGAACAATGCCTCGCCGATCTGTTCCGCCTTCACGGTGCACTCGTCGAGGGCCTTCTGGTAGTCCGCCAACTCGTAGATCATGTCGGTGATCGGCTGGACGTCTGCGGGCGTGGCGCGTCGGATCATGGGGAGAATCTTAAGCCTCAAGCCTCCACTAGCGGCGGCACGTTGTGATGGACGAGGTGGCTGGCGCCGTGCTCGTAACCGAGAACCGTGTAAGCGCCCGGGAACAACGCGAAACGCTTTCCTTCGGTGACCGGGAGCTCGAGCCAGCGGGCGATGAGCGCGCGTGAGAAGTGGCCGTGCCCGATCAGGATCACGTCCCGCTCGGGTAGCTGCGAACGCACCATCGACAGCACCATGTCGGTGCGGGCATGGATCTGATCGGTCTGCTCGCCGCCGGGGCACGGGTGTGTCCAGACGGTCCAATCGGGCACCGTTGCGCGGATCTCGGGCGTCGTGAGGCCTTCGTAGTCGCCGTAGTCCCATTCGGAAAGTGCATCCCAGGTTCGCTCTTCCGGCAGGCCGGCGAGATCACCCGTCAACTGTGCGCGCAGCCGCGGACTCGTCAGAATCATGGGGTTCCGGAGGTCGAGGGTTCGCAAGCGATTTCCGGTCGCGGTTGCCTGCATCTCGCCGAGCGGAGTCAGCGGAACCTCGGTCCGGCCCGTGTGTTTCCCGGTGCGTGCCCACTCGGTTTCACCGTGGCGCATGAGTACGACGCGAGCACCGAGGGGGATCGACGAGGGGGCGGACTGGGAGGTCATGTCGACCATCATTGCAGGCTGCCTCGCGTGTGTAGCTCGCCTCCTGGCGCGAAGTGCGCAAGGATCTACGTGTGACGACGGTTCTCGCAGTGGCGAATCAAAAGGGCGGCGTGGCTAAAACCACTACCGTCGCTTCTCTCGGTGCGGCTTTGTCCGCGCTCGGACAACGAGTTCTGGTGGTGGATCTCGACCCGCAGGGCTGCCTGACGTTCTCGCTCGGACACAACCCCGATCGCCTCGAGCGTTCGGTCAACGAGGTCCTGGCGGGTGATCTCGACGCGGTCGACGCCGTGCTGAAAACGGACGACGGTATGGATCTCCTGCCGGCCACCATCGATCTCGCGGGCGCCGAAGCGCTGCTCCTGATGCGACCCGGTCGAGAGTTCGCGCTCAAGCGGGCGCTGTCTCCGCTCCTGGGTTCTTACGACGTCATCATCATCGACTGCCCACCGTCGTTGGGTGTGCTCACACTCAACGGATTGACTGCGGCGCAGTCGGTTCTGGTTCCACTGCAATGCGAAACCCTCGCACACCGCGGCGTCGGACAGCTGCTGCGTACGGTTCGTGAAGTCCAAGCGATCACCAACCCGGATCTTGTTCTGCTCGGCGCACTTCCGACTCTGTACGACGCTCGAACCACGCACAGTCGCGACGTACTCGCTGACGTCAGTGACCGCTACTCCCTCGCCGTTCTGGCGCCGCCGATTCCACGGACCGTCAAGTTCGCCGAGGCCTCTGCTTCCGGCGCGACGGTCCTTGCCGGGCGAAAGAACAAGGGCGCGGATGCCTATCGAGAACTCGCCGACAATCTCGTAAAGCATTGGGCTGGAAATGAAGTCGTGACTTTCGCGCCGGAACTGGCGCTCTGAGGAAGGCGAGAGCTTCTAGCGCAGCGCGAACAAGGTATCGCCGCGCTGTTCCAGAATCGTCTCGCCCGCACTGGCGAGCACGATCGGCGTCGTCGTCTCACCGCGGTCGACTGCGATCATGCGCTGCACCGCTCCGTCCGACGGGCTGACGGCTGCAATGCCGCCCGGAACGGGGATGAGCATCTGACCGGCGACCATGCTTCCGGGCCCGGACGTTCCGTTGACTATCCACGTCGGAGCCAGATCGCTCAGGCGGAGGTTGACGGTCTGCGAGCCGGTCCACCAGGTGATCGAAGCTTTGTCGGCGTGGGTGCGGGCCCCTTCGGTCACCGCTCCCTCGATCGGATAGTCGACGATCGGATTGCCGGTTCCGTCGAAAATGGTGATGCGAGAAGCGGTTCCGTTGGCGGCAGGGAGGTAGACGGCCGTCTTCTCGCCGGCCACGGCAAGCAGGCGGGCGCCTTCGGAGTCGAGGAGAATCGAGGATCCGTACTCTTCGGGTTCCTGGGCGTCCTTCGGTGCGGGGTTCATCACCGTCAACCTGTTGGAGGCTTCACCCGGGCAACGCTCGAGTACCGAGACTCGGTTGGCGCTCGACGCAGCGTCGAGCAGCGTGCATCCGGTGCGGGGTTGCTTGTTCGGATTGACCTTCGCGTCGACCCTGCCGTACTCGAGAGTTCGGACGAGGTCCGAGCGCCACAGTTCCATTCGCTCACTGCCGCGTGAGATCAGATAGGTGCCGTCCGCCGACAAGGTGACCGCGGAATCGGCGTCGCTGTTGCGCTGGTCCTTTCGGGCGCCGGTGTCGGCGACCAGTGACGTGACCTGAGAGCAACCGCGATTGTCCTGATAGACGCTGACGACGCGATCCCACGAACCGATCGCACCGCACAGGGGAATGTTGCGCGCGTATCGCCACACTTCTTCGCCTGTTGCCGGGTCGCGGCCGATCACGTCGGAACCGTCGGCGGTGACGACGGCATTTCCGACGGTGATCGGTGCCGTCGAGTCGGCACTGGGAGATTCCCACGTCTGCCTCAGGATGTCGGGTAACAACACCGACGTCGACAGAGGTGGGAGTGGAGATTCGGCGGTGACCGAGGTGGTTCCGCGCGCATCACTGCGCAACCACACCACGGTCACCGCCACGATTACGGCCAGCGCGATTGCCAGCGCACCGATCACATCTGAGCGAGTACGCCTTTCGGGAGCCAGCACATCGGCAGCTTACTCTGCGGCGCCTGCCGTCGCGGAAGCCGCGGGCCGACGACGCCGACGGCGACGCGGCTTGGCCGCTCCGTCTTCGTCCGAGTTCTCGGTAGCGGTTGCCGCCGGTGCCGAAGGGGGAGCTGTGGTGGCGCCGGCGATGGTGGACGTCGCGGCGTCGGTCGAAGCACCGGCGCGGGTACGGCGGCGCGTCCGGTTGCGACGAGGCGCGGTCTTCTCTTCGTTGCCGTCGGCGTCGGCCGTCTTCGGCGCGTCTGCTTTGTCCGTTGCCGCCTTGTCGGTTGCAGCCTTCTCAGGGGCGGGCTTGGCCTTGCGAACAGTGCCCTTGGCGTCGGCCGGAATCGACAGCTCTTCGTAGAGGTGCGGCGAGCTCGAGTACGTCTCGACCGGATCGGGGATTCCGAGGCTCAGTGCCTTGTCGATGAGCTGCCAGCGAGGAATGTCGTCCCAGTCGACCAGCGTGACAGCGATGCCGGTGCGTCCGGCGCGTCCGGTACGACCGATGCGGTGGACGTAGGTCTTCTCGTCCTCAGGGCACTGGTAGTTGATGACGTGGGTGACATCGTCGATGTCGATGCCGCGTGCGGCGACGTCGGTGGCGACCAGCACGTCGACCTTGCCGTTGCGGAAGCCCTTCAGGGCCTTCTCGCGGGCAATCTGTCCGAGGTCACCGTGGACGGCACCGACGGAGAAGCCGCGCTCGGCGAGATCGTCGGCGACTTTCTGGGCTGTGCGCTTGGTGCGGGTGAAGATCATCGTCGCGCCGCGGCCTTCGGCCTGCAGAACACGGGCGACCATCTCGGCCTTGTCGAGAGCGTGCGCACGGTAGATGTGCTGGCTCGTGCGGTCGTGCACGGCGGAGGATTCGGCTTCCTCGGCGCGGATGTGCGTCGGCTGCGTCAGGAAGGTGCGAGCCAGGGTGATGATCGGGCCGGGCATCGTGGCGGAGAAGAGCATCGTCTGACGCTTGTCGGGGACCATGCCCATGAGGCGTTCGATGTCGGGGAGGAATCCGAGGTCGAGCATTTCGTCGGCCTCGTCGAGGACGAGAACGCCCACTTTGCCCAGGATCAGGTGTGACTGGTTGGCGAGGTCGAGCAGGCGACCCGGGGTGCCGACGACAACGTCGACGCCCTTCTGCAGTGCCGAGATCTGCGCCTCGTACGGCCGACCGCCGTAGATGGGCAGAACCTGGAGACCTCGGTCGCCGACTCGGAGGTACTTGCTGGCGTTCTCGAGGTCGCGAGCGACTTGGATGCACAGCTCGCGGGTGGGAACGATGATCAGAGCGCGAGGCGTGCCGTCGAGGACAGCCGTGCCGTTCTCGGCGGTGACGATGCGATGCAGGAGCGGGACGCCGAAACCGAAGGTCTTGCCCATTCCGGTGCGGGCCTGACCGATGAGGTCGTCACCGGCGAGAGCCAACGGAAGGGTGAGTTCCTGGATGGCGAAGGTGCGCTCGATGCCGATCTCGTTCAGTGCGCGGACGATTTCGTCGCGGACACCGAGTTCGGCGAAGCTCGGGGGTACATGGGTGTCGTCGAGCTGGACGGAAACGGTGTTCTCGGTTGCTTCGTCTTCGTGGTCGACAGTGATCTTGCTCAGGGGACTAGCCTTTCCTCGTGGCGGTACGCACGCACAAGGTAAGGGGCCAGGCCGTAAATCGGCCGATGTCGATGCCCTCTTTTTCTTCGGTCATGCCTACGCCTCAGCACTGAATTCCACTCGGACGAATTCGAACCGTCCGGAGATCTCGGCGAAGCGGGCAACAACCGTCGATGCAGGTGCGCGCACATTATCGGTGGGGTCCGCGTGAGCACAGTCGTGTCGGCTGACCTAAAGCAGCCGTCCCGGCTAACCATAAGAGCCGGGGGAACTGGCGAACTCCCAAGACCATTGTAGCTGCACGTTGTCCGCCCCTCGCGATGACATGTCGAAGATCACCGAATCGGACATGCGGTCCTTGGCGGTCGCGTCGGCCGTCGAAGCACTACAGTTCGTAGTCATGGGCGCACACGATCTTGATGCTTCGACGGACGCTGGAACCGGAGGCCGAGTCGCTTCCGATCACCCCGGCGTGATCGATTTGTTTGCCGTTCTCGCCTACGGCGAGATTTCGGCGTTCTACCGGTTGGCGGAGGACGCACAAATGGCACCGGACCTGCGAGGCAAGGTGGCGTTCGCCAGCATGGCCGCCGCCGAGATGGACCACTTCGAGACTCTGGAAACGGCGCTGACGGAACGTGGCCACGAGATCTTTGCCGTCATGGACCCGTTCGTTCGTGCTCTCGACAACTATCACGCGTCGACGACACCGTCGACGTGGCTGGAATCGCTCGTGAAGGCGTACGTCGGCGACGGAATCGCTGCCGATTTCTACCGCGAGATCGGGCACTCCCTCCCGGCGGATGTCGCCGAGATCGTCGAGGACGTGCTTTCCCAGACGGGCCACTCGGAGTTCGTGGTGCTCGAGGTGAAGGCAGCAGTGGAGGCCAGCACCCGCGCCAAGGACCGGCTGATGTTGTGGGGACGCCGTCTACTGGGTGAAGCAATCACGCAGGCACAGTTCGTGCTGGCACAGCGTGATGACCTCACGGATCTGGTGATCTCGGCCTCGGGTGACCTCAACGGAGTTGTCGCGTTGTTCGACGGTATGCAGGCAAAGCACGCCGAGCGGATGGCGATTCTCGGACTCGTCTAGGTGCCTGTTCGCTCTGGGCACAGCGTGCAGAGGAGCGTGGGCGGTCGCTGCTGCATTAGCCTTGCGTCGACAACGGATGTAATTCACGAACAGTTCGGAGGTTGACCGTGGAGGTCAAGATCGGTGTAATCGACAGCCCGCGTGAGCTCATCGTCAACAGCGAACAGACCCCTGACGAGGTCGAGACACTGGTCGCGGCTGTCCTCGGTGGCCGCGAGCCGGTTCTGGCTCTCGTCGACGACAAGGGCCGCAAGTTCCTGGTGCAGGCTTCTCGCGTGGCGTACGTGGAGATCGGTCCGTCCGATATCCGCAAGGTCGGATTCGCGCCTACCGTCTGACGCGTAGCTGTAACAGCAGAATGGGCGGGCAGTCGTGAGACTGCCCGCCCATTCTCGTTCGGGTTCCGGTTACTTGGTTTCGGCCTGCAGCGGCACGTGTGAGAGACCGCCCCACGCCAGTGTCACGGTGATTTCCACGGCCTCTTCCTTGGGGATCGGCCGCGCGGCTTCGAGCCAGTACCGCGCCGTGAACTGGCTGGCACCGACCAGACCGACCGCAAGAATGCGCGCGCGGTACGGATCGAGTCCGGAATCCTGACTGACCAGGTCGAACACGGCGTCGACGCAGGCTTCGGTGGCTTGTTCGACGCGTGTCTGGACCTGAGGTTCGCCCATGATGTCGGACTCGAACACCAGGCGGAAGCCCTGCGAGTCGTTGTCGACGAAGTCGAAGAACGCCTGGACTGCGGCGCGGACACGCTGTTTGTTGTCCGTCGTCGATCGCAGGGCCTGGCGTACACCCGAGATGAGGCTGTCGACATAACTCTGCAGGACTGCGACATACAGTTCGAGCTTGCCTGGAAAGTGTTGGTACAGGACTGGCTTGCTGACACCGGCGCACTCGGCGATCTCGTCCATGCCGGCCGAGTGGTACCCGTTCGCGACGAATACCTCACTTGCAGCTGCGAGGAGCTGGAGGCGGCGCGCATCGCGGGGGAGTCGGGTGCTGCGACGTGTTCCGGCAGGCTTGCCAGCCGTTGTACCGCGATCGGAGTCTGTCCGATCCGCGAGTTCTGTCATGTCGCTTCCAATCTGAGCAAAAGTAAATTCG
The DNA here is from genome assembly GCF_002076325.1 of Rhodococcus sp. 66b. Taxonomy (NCBI): domain Bacteria; kingdom Bacillati; phylum Actinomycetota; class Actinomycetes; order Mycobacteriales; family Nocardiaceae; genus Rhodococcus; species Rhodococcus sp. 66b. The sequence goes on from NZ_MUZB01000005.1 coordinate 342,506, forward strand.
GTCGGCGCGCGGATCCGCGAGTCGCGTGTGCGTACCCGCCAGTATCCTCCGTCACACCGGTCGTAGCCGAATGAACGATACCGTGTGTCGCCCGGGCGAGTCGCGCGTGCCTCGGTGAGCGAGACCAGCGGTCTTTCTCGTTACAGGACGGGTTGCCATGACACGCCAGGACCAGCATGTTTCGGTCAGCCCGGGCGAGCGACTTGCCGTGTGTGAGATTCTGGACGACGTGACTGACCCAGGGGGACCGCGCATGCGTGGACGAACTACGCAGAACCCTGAACGTGAGGAACGTCGAATGCGTAGCGGAACTGGAGCGCCCCGCGACGAACGTCGGCCAGAGGTGCCGGATGATCGTGCCTACGGCGAACGCGACTATCGCGGCATTTCCTCCCATCAGCCCTTGCGTGCCCAGTGGGATCCGACCAAACGAGAAGTGGGCCGAACCCCGCGTAATCCGCGGCCGGACCGGGCAGCGCGAAAGCAGAGCAAGCTCGGGCGCTTCGTCTCGACATACGGTTGGCGGGCCTACGCGATTCCGGTTCTCGTGGTGCTTACCATCCTTGTGATCGTCGACGCAGTACGTCCGGACGCCACGGACACCGCGAGCAAGACGTCGGCCACTGCCGACCTCGCCCACAGCACCGACGGAACCGACGTCATCGGTGCGCCGCCGGCCGGAGACGGAACCTTTGCGTCGTCGGTACCGTCCGGTGCTCTCCCCGACGGTGGTCCGTTCACCGTCGCGGGCGGCGGAACGTGGCACGTCGTACCGGGTACGACGGGCAAGGTCGGACAGGGAACCGAACGCGAGTTCACGTACACGGTCGAGATCGAGGACGGCGTCGACACGACCGGTTTCGGCGGTGACGAATCGTACGGACGCATGGTCGATCAGACGCTGGCAAATCCGAAGAGTTGGACCAATGATCCCAAGGTCGCGTTCCGGCGCGTCGACGCGGGCGAGCCGGACTTCCGGATCTCCTTGACCTCGCAGATGACTATCCGTGAAGGCTGCGGATACGAGATCGAACTCGAAGGATCCTGCTACAACCCGAGCATGGACCGAGTCCTGCTCAACGAACCGCGCTGGGTGCGAGGCGCCATTTCGTTCCAGGGTGACATTGGTTCGTATCGGCAGTATCAGATCAATCACGAGGTCGGCCATGCCATCGGATATGCCGCCCATCAGCCGTGCGAGACCGAAGGTGGACTCGCACCGATCATGATGCAGCAGACCTTCGGAACCGCGAACAACGACATCGCTAGGCTTGATCCCGAGGGCGTCGTTCCGATGAACGGACTCACGTGCCGCTTCAATCCGTGGCCGTACCCCCGAGCGTGACCGGATCGAGAATCCCTGATCTCGTCTTGAACTAGGAGTGTTTTGCGGTGTCTGCAACACCCGTCGTATTGCCACCACTGGTGGAGCCGGCAGCCGAGTTGAGCCGGGAGGAAGTTGCCAGATACAGCCGGCACCTGATCATCCCGAACGTGGGCATGACCGGCCAGAAGCGGCTCAAGAATGCGCGAGTCCTGTTCATCGGCGCCGGTGGATTGGGTTCGCCTGCACTGCTCTATCTCGCGGCCGCAGGAGTGGGCACCATCGGGATCGTCGAGTTCGACGAGGTCGACATGTCGAACCTGCAGCGTCAGGTGATTCACGGACGCTCCGACGTCGGACGCCCGAAGGCGGTCAGCGCGAAGGAGTCGATTCTCGAGATAAACGAGCACGTCGACGTCCGGTTGCACGAATTCCGCCTGGACAACTCCAACGCGGTCGAACTGTTCTCGGAGTACGACCTGATCCTGGACGGTACGGACAACTTCGCGACGCGGTACCTCGTCAACGATGCCGCCGTCATCGCCGGAAAGCCGTACGTGTGGGGCTCGATCTACCGCTTCGAAGGGCAGGTCTCGGTCTTCTGGGAAGACGCCCCGGACGGCGCGGGACTGAATTATCGCGATCTTTACCCGGAGGCGCCGCCGCCCGGCATGGTCCCCTCGTGCGCCGAGGGCGGTGTTCTCGGAGTCCTGCCTGCGACCGTCGGTTCGATCATGGCGACCGAGGCGGTCAAGCTCATCACGGGGATCGGCGAACCGCTTCTCGGGCGCCTGATGATCTACGACGCTCTTGCGATGACGTTCCGGACGATCCGCCTTCAGCGTGATCCGACCCGCGTGCCGGTCACCGCCTTGATCGACTACGACGCGTTCTGCGGTGTCGTGTCCGAAGAGGCGAGCGCTGCTGCTGTCGGCTCGACGATCACGGCGCCGGAGCTGGAGGCCATGATCGGCGAGGGACGATCGATCGAGCTGGTAGACGTACGAGAACCGGTTGAATGGGACATCATGCATCTGCCGGGGGCGGTGCTGATCCCGAAAGACCGCATCCTTTCCGGTGAAGCTCTGGCGACGTTGCCGCAGAACAAGCAGATAGTTCTGTACTGCAAAACCGGCATTCGTTCGGCTGAGGCACTGGCCTTTCTCAAGAACGCCGGTTTCTCCGACGCAGTTCACGTTCAAGGCGGCGCGATCGCCTGGGCGAACCAGGTGGATGCGAGTCTGCCGGTCTACTAGGCGCGCCTCGCGGGAGGCGGCGCCGCGCACCGGTAGCGTTGGGGTGTGAGCACAGGCCAACCTCCCCAGCACGTGTGCTCCACCTTCGGCCTCCGTGAAGTCGATCCCATCCCACTCGGTGCGGATTGGGACGGCGGGTGGCTGTGTGGAGACGTCGTCCTTTCAGCAGTCGCGGATCATGCCCGCGCAGCGTGGTCGGCGAAGGTGCGAGAGAACCTCGAAGTCGACGGCGTTCGGTTGGCTCGACCGGTGCGTTCGACCGACGGTCGTTACGTCGTCTCGGGCTGGCGTGCCGACACATTCATCGTCGGATCGCCGGAACCACGTCACGACGAAGTGGTCTCGATGTCCTGCCGACTGCATGCGGCGACGGCCTCGCTCGAGCGCCCGCGCTTCCTTGCACAACCGCCGGTGCCGCCGTGGGCCGAGGTCGACGTATTCGTCGCCGCTGATCGCGCGGCATGGGAAACGGTTCCGCTGAGGATCGCGAAGGGCGTCGAGCAACTCGAGACGCCCACTCCGGACGGTCGCAAAAGTCTGGAACTGATTGCCGGGCTCGCTACTTTGCGGAAGCCGGTGCAGAGCCCGGACCAGCTCGTGCACGGCGATCTGTTCGGGACGGTGCTGTTCTCGGGCAGTATGGCCCCCGGAATCACCGACATCACGCCGTATTGGCGACCGGCTGCGTGGGCCGCCGCCGTCGCTGTGGTCGACGCGATCTCGTGGGGCGGGGCAGACGAGGCACTGGTCGGCCGGTGGGAAGATCTCCCCGAGTGGCCGCAGATGCTTCTACGCGCGGTGATGTTCAGGTTGGCAGTTCATGTTCTGCATCCCCGCTCGACGGCGGACGCGTTCCCGGGGTTGGCCCGTACGTCCGACATCGTGCGCTTGCTGCTCTAGATCGGGGCGCCGGTACCGAAGTCCGAGACCAGGCCCTCGAACAACTCGCGTGCGGCGTTCGAGGCCGCCACGGTGTTCCCGTCGACGACAGCGTTGACGAGGTTCGCGTGCTGCGAGTGGAACCCTTCGCCGGTTGCATCGATGTGCTGTTGGATCGTGGTCTCGATGACCGGGAGCAGGGAGTCGTAGAACTCCAGGTAGACCTCGTTGTGGCTGGCCGCGACGATTGCTCGGTGCAGGGCGACGTCCGCGGTGGTGGCAGCGTCGATGTCCTGACCCTCCCATGACGCGGTGCGAAGCTCGAGTAGTCGCGTCAGTTCGGCGATGTCGTCTTCGGTTCGCCGTGCGGCGGCGAGGGTGGCCGCGGTGATGTCGAGTGCGCGCCGAAGTTCGAGTACATCCCGCTGGTGGGCGCCGGCAAAGTAGTTGCCGAGAGTGCCACCGAGGTCGGAGACAGCAACGACGTAGGTGCCCGATCCCTGACGACGTTCCAGCATTCCGGCGTGAACGAGCGCCTGGACCGCCTCGCGCACGGTATTGCGACCGGTCCCGGTCAGCTCCGACAGTTCCGGTTCGGTGGGGATTTTGGAACCGATCGGCCAGGTTCCGCTCCGGATCTCGTTGCGGAGTTGTTCGGTGACCTGCGAGATGAGACTTGCGCGTCGAACGGGTTGCACGTGGTTGTTTCCTCGGGTCCGGGTAAGTGGTGTGAATGTGACGTTAGATTACCGCGCTTGTGCGAGTTCGTCCGGTCATCCTATGATTTCCCGGTGACTGCTCAACTGGAGAGAACCGAAACCCGCTCGTTGATACAAGGCCGTGTGCTCGTCTTCGCTGCGATTGCGATGTCTGCGCTCGTACTTCGACTTGCGGTGACCTCGTTCTCGCCCTTGGCGGCCGAGATTCGCGACGAGATCGGCTTCTCCGCCTCGATCGTCGGTGTCTTCGGCATGGTTCCGACCGCAATGTTCGCCATCTTCGGTCTCATCACTCCCGCCATCGCGAAACGTATCGGGCTCGAGCGAACGGCCCTCGTCGCGATGCTCATGGCCGGCGTCGGAATGCTGTTGCGCGCCATGATGTCTCAGACATGGTCGTTGCTGGCCCTCTCGGCTCTGGCACTGGCAGGTATGGGAATCGGCAATGTCGTGATCCCACCGTTGGTCAAGCGGTACTTCTCGGATCGCCTCGCCACCATGAGTTCGGTCTACATCGTGGCCGTGCAGATCGGCACCATCGTTCCGGCGTTCGTCGCAGTCCCGGTTGCCGACGCCTTCGGGTGGAGGTTCTCGATCGGCTGGTGGTCCGCCTTCGGCTTCGCCGCAGCCGTGCCGTGGTTGATCACCCTCGCTCGCTCGCGCAAGGCTCGCGCGAACGAAGCCGGGTCCGTCGAGAATGCATCGGATTCGGTTGCGGCAGTGGCAGAACAGCCACGCGGTCAGGTCTGGCGTTCTCCCGTGGCCTGGGGGATGGCCGGCATGTTCGGCATGACCTCACTGATCACGTATTCGATGTTCACGTGGATTCCCTCGATCCTTCGTGACGCCGGAGCCAGTGATGCGTTCGGCGGAACGATGGTCGGAATGTTCTCGGTGATCGGGCTCGTCGCGGCGTTCGGTGCGCCGACCCTGTGCGCCCGCATGGCCAATCCCTTCCCTGTCGTGATTGCGTGTGCCGTCTGCTACCTGGTCGGCATGGGCGGGCTGTACTTTGCCCCGATGGCGGCGCCGGTCGTGTGGGTTGTCGTCCTGGGCCTCGGTCCGAGCACGTTCCCGATGTCGCTCACGCTGATCAACCTGCGTACTCGTTCGCACATCGGTTCCTCGGCACTGTCCGGCTTCACCCAGGGCATCGGCTACTCCGTTGCCTGCCTCGGTCCGCTCCTGTTCGGCGTTTTCCACGACGTGTCCGGTGGATACGCTGCGCCGTTCGGCCTGCTCGTCGTCGCGGTGATCGTGGTGCTCCTGGGCGCCTATCAGGCATGCAAGCCTCGGATGCTCGAGGATTCCTGGCACGCACCTGCGAAAAACTAGCTCACACCCGGTCTTGTTACCGGGTGAGGATCAATTGACTTCGCGGTCATCGCACGCAGCACCGGCGCAATAACCGTTTTCTACCTTTGGGTCTCCAACATATTCAGGAGGCCCTGGTGAGTCATTACATCGAGCATTGGGATGCAGAGGACGTCGACGCCTGGGAATCCGGCGGCAAGGACATCGCGAAGCGGAACCTGATCTGGTCAGTGGTAGCCGAACACGTCGGCTTCTCGATCTGGTCGATCTGGTCCGTGATGGTGTTGTTCATGCCGACGGATATCTACGGCATCGACGCGGCCGGAAAGTTCTTCCTCGTCGCAGTGCCCACACTTGTCGGGTCGGTCCTCCGCATTCCATACACGGTTGCCACCGCACGGTTCGGTGGTCGCAACTGGACCGTCATGAGTGCGCTGTTCCTCTTCGTACCAACACTTCTCACGCTCTACCTGATGATGAACCCGGGTGCGTCGTACACCACGTTCATGTTGGTAGCGGCCACTGCAGGTATCGGCGGCGGCAACTTCGCGTCGTCGATGACCAACATCAATGCCTTCTACCCGCAACGCCTCAAGGGGTGGGCGCTCGGTCTCAATGCCGGCGGCGGCAACATCGGTGTGCCGATGATCCAGCTGATCGGTCTGCTGGTGATCGCCACCGTCGGTAACCGTGCTCCGTGGATCGTGTGTGCTGTCTATCTCGTGTTCATTGCGGCCGCGGCCGTCGGTGCCGCGCTGTTCATGGACAACCTGGGCAACCAGAAGTCGGACCTGCGCTCGATGGCCAAGGCACTCAAGTTCTCCGAGTCGTGGGTGATCAGCTTCCTGTACATCGGTACGTTCGGTTCCTTCATCGGATTCAGCTTCGCCTTCGGTCAGGTTCTGCAGATCAACTTCCTCGCCGGCGGTGCCACTCCGGCCGCGGCCGCGCTGCATGCAGCACAGATCGCCTTCATCGGTCCGCTCCTCGGTTCGATCGCCCGGCCCCTCGGCGGCAAACTGGCCGACCGGATCGGCGGCGGCAAGATCACCATGTGGACGTTTGTCGCCATGGCATTCGCTGCATCGATCCTCGTGACGGCCGGAACGATGGACGACAACACCGCGGGCGTCGCCAGCGCCGGAATCATGGTGACATTCGTTCTCGGATTCATCGCCCTGTTCCTGCTCTCCGGCTTCGGAAACGGATCCGTTTACAAGATGATCCCGGCGATCTTCGAGGCGAAGGCTCAGAGCTTCGACCACATGGATCGAAGCGAGAAGGCAACGTGGTCGCGCAGTATCTCCGGTGCTCTCATCGGATTTGCCGGTGCGGTAGGCGGTTTGGGCGGCGTCGGCATCAACCTGGTGCTGCGCGCGTCGTACAGCAGCCCCGCGAAGTCGGCGACCATGGCCTTCTGGGTGTTCCTGGCCTTCTACATCGCCTGCATCGCAGTCACCTGGTTCGTCTTCCTGCGCAAGCCGTCGACGCTGACCACAGACGTCGACGAGGCGAAAGTCGCAGTCACGGCGTGAGCGGTCCGCAGAATCTCAGAACTATCTCGTACCTCAGGAAGTAGGCGTCATGAGCAAGTCGGTTGTTGTCATCGGACACGGAATGGTCGGACACCGATTCGTCGAGGCACTGCGTTCGCGCGACGAAGCGAACAACTGGTCGGTGACCGTACTCTGCGACGAGCAGTACGCAGCGTACGACCGAGTCGGGCTGTCCTCGTACGTCGGAGCGTGGGACCCCAAGGAATTGGCACTGGCCGGCAACGATTACGTCGGCGACAGCCTGGTCGACCTCCGAGTGGGGGAAGGCGCGCTCTCGATCGACAAAGATGCACGCACGGTCACGACGACAACCGGCGAGACGATCTCCTACGACGCTCTGGTGATGGCGACCGGTTCGTATCCGTTCGTGCCTCCCGTACCGGGGCACGACGGCGACGGATGTTTTGTCTACCGCACCCTCGACGACCTCGACGGTATCCGGGCCGCCGCCGAGAAGGCGGGTCCTGGCGCTGTCGGCGTCGTGGTGGGCGGCGGTCTTCTCGGACTCGAGGCCGCAAATGCTCTCTCGCTCATGGGAATGACGGCACACGTCGTCGAACACAATGCGCGATTGATGCCGATGCAGGTCGACGAGGGCGGCGGCGCACTGCTCGCTCGCCTCGTCACCGAACTCGGGCTCACCGTTCACACCGGAGTCGGGACGGCGGGAATCTCGCAGGCCGACAACGGAATTGTGGTCGAACTCTCCGACGGCTCCACCATCGACGCGTCGCTGCTCGTCTTCTCCGCCGGAGTTCGTCCGCGAGATCAGCTGGCCCGCGACGCCGGCATCGCAGTGGGGGAGCGCGGCGGCATCCTGACCGACCTCGGCTGCGTGACTTCGGACGAGAACATCTATGCCGTCGGAGAATGTGCTGCGGTGGAAGGCCGTTGCTACGGTCTGGTTGCTCCCGGCTACACGACGGCCGAGATCGTGGCCGATCGTCTGCTCGGCGGCGCCGCGGATTTCCCGGGCGCCGACATGTCCACCAAGCTCAAGCTCATGGGCGTCGACGTCGCCAGTTTCGGTGACGCGATGGCGACCTCACCGGGAGCTCTCGAAGTTGTCCTCAGCGACGCGTCCAAGGGGACATACGCGAAGCTCGTGGTCTCCGATGATGCGAAGATCCTGCTCGGCGGCATTCTTGTCGGTGACGCATCGGCCTACGCGTCACTGCGCCCGCTGGTCGGTCGCGAACTACCCGGTGACCCGGCGACATTGATCTCGCCTGCGGGGGAGAAGCCGGGTGCAGGCTCGCTGCCCGACGATGCCGAGGTGTGCTCGTGCAACGCGGTGACCAAGGGAGCCATCTGCGGCGCAATCGCGGCCGGCGCATGCGACATTGCTTCGGTGAAGGCGTGCACCAGCGCCGGAACCACCTGTGGCGGTTGCCTTCCCACTGTGAAGCAGCTGCTGGCCGATTCCGGCGTCGTGATGTCGAAGGCACTGTGCGAGCATTTTGCGCAATCGCGGGCCGAGTTGTTCCAGATCGTCCAGTCGACGCAGACCAGAACCTTCTCGGCGCTGATCGCCAAGTACGGCAAGGGCGCCGGTTGCGACATCTGCAAGCCCGTAGTCGCTTCGATTCTGGCATCGACGGACTCCGATCACATCCTGCACCGCCAGCAGGCGTCGTTGCAGGACACCAACGATCACTTCCTCGCGAACATCCAGAAGAACGGTACGTACTCCGTGGTACCTCGTATGCCTGGCGGCGAGGTCACGGGTGAGCAGCTCATCGTCATCGGTGAGGTGGCGCGTGACTTCGGCTTGTACACGAAGGTGACCGGCGGTCAGCGCATCGACTTGTTCGGGGCTCGTGTCGAACAGTTGCCCGCGATCTGGAAGCGTCTCGTCGACGCCGGGATGGAATCGGGTCAGGCGTACGGCAAGTCCCTGCGGACGGTCAAGAGCTGCGTCGGTTCGAGCTGGTGCCGCTACGGTGTTCAGGACTCGGTGGGAATGGCCGTCGACCTCGAGAACCGCTACCGCGGCCTGCGTTCGCCGCACAAGATCAAGTTCGGCGTCTCGGGATGTGCTCGTGAATGCGCCGAAGCGCGTGGCAAGGACGTCGGCGTCATCGCGACGGAGAACGGTTGGAATCTGTATGTGGGCGGCAACGGCGGACAGTCGCCCAAACACGCTCAGCTGCTTGCCGGAGGCCTCGACGACGCAACCTTGGTCAAGTACATCGACCGCTACCTCATGTTCTACATCCGCACCGCCGATCGCCTCCAGCGCACGGCGCCGTGGGTCGAATCACTCGAAGGCGGACTCGATCACCTCAAGGCCGTTATTTGTGAAGACAGCCTGGGAATCGGCGAAGAACTCGAGGCTCTGATGGCCAAGCACGTCGAGGGCTACCAGGACGAATGGGCTGGTGTGCTGGGTGATCCGGAGAAGTTGTCGAGGTTTGTCTCGTTCGTCAACGCACCGGAAGAAGCCGACCCGACGGTTGTGTTCGACGAGACCGGAGTGCGCAAGGTTCCAGTCCTGATGGGTATGCCGAGCATCCCTACGCGCCGGTAATAGTCGCGTAACCCGTGGGAAACACGGGGTCCGTAGAAACGTAGACAAGAACCCGCGCGACGTTGTCGCCGGATCGACAGGAGGACTTCGATGAGTGTCATCGATGCGCAGATCGCCAAGCTGGATTCGGATCGACTCGAATGGACGTCGGCCTGCCCGCTGAGCCATCTGATCCCTGGGCGCGGGGTCGCCGTGCTTCTTCGCGGCGGCGAGCAGGTGGCGCTGTTCCTGCTAGAGGACGGCACACTGCGGGCTGTCAGCAACTTCGATCCGTACGGCCGCGCCGCGGTGATGTCACGCGGACTCGTCGGCGACCGGGACGGTGAACCGATCGTGGTCTCGCCGCTGCTCAAGCAGGCGTTCTCGCTGGTCGACGGCCGAGCGCTGGACGACTCCGCGGTCGCGCTGCCGGTATACGGAGTTCGCGTGTGGGCCGGCGTCGTTCAGGTACACAGCCTTCAGATGCAGGGCGTTCGCTCGACTGTCGCCGATGCAGTCTCGTGAGTGACGACATGCCGTTGGCTGGATTCACGGTAGGTATCACCGCTTCGCGCCGCGCCGAGGAATTCGCGACGTTGCTGACTCGTCGGGGAGCGGACGTCGTTCACGCTCCGGCGATTCGGATCATCCCTCTCGCCGACGACCGCGAGCTCGAAAGGGTGACACAGCAGATCATCTCGGATCCTCCCGAGGTGGTTGTCGCCACCACCGGGATCGGATTCCGGGGTTGGCTGGAAGCAGCCGACGGGTGGGGTGAGGCGGAAAATCTCGGATCCGCGTTGGGCTCGGCTCGTCTGCTCGCGCGCGGACCCAAGGCGAAAGGGGCAATCCGCGCGGCCGACCTTCGTGAAGAATGGTCTCCGGCATCCGAGTCTTCCGCCGAAGTGCTCGAACATCTTCTTGCAGAAGGTGTCTCGGGAAAACGAATCGCCGTTCAACTGCACGGCGCCACTACCGAATGGGAGCCGATTCCCGATTTCTGTCAGGTGCTGCGCGACGCGGGCGCCGAGGTCATCGCGGTCCCTGTCTATCGATGGGAACCGCCGGAGGATCCGACGCTGCTCGACCGGATGATCGACGCCATCGCTTCAGCTGGAATCGACGCCGTCAGCTTCACCAGTGCACCGGCCGTTGCGTCGATGTTGATGCGCGCCGACAAGACCGGGGATCTCGGCGACATTCTCGACGCGATGCGGGGTCCGGTGGCGGCAATGTGCGTCGGCCCGGTCACCTCGGCGCCGCTCGAAGCCTTGAATGTACCGACCACAGCCCCGGCGCGGGCGCGTCTCGGGGCGCTCGCGCGACACATCGTCGACGAACTCCCGCAGCGAGCCAACAAGATTCAAGCCGGTGAACACGAAATCAGCATCCGCGGCGGTTGCGTCGTCGTGGACGGTGAAGTGAAGCAATTGCCGCCGGCTGCGATGTCGTTGATCCGTACTCTCGGTGCCAGCCCCGGCCGAGTCGTCTCCCGCGACGAACTTCTGGCATCTCTTCCCGGAGGCGGCGGCGACACCCATGCCGTCGAGACCGCCGTCGCCCGATTGCGCGCGTGCCTCGGTGCGCCCAAAGCCGTTCAGACCGTGGTCAAGCGGGGCTATCGACTTGCCCTCGACCCCGGCGACTACGTACAGAATCCAGGTGACTATGCAACGCGATGACGATGTACTCGTACTGGTAGCTCACGGCACGCGTAGCCCACGCGGCGTGGAAATGGTTGCCGCCCTGGCCGAAGCCGTCGGCACGCGCGTCGGGCGCACGCGCGTTGCCTTTGTCGACGTGCTCGGTCCGTCACCTTCTGAAGTCCTCCGGGACACTCCGGGGCGAGCGATTCTCGTACCGGCCTTCCTGGCGTCCGGCTACCACGTTCACACCGATGTTCGACGCGAAGTGGCGATCAGTGAGCACTCGGCTGTGACTGTGACGCCCGCACTCGGACCCGATCCGGCGCTTGCGCGCGTGCTGCTCCGACGCTTGACCGAAGCGGGGTGGAGTCCAGGCGACGCGATAGTGCTTGCTGCCGCCGGGTCCTCCGATGCGCGGGCGCTGCGAGACGTCGAGCGTGCTGCGCTGATGCTCGCCGAAGCGGCGGGGATCCGGGTGGACATCGGATACATCGCGACCGGGGAACCGAAGGTAGCCGATGTCGTTGCAGCAGCACGCGTTCGCGGCGCGAAGCGAGTGTTCGTTGCCTCGTACCTCCTCGCACACGGACTGTTTCACGAAAGATTGCACGCTGCAGGAGCCGATGGTGTGACCGAACCGCTCGGCGTCGATCCGGGAGTGGTGGACCTTGTCGTGAATCGGTATGAGAGTGCGCGAAGGGAACTAGTATCGCTGCATGACGTCTCACTCCGTAACGCCGACGTATGCCGACCTGGTCGCCGCAGTTCGTGAATCCGACGTCAAGGCACAGGCTCTCATCGGTGCACTGACCGAAGAGCAGGCGCGTGAGCCCTCCGGGCTCCCCGGGTGGAGCCGGGGACACGTCGTGACGCACATGTCGCGCAACGCCGACGCGCTGGGCAGATTTGTCGCCGGAGTGCAGGGCGGCGAATCGGGGGAGATGTATCCCGGGGGACCGGACGCGCGCAATGCTGCAATCGAGGAAGGTGCAGATCGCCCGGCTGAGTTGTTGGCTCTCGACTACCGCTTCTCGGGAACGAGACTGGTCGACGCGTTGTGCGAGATCCAGGCAGATCGACTGGACACGCCGGTGCCGTGGCGCAAACCTGTGACGGCATTCGATCTGCCGATTCTGCGCTGGAACGAGGTCGAGATTCACCTGATGGACCTCGACATCGGCTACACCTGCCACGACTGGCCTGCCGAGTTCGTGGAATTCACTCTCGCCCGTCAGTTGGGCGCACTCGAGACAGCGGTCCCGGGTGTACGTGTTCCTTCGCTGTCGGATGCGGAGACCTTGGCCTGGTTGGTCGGGAGGCCGACGAGGGTGGGGCTGCCTACCCTCCCTGCCTGGCCTTTCTGAGACACGGCCTTTCTGAGACACGGCCTTTCTGAGAGTTAGAACAGGGTGGGGGCGCTGACGTCGTTGCGTGCTTGGGCCAACCGCGCACTCCACCGTTTCACCAACCACATCTCGACGATCTCGGGTTGGGTGCCGGCGGCATAGGCCCAACTGTCGAGCAGTTCGCAGTACCGGCGGTAGCGACGCGTCGTGAAGCCCGTGACGGAAGGATCCTCGAGCCAGCCCTCGTGGATGAGTGTCGAGACGCCGTACTGATCGATCATCTGAGCGCGTCGGCCTTCGTCCTGTACGCCCACCGCCCACATGAAAGCGGCCATGAGTGATACCCCCACGCCGGGCGTGAGTGGCCACCCGGACCAGGTGTCGCGCCGCACGACCGGCATCGACTTGTTTTTCGAACAGTGATCGAGAATGGCTGTGATCTGGGTCAGCGGATCCTCGTCTTCGCGGTGATGCGGATTGAAGACGTTGGGGAACCGCCGCGTGAACCGTCTGCTTTCGTGCGAGCCTTGCCAGGCCGCGCAGAGAAACAGCAGTCCGAGGCCGTCGTGCTGGGCGACAACGAGGTCGCTCGACGGGCGAAGGTCGTTGCGTTGAACGATGGCTCGGCCTTCGGTGATCACTTTGCCGTCGAGATCACGCCCGCGCAGGCTGATGGTGTGGCCGGCGTCCTTCAGGTGCGCATTCCACCAATCCAGGTCGACGGTCGCTTCGTCGTCGAGGACGTGCAGTGGAAAGGTGCGGGAGCGGCACCACTCGACCAATGCGTCCGGCGGTTCGAATCCTTCGTCGACACGATTCATGGCGCGATGATCCCACGAGTCGCCGACAGGGATTCGTCCGACGCGCAGGTCACCGAGATGGAACCGGACACTCGCGGTACGCTCCGCTCATGAAATTGGCGTCCTCGCAGGTGCGGCCGGCGCTGTGGACGGTAGCCATCGCCTTGACGGCCACGGGTCTGAGCGGATGCATCGGTGCCGTCGATCGGATGGATTTCGACAACCAGATGCGCGAACGTGGCGGTGGGATGACGTCGGAGTTGGTGCGAGGCGGGTTCGACAGCCTCGCACATAGATACGGCGTCGACGCGATATCGGTGACCAGCATCGACATCAGCCCGATCGAGACGCTCGGGGTCACCGTTCGTGACCCCGGGAAGCCGTCACAGCTCGACAGATTCTCTTTCGACGGCGTCATTCTCGGCGAGCCCATCCCCGTGCAAGTCAGTGTCACCGACGATCTCGATGCGCGATCGTTCACGCTGGATCAAGTGCCGGCATTGGCGAATGTCGAGAAGTTGGTCGACGACGCGCTGGCGAGCAGCGGAGTCGACGACGGCGAAGTCTCCGGGATCTCGGTCAGTCGCACCGAGTCGATACACGCCTCCGTGATGGTGGAATCCCCACGCTCGCGAGTACTTGTGGTCTTCGAGCCTGACGGAACTCCCTTTCTGGTGCAGCCGCTGTGAGCCGCCGAATCGCTCCGTTACTGATCTCGGTAGCGGTGATCGTGGTCGTGGGAATCTTTGCCGCACTGCTGTCTTCGGTGATCTGGCCCGGCCAGGTCGCGCACTTGGCGCCGATCTTCTGTGAAGAACCGACATCGAGCGCGATGGTCGTCTCGGATTCCTTTACCGACGGCGACGGTACGTCCACCAATTTCACGCTGTACTGCGTCGGACCGCGCGGTCAGACCGTTGATGCCGGCTGGCTGCTGCCGTTCTTGGTGCTGTGGGGCGTGTATTCGCTGGTGCTCGCGATCGTGGTCGGCGTGATCGTGCTGGCGGACGTCGGCCGGCGCGGGCGCCGAAACCGCTGACCCCGTCAGCGTGGGAGGACGACCAATTCGGCGACGGCGCCGTCGCCGGAGTGTGCCGGTACGAGTGCAAACGCCGAGCGTTCGATCAACCCCGCAAGGTGCGCGGTACGTACAGACGGATCGGCGCGCCAGCGACCGTCTTCGGATTGTGTCACCGGCAACAGGCGTACCGCATCGGAACTCACCGCAGCGGCGTTCTCGATGATGCCGAGTAGTGGCGGCGGCGTGTCGCTTCCGGTCAAGGCGGCCACGACGGTGGGCAGCATCGTCAACAGGGTGGTCACGGCGGCATACGGATTGCCGGGGAGGCCGAGAACCACCAGACCACTGGGCAGGACGGCCGTTATCTGAGATCCGCCGGGGCGCGAGGCGACTCGCCCGACAATCGTGCGAGCGCCGAGTCGATCGAGCGCACTGCGCATTTCGTCGGCAGCGCCGCCTCCCGTCGCACCGATGACGACGAGTAGATCGGCTTCCTGGTCGACTCCGTCTGCGAGCACCCGCTCGAAACTGTCCGCAGTGTCTCGCAGGTGCGAATTCGCCACGCACCGTACGCCGTTGCTTTCCAGTAGGTAGGGGAGAATCCCGCCGACGGAGTCGCGAGTCTGACCTTCACGCAGTGGACCGGTCCGCCGGATCTCGTCGCCGGTGACTATCAGGCGTGCCCGTACCGGACCACGGACGAGGGCGTCGAACACTTCACCGCTGGCAGCTGCGGAGATCACCGCCGGAGTCACCGCGGTACCTGTCGGGGCGATCGTGAATCCGGTGGTCCAATCTTCCCCTCGTGGTCGAGCGTCGTTGCGGTGCGGCGCATCCGGCAGTCTCCGTACCATCCGAGATGGCTCGTCGACGGACAGATACTCGTCACGAATTACCGAGGTGGCGACGAGGGGCAGGTGTGCTCCCGTGGCAATGCGAATCGCTTCACCTTCGCCGAGTTCGAGTTGCCCGTCGGCGCCCGCGATGCGGATCTCGGTGCGGATTCGCCAGGGGCCCTCGCCGGAGACCGCGTACCCGTCCATCGCCGAAACGTCTGACCTGGGAAGATCACCCAGGGCGACCAGAGGCTGCGCGAGCGTTGCTCCGAGGCTGTCGGCGAGATCGGCACGGTGCGGCGGCAATGCTGTCAGCGAGTTCCTGACGGCGGCGCGGGCTTGATCGACCGTCAGCCGCGGATGGCTTCGCGCGCGATCGATGTCTTCCGGTGTGTCGCAGTCGGTCGTACCAGCGACACTCAGCGTCGAGAACGGCTTGGTGACAATCGCTTTCATAGGTTGGTTCTCCAGCCCCGAACTCTCCCGCAATGTGGACAGGCGTTGCCGGAGTTCGCGAAATGTCCATGCGGAGAACAAGAATTGGGTTCGGTTGTTCTCGTCCACGGCACACGTCACCGGATTGTCCGTCGACGTGGCAGCGATCAAGGCGTCGACTGATTCGGCCTCGATGTGCGGCAGGTCGGACGCCAGCACCACCACCACGGCGTTATCGGGTAACCGGGTCGCACACAACCCGGCCCAGATCGCCTCGACAGGGCCGGCTCCGGCCGGAGATTCCTGAGTTTGGGTGATTCCAGGATCAAGTTCAGGTCGATGCGGGCCGACCACGACGACGGCGTCGAGATGCGACGTTGCTGAAAGCGCGATGTCGAGGAGCCTGCGACCGTGTACGAGAAGGCCAGGTTTGTCGACACCACCCATTCTGGTCCCGCGACCACCCGCCAGAATGACGGCGGCGGTCGGCGGCGTGGTGGTCATGCCTCCATGCTGCCCCATCGCCGGGGTGAGGACGACCGGTGACACGGGATCAGAAGTGAAACCGTGCCTTCTTCAGGTCGATCCGACCCTCCTTGATCGTTACCCCTTCGAGTTCGAGCTTGGCGATCTGACGATGAGCCAGGTGCGCCGACGGTTTGCCGGAGGCGCCGAGAACCCGATGCCACGGCAGGTCGGCAGAGTCCGTCCGCATGATCCAACCGACCGTGCGAGCACTGGAAAGTCCTGCAGCATCAGCGATATCGCCGTACGTCGCCACGAAACCGGCCGGAATCGACGCGATGAGTCGCCGTACCTCTTCGATCTGCTCTTCGGTGGTGGCTGCCATGTCGGTTCCTTCAGAGCACGCTGCGAACGAGGGCGGCGACTTCGTCGGCCCGCACGTGCGGGACCATGTGGTCACAGTCGAATTCGACGCTGGTCAGATTTTCACCGAGGTGCTCGGTGAGCGCTGCCCGGAACTCGTCGGTGACGTACGGAGGCTGGACTTTCATTGCTTGAACCAGCACGGTCGGCATCGAAGGCGGTGGCAGCACGATCGGGCGAGCGAGTTCGCCCCACCCGGTCACGATTGCGGGCGTGGACAGGCGCCAGTTGACGCGCCCGTTGCCCAGTTGAATCAGGTGCTCGGCCATCTCGACGTCGAGGTCCTGGGTGGGAACCTCACCCCACGAGCCGTGAATCTTCTCGGAGTACGCCTCGGCCGCATCGGTGTAATCCGGTGAGCCGATTGTGAGTTCGGCCACTTCCTGCATGAAAGTCGGATCCAAGCCGATCGCTGGATCGAGCAGAACGAGCCCACGAACGCGTTCCGGCGCGGTGGCCGCGAGGTGAAGCGCCAGCATTCCGCCGAACGAATGCGCGACGATCACCACCGGTCCGTTTGCATGTTCGTCCAGTGTCTCGAGCAGGCTCTCGACGTGGGATTCGATGTTCCACGGGGGAGCCCAGGTCGAGCGCCCGTGACCGCGCAGATCGGGCGAGATCCAGCGCGCTTGGGGCAGTTGGTTCTCGGCCATCGACTGCCAACGGCCGCCGTGACCGGTCAGACCGTGCAGCGAAAGGATCTCCGGCGCCCCGACGGGTCCGTAGAGATACGTATGGAGTGCAGACACGAGGTCAATCATGCCGGATGCAGGCGATGTGTGAGTTGTCGGTGCGCTCTGGTGGAATGCCTGGGTGAGTGAGACGGCAACACGCAGCAAGGTCACCATTCCGCGGGCGCGGTTGGTGCACCGAACTGCGCCGTCTCCGATACCCCGAACGTGGGATGAAGGGACGACGCGGCTCTTCGCGCCGCCGTCCGAGGATCCGTTCCAGCTCGCGTTCGGCCCTGTTTCATTCGGTTCGGCAGCGGCTTGGAATCCCTGGCAGGTACTCGGCAGTCCCGGAACCGGCAAGACGTCCCTTCTCGTGGATCTGGCAGTGCAGAAGATCTCGGGTGGCGAAGATCCTGAATCGGTCCTGGTGCTCACCCAGTCACGCCGAGCCGCGACGCAGGTCCGCGAGCAGATCACCGCTGGGTTGCTCGGGTACCAACAGGAACGCGGACCGCAGGCAACCCGTGAGCCGCTGGTACGCACCGTTCACTCTTACGCCTTTGCCGTTCTCCGGCTTCAAGCCGCAGCACACGGCAACGCGCCGCCACGCCTGATCACCGGCGCCGAGCAGGACTCGGTGCTCCGCGAGATGTTGCGCGGCGACATCGAAGACGGTGCGCTCCGGTGGCCGGAGCGCCTGCGACCCGCATTGGGTTTGAACGGCTTTGCCGTCGAACTTCGAGATCTGATGCTGCGAGCCAACGAGCGCGGGCTCGGCCCCGAAGATCTGGTCAAGCTCGGCAAGAAGCGTGGCCGTCCGGAGTGGGTGGCGGCCGGGCGGTTCGCCGAGGCCTACGAGCAAGGCGTGCTGCTGCGCGGCAGTGTCGGTGTCGAGGCTCCGGAGGCGACGGCGCCGGCACTCGACGCGGCCGAGTTGATCGGTGCGGCCTTGACCGCGTTCGCCACCGATCCCGAATTGCTTCGCTCCGAGCGCGCTCGGATCCGGCACCTCCTTGTCGACGACGCACAACATCTGGATCCGCAGGCGGCGCAACTGGTTCGGTTGATCGGAACCGGAACTGCGGGCACGGTCATCGCCGGTGATCCCGATCAGTCCGTCTTCGGATTCCGCGGTGCGGATTCGGCGTTCCTGCTCGGACTGGCCGAGCGCGGAGACGAGCGCCAGATCGTTCTGCCCGTCACGTATCGCAACAACGCCGACGTCGCGTCGATCGCGGCCAAGATCGCTGCGCGGCTTCCTGGCAACTTGGCTCATCGCATCGCGGTTCCATCCGATCTCACCGATGAGAATCCGGGACGGGCGTCGGTGCGGGTTCTCGGTACGACGGCCAAAGAGGCGGCAGTCGTCGCAGATACCTTGCGCCGGGCGCATCTGCTGGACGGGATTGCGTGGTCCGACATGGCCGTCATCGTGCGGTCGGTCCCGCGCACTCTCGCCCCTCTCCGGCGAGCCCTGCTCGCGGCGGGGGTGCCCGTCACGACCGCAGCCACCGAATTGCCGCTCGCGCGGCAACACGGAGTGTCCGGCCTGCTGCTGGTCCTCCGGGCGCTCGGCGGCGATCAGTTCACCGGCGAGGACGCGCTTGCCCTGATGGCCGGTCCCATCGGCGGCGCCGAACCGGTCACCCTGCGCCGGTTGCGTCGTGGCCTGCGCCGAGTCGAGTTGGCATCGGGAAGTGATCGGGACTCCTCGGAGTTGTTGCGGCTCATACTGATCGACGAGGATCGTGCGCAGTCCAAGCGCCTGATGGGCAAGCTGACAGACGTCGAAGCTGCGGCCCTCAATCGCGTGCTGTCGGTCCTTCGCAAGGCCCGAGTGCCTCTCGAGCGTGGTCTCGGGGTCGAAGAAGTTCTGTGGGCGGCCTGGCAGGCGACGGGGCTGGAACGGCGCTGGGCGGCTGCGTCGGCGCGCGGCGGACCGATCGGCTCACAAGCCGATCGAGACCTCGATGCCGTAGTCGCACTCTTCGACGCGGCTGCCAACTACGTCGACCGGCTGCCGCGTTCGCAACTCTCCGGTTTTGTCGACTACTTGACCAGCCAGGAGATACCGACCGACTCGCGGAGCCGATCGGTCATCGCTCCCGACGCCGTCACCGTGGTCAGCGCTCACGCCGCGGCGGGGCGCGAATGGGCGGTTGTGGCGGTGGCGGGTGTGCAGGAGGGGCTCTGGCCGAGTTTGCGGGCACGCGGCTCGCTACTGCGTACCGAAGCACTTATCGACCTGGTCAACGGAGTCTCCGACGGCAGTGACTCGGCTGCCGAACGACTCTCGCGAACCGCGCCGCTTCTGGCCGAAGAACGCAGGTTGTTCCTGGTCGCCTGTAGCCGTGCTCGTCGCCGTCTGCTGATCACCGCAGTCGAATCGGCTTCGGGGGACACCGACTTGGTGCCTTCGCGGTTCGTGGACGAATTGATCCGTGGTGACGCGTACTCGGACGACCCGTCCTCCGATCTCGACGTCGTTGCACCCGAGACCGGGGATACCCGGGTTCTGTCGCTGCCTGCACTGGTCGCACAGCTTCGCAGCGTGGTGTGTGATCCCGACATCGCGCATTTCGACCCCGAGAAGCATTCTCGGGCTGCTCGCCAGTTGGCGCGTCTGGCTGCGGCCGGAGTACGAGGCGCGCATCCGGATCAGTGGTACGGCACAGCCGAGCCGAGTACCGCTGCTCCCATGTGGCAGCCCGAGGACGGACCGGTTTCGCTGTCCCCGTCCACCATCGAGCTTCTCGAAACATGTCCTCTCCGATGGGTGTTCGAGCGTCATGGTGGCAGCGACGGAGACAACACTCATGCGATCGCCGGTACGCTGGTCCATACCTTGGTGCAGGCACTGGCCGGCCGGATTCCACCGGATCAGGTCGAGAAGGCACTCGAAAATGCCTGGGAATCCATCGATCTGGGATCGCAGTGGTACTCGCGCCGTGAACTCAATCGAACTCGGGAGATGCTGGCGACGTTCACGGCCTGGATGAACGCAACTCGCGGTGAGCTGACCGAAGTCGGCGTCGAGGTCGCGGTCGAGGGGGTCCTCGAACCGCGCGAAGAAGGAGCGCCTGCGGTCAAGCTACGTGGCCGGATCGACCGGCTCGAGCGCGATACCGAAGGTCGCCCGGTGGTTGTCGACGTCAAGACTGCGCGAAACCCCGTCAGCAACGAGGCCGCGCAATCTCATGCGCAGTTGGCGGCGTACCAGGTCGCAGCGGCCGAAGGTGCGATTGCCGGCGAACCGGCCACACAACCCGGCGGTGCACGCCTGGTATTCGTGGCCAAGTCCAACAAGAAAGACGGTGCGGCGCAGCGAGTTCAGCCGCCGCTGACGGCCGAAGCTGTCGAGATGTGGCGAGACGTCATTCACAACGCAGCGGCAGCGACCCAAGGGCCGCAGTATCTGGCCAGGGTCAACGACGGATGTAGACATTGCCCGGTGCGTTCGAGTTGCCCGGCACACGACGAGGGACGACAGGTGAGTAACTAAGTGGCTGCCGCGACGCAGAAGGCACGCCGACCGAAGATCGACCCTGTCGACCTGGCGGTCGCGCTCGGTCAGCACCCTCCGACGCCCGAGCAGGCAGCAGTGATCGCCGCACCGCTCGGTCCGACATTGGTGGTCGCCGGCGCCGGTGCCGGAAAGACCGAGACGATGGCTGCTCGCGTCGTGTGGCTGGTGGCCAACGGCTTCGTCGACCCCGAGGCGGTTCTCGGCCTGACCTTCACGCGCAAAGCGGCGCAACAGCTCACGTCGCGAATCCGCAAGCGGTTGGCGCGGCTGGCGGGTTCGGACGTTCTGCGGGCACTCGACCCGACCGGCGGAGTGCGTTCCCGGATTCTGGCCGGCGAACCCGAAGTCAGTACCTACCATGCTTACGCGGGACGGTTGCTCTCCGAACACGGACTGCTGTTGCCCATCGAACCCTCGGCGACGTTATTGTCCGAGACCGAACTGTGGCAGGTTGCGCACCGCGTCGTGAGCGGCTGGGACAGTGATCTGGACACCGACAAGAATCCGGGTTCGATCACCGAAACCGTTCTGGCCCTTGCCGGTCAGTTGGCGGAGCACCTGGTCGATCCCGAGCAGTTGCTCGAGGCACACACCGAGCTGGACAAGCTGATTCACACTCTGCCCGCCGGCCCGAAACAGCGGGGTGGACCGAGCAAGGAGCTGTTGAATTACCTTGATGTGCAACATAAGCGCATCGAACTGTTGCCTCTCGTCGCCCGGCTGGGTGAGACGCTGCGGCGTGAAGGCGCATTGGATTTCGGCAGCCAGATGTCGCTGTCTGCCCGGGTCGCCGCCGAGCATCCCGAGGTCGGGCAGACCGAGCGTGAGCGCTTTCGGGTGGTTCTTCTCGACGAGTACCAGGACACCGGTCACGCTCAGCGAGTGTTGTTGTCCTCGTTGTTCGGTGGGGGAGCCGACGGCCGTTTGGCGCTGACGGCCGTCGGCGATCCGATGCAGTCGATCTACGGTTGGCGCGGCGCGTCGGCGGCCAACCTGCCCCGGTTTGCAACCGATTTCCCGCTTGCCAACGGAAAACCGGCTCCGACGCTCGAACTGCTCACGAGTTGGCGTAACCCGCCGGAGGCTCTCGAGCTGGCAAACCTGTCGTCGGCACCGTTGCGTCGACGCGGCGTGGCCGTCAGTACCCTGCGTGCGCGGCCCGGAGCCGTCGCCGGAGACGTTCGACTGGCGTTGCTGGGAGACGTCGAACAGGAACGTCAGTGGGTGGCGGAGAAGATCGCCGGAGAATACGAGGCGGCACGTGCCGAAGACCGCCCGACGCCCACGGCAGCGGTGTTGATCCGCCGGAACGCCGATGCCGCTCCGCTGGCCGAGGCCTTGCGGTCCAAAGGTCTGCCGGTCGAAGTTGTCGGGCTCGGTGGGCTCCTGCACACACCCGAGGTTGCTGACGTGATCGCCATGCTCCGGGTGGTCGCCGATCCACTTGCAGGAAGCGCAGCTGTTCGGCTGCTCACCGGCGCGCGATGGCAGATCGGCGCGAAGGATCTCGCCGCACTCTCTCAACGCTCCCGCGAACTTGCCATCTCCGCGGGATACGGAACGGCGGGTGCGGTCACCGACGCCGAGGCGCTTACCTCGGCGGTCCACGATGCTCTGCCCGGGGAGAACGCCGAGCAAGCAGGATTGGTCGACTCGATCTCCGATCCAGGCCCGGCAGAACGCTATTCGGCTCTCGGGTACACACGCATCAACGCGATAGCGGCAGAGTTGGCGTCGTTGCGCGAACGTATCGGCCAGCCGCTCACCGAATTGGTGGCGGAGGTCGAGCGGGTGCTCGGGATCGGAATCGAGGCGGGCGCGCGGACCCGCGTCGGCGTCGTCGGGACCGCGGGCCGCGAGCACCTCGACGCATTCGCCGACGTTGTCGCCAACTACGCGACGCGTCCAACTGCCAATCTGACCGGGATGCTGGCTTTCTTCGCGGCAGCCGAACAGATCGAAAAGGGCCTCACGCCAGGCGAAGTGGAGGTGGCGCCGGATCGGGTCCAGATCCTGACCGTGCACTCGGCGAAGGGGCTCGAATGGGAAGTAGTGGCGATCCCGCATGTCAGCGACGGGGTGTTCCCCTCGTCCACCGCGTCCGGATCGTGGCTCGGGGCGCTCGCCGAACTGCCACCGTCGTTACGTGGTGACCGGGCGGTCGACGCGGATTCGGCCGACGGAGTTCCGGTGCTCGACCTCGAGGAGCTCTACAACCGCAAGGACCTCGAGAACGCGATAACGGCGCACAAGAAGGCCTTGTCCAACCGTCGACTGGACGAGGACCGGCGGTTGTTCTACGTCGCGCTGACCAGAACCGAACGGGCGCTGTTCATCTCGGCGCATCACTGGGCGGAATCCGGTGCGGAACCGAAGGGGCCTTCGGAGTTCCTGGACGAGCTGCATCAGATGGTCACGGCCGACAACGATGCCGATGAGGAAGACTCACGCGGTGCGATCGGCGTCGTGGAGGAATGGGCGCCTGCACCGGAACCCGATACCGAGAACCCGTTGGCCGCCACTCCCCGTACGGCGCAGTGGCCGCCGGATCCGCTGGGTGCGCGGCGCGGCGCCGTCGAGGCCGGAGCCGCGAGCGTCCTGTCCGCACTCGCTTCGCTGCCGCAAGACAGCGAAGAGGCGGAAGAACCGGAGGACGATCCGGAGAACTGGGCCTCGGACGTCGACGTTCTCCTGGCCGAGCGCGAGGCCCGCGCAAACGCGCGTGCCGAAGTGATTCTCCCGGCGCAGCTTTCGGTGACTCAGCTCGTCGACCTCAAGGCAGATCCGGATGAACTGGCGGCTCGCCTACGTCGTCCGCTGCCGTATCCGCCCAACCCGTTGGCTCGTCGCGGAACCGCTTTTCACGCCTGGATCGAGCGAAGGTTCGGTGCGACTCGGCTGTTGGATCTCGACGAGCTACCCGGCGCCGCGGATACCGGCGCGGGTCCCGAGACCGACCTGGTGAAACTTCAGGATGCGTTCTTGCGGTCCCCGTGGGCCAATCGCAGCCCGATCGAAGTGGAAGTTCCTTTCGAAACATCCATTGCCGGAACGGTTTTGCGAGGTCGGATCGACGCTGTGTTCGCCGATCCCGACGGCGGATGGACGGTGATCGACTGGAAGACCGGTGCCGAACCGTCGACCGCCAACGAGGACGCTGTTGTGATGCAGTTGGCCGCGTATCGGGTGGCCTGGGCCGAATTGATGTCAGCGAGAGCTCGTTCGGCGGGGCGCAACGAACAGTTTCCGGCCGACAAGGTGCGGGCGGCGTTTCACTACGTTCGATCGGGTCGCACCATCGCACCCGAGAACCTGCCGGACGGTGAGGCTCTCGCTCGCCTCATCCGAACGGCAGGCGCGCAAGATTAGCTTGCGTTTCGACGAGCCTTGAGTGCTTCGGTCACCAGCGGAACCTGCAGGGGGAGACGTGCGATCGAACCGATCTTCTGCGGGGTGGACGTCTTCGGGCTTCGGCACCAGTCGATCGCCATCTGGATGTTGGCGGGGAACACGGCAACAAAGAGCGCGGCGGCAAGGCCCGCGCCGAGCTTGCGGGTCTTCGGCACGGCCAAGGCAGCGCCGATCGCCAGTTCCGCGACGCCGGACACCTGGGTGTAGGTGCGGGCCTGTCCGGGAAGCTGGCGGGGAACGGTGCTGTCGAAGAACGAGGGCGCTGCAAAATGCATGGTGCCGGCGCCGAGAAGGAGGGCCGACAAACGAAGAGCGGCCGCTTGGCTGGGAGTGGACGTCGAACCGGTGAAAGGCATTTGCCCAGCCTGCCTCACGGTGGACCTTCTTGCCACTACCGGCGCCACGACCCGCGCGCTATTCGGCGCCCGAGTTCCGAAGTCGATCTTCGAGGGTTACGCTGCCTGCCGATGTCCGTGTAGGTATTTCGTAAGTTCGAGTGAGAGAGTCGATGTATGGCCGGTAAGCTCCGGGCGCGTTTGACCAGGTCGGAAGCATTGACCGATCAGCCTGACTTCGCCCTTGTCGGGGTGCTGCGCATTCCCCAGCTACAGACAAGTCCGGCGCGGGCCATCTACAAGCGAGTTCTCATCGCGTTGGGTGCTCTCGGCGCAGCCGTGTTGATCGTCTACATCGATCGCGCCGGATACCGAGACGCACAGGACAACGAGCTGTCGCTGCTCGACTGCATCTACTATGCGACGGTTTCGCTCTCGACCACCGGCTACGGCGATATCACTCCGTTCACTCCGTCGGCGCGCCTGGTCAACGTCCTGTTGATCACGCCACTTCGAATCTTCTTCTTGATCGTGTTGGTCGGAACCACACTTTCAGCTCTGACCGAGAGTTCGCGTCAGGCGTTCAAAATTCAGCGTTGGAGGCAGCACGTGCGTAATCACACCGTCGTCGTCGGATACGGGACCAAGGGGCGGACGGCAATCGAAGCAATGCTCGGTGACGGTGTACCGGCGTCGGAGATCGTGGTCGTCGATACCGATCAGACAGTCCTCGACTCCGCGGCGAGCAAGGGCCTGGTGACGGTGTTCGGTTCGGCGACGAAATCGGACGTACTTCGGTTGGCAGGTGCGCAGAATGCGTCGTCGATCATCGTCGCCACGAATCGTGACGACACCGCAGTGCTCGTGACACTGACAGCCCGCGAAATCGCGCCGAAAGCCAAGATCGCCGCAGCCATCCGTGAAGCCGACAACGCGCATCTTCTGCGTCAGTCCGGCGCAGACTCGGTGGTCGTGTCCTCGGAGACGGCAGGTCGACTCCTCGGCATCGCGACCACAACGCCCACTGTCGTGGAGATGATCGAAGACCTTCTGACCCCGGAAGCCGGATTCGCGATCGCCGAGCGCGCAGTCGAACGTGACGAGGTCGGCGGCTCTCCGCGTCATCTCTCCGACATCGTGCTCGGGGTAGTTCGCGACGGCCGTCTGGTTCGCGTCGGTTCGCCCGAGGTGGACGCCGTCGAGGAGAACGATCGCCTGCTCTACATCCGCCGCGTCACGAACTGAGTGCTGCCGAGCTTCGTGCGCGCAGTAATGTCGTGAGCGTGAACGACTTCCAGCTGACCGAAACACCGCTGCTCTCACGCTCGAGCGTCGGCCGCGCCGAGGAATTGCGGTCGGATGCCGCCGCACTGACCACGGGTTGGGCGGACGCGCTGCTCCTCCGTGTGAATTCACGGGGTCAGGTCAAAGTCTCGCCGGAAGGTCAGTTGGTCTTCGCCGAGGCAACCGAACTGGGTCCGGAACCGGTGCGCGGTGCAGTGTTCCTGGGAATTCGGGAGAATCGCCACGTCTGGGCGGTGCGGGTGTCGCTGCTGGCGGGCACGTTGTCCGAGTTGCGCATGCTCGGCGGAACACTCGACGACGCCGACGCCGGTTTGTTGACCGGTGCCGTCGCGATTCTCAACTGGCACGACAGTGCCGGATTCAGCGCTATCGACGGCGCACCGAGTGAACCCACCATGTCCGGCTGGTCACGCATTTCCACGTCCACCGGCCACGAGGAGTTTCCCCGAACGGATCCGGCGGTCATCTGCCTGGTGCACGACGGCGGCGATCGAGTTCTACTCGCTCGTCAGCCGACCTGGCCGCAGCGACGTTTCTCGATTCTCGCGGGATTCGTCGAGGCCGGGGAGTCGCTCGAAACGTGCGTTGTCCGCGAGATCAAGGAAGAAGTCGGCATCGACGTGCACAGCGTTCGATACCTCGGAAGCCAGCCTTGGCCGTTCCCTCGCTCGGTGATGTTGGGCTTCGCCGCAATCGGCGACCCCGCCGCTCCGCTTCTGTTCGCGGACGGCGAGATCGCCGAGGGCACCTGGTTCACGAAGGACGAGGTGCGTGCCGCTCTCGAACTCGGCGACTGGGGTTCGGAAGCGGACGCGCCACTGCTGCTGCCCGGCTCGATCTCCATCGCTCGCGGAATGCTCGAGAGCTGGGTCAAATAAGTGCTGGGTCAGACAGCTGCCTGAAAGGCTCTAAAGACCCAGGGCCTGCTTGACCTGGTTGAGCGACGGGTTGGTCGCGACGCTGCCGTCGCCGTACTTCACGGTCGGAACGACGTGATTTCCACCGTTGACGCTGCCGACGAAATCGGCTGCTGCCGGATCGTTCTCGATGTCGATCTCGGTGTACTCGATCCCCGACGCGTTGAGCTGCGTCTTGAGGCGGCGGCAGTAGCCACACCACGTGGTCGAGTAGATGGTCAGGGCAGGCGCATTTTCGGTAGAAGTCACGGCCGATATAACACCACGACCGAGAGCGTTGTTCCGTATCGGCCCGTGTTCTCTTGCCCACATACCGTCGGGCGCGGCGAATGGCGTGTCGGAACGTCCTGCCATGATGGTCCCCATGCCTGCGGACACCGGACTGGATCCAGAACAATCGGCCGCCGTGCTCGCGCCACGCGGCCCGGTATGTGTCCTCGCGGGCGCTGGAACAGGCAAAACCCGCACCATTACCCGCCGGATCGCGCATCTGGTTGCCGACGGTCATGTCTCCGCCGGCCAGGTGCTTGCCGTGACATTCACAGCGCGAGCGGCCGGCGAAATGCGTGGACGGCTTCGTGAGCTGGGGGTTGGTGGAAGTGGGCCGCAGGTACAGGCTCGCACCTTCCACGCAGCCGCTCTTCGTCAACTCAAGTACTTCTGGCCGCAGGTGATCGGTGACACCCCGTGGCGTCTGCTCGATCGGAAGTTCGCGGTTGTCAGCAGTGCCGCCGCTCGTGTCGGGTTGTCCACCAGTACGGAAAGCGTGCGCGACCTCGCCAGCGAAATCGAGTGGTCCAAGGCCTCACTGATCGCGCCCGAGGACTACCCACGCGCGATAGCCAAGATTCGTCGCGAGGCGCCGGTCGATGCCACCAAGGTTGCGCAGGTCTACGCGGCATACGAAGAGCTGAAGGCACGTGGCCAGGACGGAATGCTCCTCGATTTCGACGATCTCCTACTTCACACCGCGGCTGCGCTCGAAGAGCATTCGACGGTTGCCGACGAGTTCCGCGAGCGGTACCGCTGCTTCGTGGTCGACGAGTATCAGGACGTCACCCCGCTGCAACAGCGTGTGCTCGACGCCTGGCTCGGCGACCGCGACGACCTGACCGTGGTGGGCGATGCGAATCAGACCATCTACTCCTTCACCGGCGCCACCCCGAACTATCTGTTGGACTTCTCGCGGAAATTCCCCGAAGCGACCGTCGTCCGGCTTGAACGGGACTACCGCTCCACCCCTGAGGTCGTGTCGTTGGCGAACCGCGTGATCGGTGCAGCGCGCGGACGGATCGCCGGGACGCGTCTTCAGTTGATCGGGCAACGCGCTCCGGGGCCTGAGCCGGAGTTCATGGAGTTCGACGACGAGCCTGCCGAAGCGCTCGGCGTTGCGCGGGCGATCAAACGGCTGATCGCGGCAGGCACTCCAGCGGCCGAGATCGCTGTTCTGTATCGGATCAATGCTCAGTCGGAGGCGCACGAGCAGGCACTCACCAAGCTCGGCATTCCGTTCCAGGTGCGTGGTGGAGAGGGCTTCTTCACCCGCACCGAGGTCCGTCAGGCAGTGGCGGCGCTGCGTCAGGCCGCCGGACGAGACGACCTTCCCGAAGGCGCAGACAACGGCGAAGCGCTGGTTTCACTGGTTCGCGCTGTACTCGCGCCACTCGGTCTGACCAACGAAGAACCTTCGGGCACGCAGGCCCGCGAGCGCTGGGCGTCGCTCTCGGCTCTCGTGGCGCTGACCGAAGAACAACTCGTCCACGAACCCGAACTGTCGCTCACCGGGCTTCTACAGGAGCTAACAGCCCGAGCCGAGGCGCGGCACCCACCGACCGTGCAGGGCGTGACGTTGGCTTCGCTTCACGCGGCCAAGGGGCTCGAATGGGATGCGGTGTTCCTGGTCGGCCTCAACGACGGCACCCTGCCGATCCAACACGTTCTCGGCGACGCCAATTCGGGCGCCGACGACGTCGCGGTGGAGGAGGAGCGTCGGCTTCTGTACGTGGGTGTTACCCGCGCCCGCGAGCATCTGCAGCTGTCTTGGGCATTGGCTCGCAATGAGGGGGGACGCAAGTCCCGTCGCCGGTCGAGGTTCCTCAACGGGCTCATCCCCGAGGACTCACCGGCTTCGCGCGTTGCCGCGCCGTCGTCGGGGAACAAGAAGCGTCCGCGCTGCCGCGTCTGCGGCAAACCGTTGATCGGGACGTCGGCGACAATGCTCGGGCGCTGCGAAAAATGCCCGTCCAATGTCGACCTGGAATTGCTCGAGCACCTCAAGGCCTGGCGTCTGGACAAGTCCCGAGAACTCAAAGTTCCGGCCTATGTCGTCTTCAGTGACAACACACTGATGGCTATTGCCGAACAACGACCACAAGACAATCGTGGGCTGGTTTCGATCCCTGGAATCGGGCCGAAGAAACTCGACAACTTCGGGGAAGACGTACTAGCTGTCATTCGCGGCGAACTGCGTGCGGCAACACTCGATATCTGAAATGCATCCGAATCGACAACGGTGAGTTACATAACCGCAGGTCAAAAATAGGTTGTGCAGATTCGACGGATTCTCTACTCTGGTTTTCAGTGTTACGGGGCAACCTGTGCGCAGAAACTATCCGGACCGACACGAAATGGAGGTGGCAAATAAATGACGAACTTGATCTCGTATGAAGCGTGCGCAAGCGCAAAGTTCGCTGTTGCCGCCCCCATGCTGCCGCGTGCAGCGGGATGGGCGCAGCATGCGTTCCGCCTGCGCCCTCAAGCAGCAGCAAAGAAAGCAGCTGTCGAGTCCGTGTTCTTAAGCCATCGAGGTATTTCTCGGTAGGACACATCCGTTCACTTACGGCCACGGACCCGCAGCCCCTGCGGACCGTGGCCTTTGTGTTGGATACCCCTCTTCATCCGGTTTCCGACTCGGCTCAGGTTCGCACCCATCGAACCCATATCGTGCGACACAGTTTCGCATCCGAGCACTAGGAGACCGAGTTGTCTGCCCAGACAATCCGCGTGGAATCCGAAAACTCCACCACTGCAGTAACTTCCACCGACGTCACTTCGGCTGCAGTCACGTTCATCGAGGTCGCGTCCACCCGCCGCGACCTGCCGTGCCGGGCATCCAACCCCGATCTCTGGTTCGCCGAAGCTCCGGCCGAACTCGAGCAGGCGAAGGCACTGTGCGCGCAGTGCCCCATCCGTTCCCGTTGTCTCAGTGCGGCTCTCGACCGCGCCGAGCCGTGGGGGGTGTGGGGAGGCGAGATCCTCGATCAGGGGGCCGTCATAGCGCGCAAGAGACCGAGGGGGCGCCCACGCAAGCAACTCGTGTGCGCGTGAGGGCTCTAGTCGGCGGAGCCGGTGTCATCAAGAACTGGCTCCGCGAACCCTGGCAACCAACGAGTCAGGATTTCCATGTACGGGGCATATGCGTCCAACTGGGCGCATATGCCGACCGAACCGAGAAGAACTCGGAAGATCATCAAATACTCGGCCGGAAGGTTGAGTGCACGGGCCGTTCGGAACTGCGCACTGTTGAAGTCAGTGGCGGTTCCGGCGGCCTTTTGCAGCCACGACCGAGTGAAGTGAAATGACTCGGTCTGGATCGGGTCGGTGAAGGGTCGCAGGTAATCCGCGATCTCCTTGTCGGTTACCGTGCGTCCGGGAATCACGAAACCGTTGGCGCGCAACAACTCCGTCAATTCGTCGAATTGTTCCTCGACAGCCAAGCGCACCATCGTGCCGAGAACCCGTGGCAGTCCGTTCGGGAACGGCGCAGCCGCACCGAAGTCGATGACGCCGAGTCGGCCGTCCGCGAGAAGCATGAAATTGCCGGGGTGCGGGTCGCAGTGGAGCAAGCCGACACGGGCCGGAGACGCGAAGTGGAATTCGGCGAGTAGTGCACCGGCAGCATTGCGCTGCTCCGGCGTTCCACTTTCGATGATTCTGGTCAACGGGGTTGCCGTCATCCATTCGGTCACGACCACTTTCGGCGCGCTCGCCACGACGTGCGGGATCACGAATTGGGGATCGCCGTCGAATTCTTTTGCAAAAGCTCGCTGATTGTTCGCCTCGATCCGATAGTCGAGTTCTTCCTCGGTGCGCGCGGTGAACTCCTCGATCACGGGGCGCACATCGACACCGGGCATGACCGAACCGAAGAGACCGGCAAATCTGCCCAAGGTCTTGAGGTCGGCGCGTAGAGCTTCGTCGGCGCCGGGGTACTGAACTTTCACGGCCACGTCGCGGCCGTCCGCCCAGACCGCACGGTGAACCTGCCCGATGCTTGCCGACGCGGTCGGTTCGTCGTCGAACGACTGGAATCGGTCGCGCCATTTGGTTCCGAGTTGCTGATCGAGCATCTTGTGTACTTGCTTGGTCGGCAGCGGCGGGGCGGCGGCTTGGAGCTTGTTCAGCGACTCGCGGTACGGCTCCGCGAATTCCTCCGGAATCGCCGCCTCCATGACGCTGAGCGCTTGGCCCAGCTTCATCGCGCCGCCCTTGAGTTCGCCCAGCACCGCGAACAGTTGCTCGGCGGCCTTCGCGCTCAACTGCGCGTCGATCTCGCCTTTGTCGCCGCCGGCGAGCTTGCGTCCGAAGCCCATGGCGGCGCGACCGGCCATCCCCAGGGGGATGCTCGCGAGTTTGGCAGTACGGGCAGAACTCTTGCGTGGGATCTCGGACACCACACCATCATGTCTGACTGGGGCGTCCTTTGCCCGAAACAGGTGCCAGGTATTGGCAACTGCAAGATATTTGCCGAGGCCAGCGCCTGGTTGTGATCCGATACGGACGGAGCGCGATCTCGAGCGTCGACGACAGACTCGCCGCATGCGTCGCCGCTGTCTCGGATAATGCGGAGTCGATCTCGGCCAGGGCCAGCGCGACACTTGCATGGATCATCGCCGATTCCGCGTGGCCGGCGCTGCCGAGTAGCTGCGCGGACAGATGAAGCCAATGAGGGTCGAGTTCGGATCGGATGATGTCGGCGCATCGCAGGCAACTCGACTGGCCCGGCACGACAAGAGGACCGATCACGCCGTTGCCGTCGCGGATGCGGACTGAAAGGTGGGGGAGTCCGCAGCGAACGAGATCGCTGACCAGGCGAGGATCAGTGACAACGTCGTCGGCCAGGACCACCAGTTGTTCGTTCCACGTGCGCACGACGTCGGTGTTGCGATACCCGCGCGAGCGACGCGTGCTTACCCCGCCGGTGACCAGGGCGCGCTCGACGGCGTCCGAGAGTGGACCGACACCGTGGATCCGGACGGACACGGTCCTCCTGGCGGCAGTGTGGACGAATCCGGAATCGGTGAGTTGCTCGAGCAACTTCTCCGTCACCGACGTCGAAATCCCGCGCGTCGATGCTTCCCACAGGATGGTCGCGCGGGATCTGGAGCCGTCCATTTTGCGGAGGATCGACTTCACCGCGCGCGCATCGACCCCGACAGGCAGCGTCAGCAGGACGGCACGTCCGGGTGTCCATCCCAGCTGCAGCCGACCGTCCGGGCGCGACAGAACAGCGATCCGCGGGTCCCATCGGGGTCCCGCGGATCGCTGTGACGTGCTGTTCTGTGTGGTGTCGTCTTGCGTGTCACCGGTCATCGTTCGATGCTGGCACGGCGGGCCGTCGGCGAGTCCGCGTCAGTGACAGTTATCCACAGGACGTCAGCATGGCTGAACTGCGAAAATGTGTCGAGAAGGAATTATTTCTCTTCGTCGTCCTCGCGGGTCTTGTCCATCGCTGCCTCGGCCGCACGCTCTTTTGCCTCGACGGCTTCGAGCTGGGCGATCGGGTCGTCGAAATTGCCGGCTTCGCCGCCGCCGAGGACCCGGGCGACAAATCCGTCCGGTGCGTCGAGATCGCTCGAATCGGGCATGAGGTCGGGATGTGACCAGACGCCGTCACGAGTGTCCATACCGGCTTCCGCGGTGAGCTTCTGCCACAACCCGGCCGCTTCACGGACCTTGCGAGGACGAAGTTCGAGTCCGACCAGCGTCGCAAAGGTCTGTTCGGCGGGGCCGCCGGTGGCACGGCGACGCCGCAACGTCTCGCTCATCGCGGCAACACCAGGCAGTCGCTCGCCGAGTGCGGCGGTGACGACCGTCTCCACCCAACCCTCGACCAGCGCGAGCAGAGTCTCGAGCCGTTCGAGAGCGGCTTTCTGCTCCGGGGTGTTCTGCGGCTCGAACGTGCCCTGCTGCATCAGTGCTTCGAGCTTGCTCGGATCGGTGAGAGCGGACGGGTCGAGGTCCTTGGCAAATTCTTCCATCGCCGAGAAGTCCATCGTGATCCCGCGGGCGTATTCCTCGACTGTGGCGAGAACGCGCTGTCGCAGCCACGGAACGTGACTGTAAAGGCGCTGATGAGCTGCTTCCCGCGCGGCGAGGAACACCAGAACTTCCTGATGCGGCTGTTCGAGACCCTCACTGAACGCCTGAACCGCAGCGGGGAGAAGGGCCGCGGTGCCCTCTGGTCCGAGGGGCAAGCCGATGTCGGTGGAGGAGAGCACCTCGGTGGACAGTTGGCCGAGCGCCTGGCCCAATTGCGAGCCGAACGCGAGTCCACCCATCTGGCCGAGCATGCCCAGCATCGGGCCCGCCATCTGCTGTGCTTCGGCGGGAAGTCCCTGGACCCACATGCCCGCCACCTTCTCGGCCACCGGATCACAGAGTCGCTTCCACGTGTCGATCGTGTTGTCGAGCCAGTCGTTCGGAGTCCAGGCGAGAGTGCGGCTCGCTCCGGCCGGAAGCGTCGTTGCGGCGTCCAGCCACATCTCGGCCAGATGTGCGGCGTCGGCGATCGCCTTGACATTGCCCTCGGTGATCGGTGTAACCGATCCGATCTGTTGGCGTGCCAGCTTCTTGGCGATGTCGTAGTTCACCGGACCGGAAGTACCGCCCTGGCCCATCGACGAACCCATCCCGCTCAGCATCTGACCGAACTGGGTGAGCATCTGGCCGAGCTGAGCCGGATCGAATCCCTCACCGCCCGCGCCGAACCCGAACGGCGTGTCACCACCCCCGAACGGATTGCCACCCGCCGCGTTCTTGTCGCGATCGGGATCGTCGTCGGAGTTGGAGAAGCCGAACGGCATATTGCTCATACCTCAACGGTACAAGGCTCGAGCGGTCGGAGTCGCCCTCCGAGTCACGCTGACGGCGAACACGCACGGCGCTCAGGCGGTGCGATCGGTGCTCCGGCGCCTTCGCGCTTTACTCTGGATCAGGTGAATCGACGGATAGTGACGCTCTTGGCCGCACTCGCACCCATCGTCGTGTTGGGAGTCGTCGGAACAATGGTCACTGTTCCTTATGTCGCACTCGGCCCTGGCCCCACCTTCAACACCCTCGGCGACGTCGACGGTAAGCCCGTCGTCGACATCCAGGGGACCGAGGTCGATCCCACCGACGGCAACCTCAACATGACAACGGTGTCGGTTCGCGACGGCCTCAACGTCTTCGAAGCGTTCGGACTGTGGGCGAGTGGCAGCAACGGACTCGTCCCTCGCTCGGAGATCTATCCGCCTGAGAAGTCGAAGGAAGAGATTCAGCAGGCCAACACCGCCGACTTCCAGCAGTCCGAGGACAGTGCCGAGTTGGCTGCACTGCACTTTCTCGGCAAGCCGGTGGCACTCACTGTCTCGAAGGTGACCCCGGACGGCCCCGCTGCGGGTGCCCTGCAAGAAGGCGATGTCCTGGTCAAGATCGGCGACACTCCGGTAACCACCATCACCGGCGTTCAGGACACGGTCGGTGCGATCGCGCCAGGCACCGCGATCGACGTCACCGTCCTTCGCGAGGGTGTGGAGACCGTTGTGCCGGTCACCGTCGGGGCGCGGCCCAACAAGCCCGAATCGGGTTACCTCGGCGTCACGCCCAACGAGGTCCCGGACGTTCCCTTCACCGTGCAGTTCAACCTTGCCGACATCGGCGGTCCTTCTGCCGGACTGATGTTCACACTGGCCTTGGTGGACAAGCTGACTCCAGGGGAGCTCAACGGCGGAAAGTTCGTGGCCGGAACGGGCACCATCGACTCCGACGGCGAGGTCGGTCCGATCGGCGGTATCAGGTACAAGTTGATCGCCGCCTCCGAAGCCGGTGCTGAGACCTTCCTCGTGCCGGCCCAGAACTGTGACGAGGCGAAACAGAATGCGCCGGACGGGCTTCGACTCGTCAAGGTCGACAACCTGCCCGGCGCAGTGGACTCACTCGAAAGCCTCAACACGGGCGGCGACGCACCCCGCTGCTGAAACCTGCCTTGCCGAAGACAGGCTCGGTCAGTCTTCTTCTTTCAGTCTTCTTCGACCTCGTCGAGCGTCGCGTACAACGCGTGAACCAGGTGAGGTGCAAGACCGTCGTAGGTGAGCAGTTCCAGGTCGCCGTACGGATCCGCATCTTCGTCGGGACGCATCTGCAGAAGCGACAGCGAAGGACCGTCACGGAGCACGCCGACGAACAGTCGAGCCTCGCGTCGATCGGGATGCGCGTTGGCCGTCAGTCGCGCGACCTCGTCGGCAGCATGTTGATCGGTCAATACCGGCGCCGTGGCGTGATCGAGATCCGATTCCGCCTCGGGCGGCAGGACGACGATCTCCTGAACCAGGATGCAACCCTGCACCGACTCGGGCCAATGCGTCGTTGCCAGGAACTCGTCGAGTGCCCGTGAACCGCCGATGATGTCCTCGGGAAGCGATTCCTGTTCGATCGGTGTGTATTCGGCGCCCTCGGCGAGTTGGTCGAGCAGTCCGGGTTCGGCCGCGGCGAGCATTTCGGTAGGCACCAACGCGTACAGCTTCGGCGGTTGATCCCAGCCTTCGGCGTCGATGTGGTCGACAACTTCATGAACGCACCGGGCGAGGGCACTCGGTGATCTGCTCATATTCTCTTCACTCACACGTTCATCCTCCCACCTTCTGTCCGGCTCCCTGCTCTCCGTGTTGTCAACCCGTGACCGTTGTTACGTAGAGTGGTCGGAAACGGCCAAGTCCACTCGGGCGTGGCCGCAGTGATCGATGCAATCGGTTGCGACGCCACGGCGTCGCCAAATCTTGGAGCGTGGCACGTGGGCATGCGGCCCCCCGCAGGTTTACCCTCTCTGTCCAGACGCAGTCGAATCTTGTTGGTGGTGGCTGTCGTAGTGGCGGCCTTGCTGCTCGTGGGGCCGCGACTGATCGGCATGTACACGGACTGGTTGTGGTTCGGAGAAGTCGGCTACCGCGGTGTCTTCACCAAGGTTCTGCTGACGCGATTCGTGCTCTTCCTCGTGGTCGGAATTGTCGTCGGAGCCATCGTGTGGCTCGCGATGGTTCTCGCGTACCGCGCACGTCCGGTGTTCGTTCCGGTCTCCGGACCCAATGATCCGATCGCGCGCTACCGCACGACCGTCATGTCGCGACTTCGTCTGTTCGGCGTGATCATTCCGGTCGCGATCGGCATTCTCTCCGGTCTCATCGCGCAGGCCAACTGGGTCACGATCCAGTTGTTCCTCAACGGTCAGCCGTTCGGCATCACCGATCCTCAGTTCAACTTGGACGTCGGCTTCTACACGTTCGATCTGCCGTTCTACCGCTTCGTTCTGAACTGGTTGTTCGTCTCGATTCTGCTTGCCTTCGTGGCAAACCTGGTTACCCACTACGTTTTCGGTGGGATCAAGTTGGCCGGGCGCGCTGGCACATTCACGACTGCCGCACGTGTTCAACTGGCTGTCATCGCCGGCACCTTCGTGCTCCTCAAGGCGGTGGCGTACTGGTTCGATCGGTACTCGTTGATGTCGAGTAGTCGTAAGGAACCGACGTTCACCGGTCCGGGCTTCACCGACATCAATGCGGTTCTGCCGGCGAAGCTGATTCTGTTGTCCATTGCGGTCATCTGCGCCTTGGCGTTCTTCGCCTCGATCTTCACGCGGGATCTTCGGATACCGGCCATGGCAGTCGCTCTACTGGTTCTTTCGTCGGTGCTCGTCGGTGCGGTCTACCCGATGATCGTCGAGCAGTTCTCCGTCAAGCCCAATGCGGCGCAGAAGGAGAGCACGTACATCGAACGAAACATCGAAGCGACCCGTCAGGCGTACGGGATCACGGAAGAAAACGTCGACTACGTCGACTATCCGGGAGTTGGCACCAAGCAGCCCCAGGACGTTCCGGCCGACCGGACCACGATCGCGAATACCCGACTGCTGGATCCGACGATCCTGTCGCCGACGTTCACCGCTCAGCGTCAGCTCAAGAACTTCTACGGGTTCCCGCAGACGCTCAACGTCGACCGCTACGAACAGGACGGCCAGCTGCGCGACTTCGTTGTCGCAGCGCGTGAGCTGTCGCCGAACAACCTTTCCGGGAACCAGACGGACTGGATCAACAAGCACACGGTCTACACGCACGGCAACGGTTTCGTTGCGGCCCAGGCGAACGAAGTCACGGCCGTGCAGGGCGACAGTCAGAACAACACCGGTGGTTACCCGATCTACTCGGTCAGCGACCTGACGACCACGCCCGAGAACGAGAACCTCAAGGTGGACAATCCTCGGTCGTACTACGGCGAGGTGATCAGCCAGTCGGACGCCGATTACTCGATCGTCGGTTCCGTCGACGGCGAGGGACCTCGTGAGTACGACACCGACACCTCGAAGTACACCTACACCGGTTCGGGTGGTGTCTCGATCGGCAACTGGTTCAACCGTCTTGCATTCGCGGCGAAGTACACCGAGCGCAACATCTTGTTCTCGAGTGCAATCGGCTCGAACTCGAAGATCATCTTCAAGCGTGATCCGAAGGAAAGGGTCGAGGAGGTCGCGCCTTGGCTGACGACCGACGGCGCTGCCTACCCGGCAGTGGTCGACGGCAAGATGCAGTGGATCATCGACGGCTACACCACCGCCCAGGACTACCCGTACGCGCAGCGCAGTTCGCTCGACGGGTTGGTCGAGGACAGTATCGACCAGACGACCGGGCGCCTCATTCCGCGCCAGGAGTTCTCCTACATCCGCAACTCCGTGAAGGCCACGGTCGACGCCTACGACGGCACGGTCACGCTGTACCAGGTCGACGAGCAGGATCCGGTTCTGAAGGCGTGGATGGGAGTCTTCCCGAACACGGTGAAGCCGAAGAGCGAAATCTCGGACGACCTGCAGGCACACTTCCGCTACCCGGAAGACATGTTCAAGGTTCAGCGAGAGATGCTGGCGAAGTACCACGTCGACGATCCGAGTGAGTTCTTCACCAACAACGCGTTCTGGTCGGTTCCGAGCGATCCGACGATCGACACGTCGGCCAACCAGCCGCCGTACTACGTGCTGGTGGGCGACAAGGACACCGCGAAGGCGGATTTCCGTCTGACCAGTCCGATGGTCGGGTTCAGTCGTGAGTTGCTGTCGGCCTACATCTCGGTGGCGAACGACAAGGAGAACTACGGCAAGTTCACAGTGCTGCAGCTGCCGACCGATACGCAGACTCAGGGTCCACAGCAGGCTCAGTCTGCGATGACGTCGGATTCGCGTGTTGCTTCGGAAGTGTCACTGCTCAAGCAGTCGAACAAGATTCAGTACGGAAACCTGCTGACTCTGCCGATTGCCGAGGGCGGAATCCTCTACGTCGAACCTTTGTACTCGCAGCGAAACTCGCAGAACGCGTTCCCTCAGTTGGCGCGTGTGCTGGTGAGCTTCAGCGACACCAACGGCATTCGGATCGGTTATGCACCGACCGTCTCCGAGGCGATCAGTCAGATTTGGCCGGGCGCAGGTTCGGCAGCGACTGTCACCCAGCCGGCACCCGATCCGGATACCGGAGCGCAACCGGAAACGCCGACTACTCCGACGGCACCGGCCCCGCCGGCTTCCTCGGATGACGTCACGAAGGCGCTGGCCGAGGTCAATTCGGCAATGGCGGCATTGAAGTCGGCGCAACAGAGCGGTGACTTCACCAGCTACGGTGCTGCGCTCGACCGCCTGCAGAAGGCTGTTGACGCGTACCAGGCGCTGCCGAGGTAAGCGGCGTCAGTTCATGAATAGCAGAAGGCCCACCATCCGATCGGATGGTGGGCCTTCTTGTGTGCTCAGTGAAGCTGTATGAGCTGAATCAGCGCAGTGCTGCAACGATCGGTGCGTTGGCGTCGGAGAGCTGCTGGAACTGTGCGGCGAATCCGTACTGGCCGGCGAGGTCACGAGCGGTGTCGTAAGCCTGCTGTGCGGCGGGCTTGAGCTCGGCCGGGATTTCGACGGCGGGAGCAACTGCGGGTGCCTCGGCGACGGGAGCCGGTGCTGCGGCGGGAGCCTCTTCGACTGCCGGCTCGCTTGCGACGGTCAGACGCTGGCCGCAGACGGGCCATGCGCCGGGGCCCTGGCTCTGCAGGGTGTTCTCGGCGACGCGGATCTGCTCTTCCTTGGAAGCGTTGGCGGGCGAGCCGGTGCCACCGTTGGCGGTCCAGGTGCTCTGCGAGAACTGCAGGCCGCCGTAGTAGCCGTTTCCGGTGTTGATGTTCCAGTCGCCACCGCTCTCGCACTGTGCGACGCCGTCCCAGTTGTGGGTGGCTGCGGAAGCGGTGCCGGTGCTCATGGTGAGGGGCACTGCGACAAGTGCGCCGGCTACTGCCAATGTGCCGAATGCACGCTTGCTGATGCTGGTGTACGTCATGTCGGGGTAAATCCTCTCCGCGCTTGCTGACATCGGCGGGCCTGCGGGTCGGCGATGATGCTGACTTTCCCGGGCGCTTGTCTCTCCGTGTCTCTGCCCCTCGAAGGTTTCGGGGGTTCCGATCCCGCGGGGCAGAGTGGAGCAGCGGCGGGTCGGCGTTCGCCCGGTTGATTCGGGCCGGGACCGACCGTACGGGAGCGCTGAACGAGGGTCGATTCGCGATTTTCCGGACCACCTGGTCTTCTCCCATCCAGGATTTTCGGCGTTTGTGCTGGTAGAGCCTTTCCGATGCCGTTTCGAGGTACGTTCGTTACATGCTTGTTATGTGTTGATGCTCACGGGCATTTTGTGAACCCAGTCACCCGATTCTTCGACTTTCAGGCGTGTATTTCGCTCCAGCGCAGGCGATTTGCGTTCCGTTCATCTGCTCGTGTAACTTTGTCAATGCATCGCGGGGTGGAGCAGCTCGGTAGCTCGCTGGGCTCATAACCCAGAGGTCGCAGGTTCAAATCCTGTCCCCGCTACTAGAAAAGGACCGCCGCACTGGATTCCAGTGCGGCGGTCCTTTTTGTGCGCAGCCGTCGTAGGGTGGCGACGTGCGACTCTCGAAGATTCTTTTGGCGATGGCGGTGACTACTTCGCTGGTGACCACCGCTCTGGCGTTCTCGGCAGGAAGCGCTGCCGCCGGTGGGCGGATCACAGATGCGAAGCGCGTGGTCTTCATCGTTCCAGGGCAGCAGCTCTACAACTCGGGAGAAACGAACCAGGCGACCTACCGCGCCCTCGACGAGGCACTGAGCGCTGCGGGCTACGAGACACACTTCGTCGACGCACCCGGCAAGATGATTGCGGCCGACGCCGAGCTGATTGCCGATTCGATTCGCTCCTACGCTGCCGGCGCTGACTCCGTCGGGGTGATCGCGCACAGTGCGGGTGGACTGAGCTCCCGGTACTACGCGAAGTTCCTCGGTGGCTCCGAAGTAGTGGATTCATTCGTCGCCATCGGTGCTCCGCAGTACGGTAGCCCCGGTGGCTGCGTACAAGGCCCTGCCGACGGTTACGACACCTGCATGTTCTCCGAAGTTCTCGCCAAGCTCAATGCCGGTGAGGACACTCCTGGATCTGCCTACTATTCGGTGGTGCAGAGCTCGGGCGAGTGGGCGGACGGTCGGTTGGACGGGGGCCAGTGCCGGGTGTACGTCGATGGCGTTCCCGGGGTCGGAACCGGAGCAGACCATCTCACCGAGCTCGAGCATCCAGAGGTCATCTCGGGAGCGATCAGCGCTTTGGGGCGCGACTGTGTCGGTACGTTCGTGGACGAGAACGACGGCGACATCACCTGGCCTGACACGTTGTTCCCGTCATTTCGGTAAAGCTTCAGGTCCGGGTTGTTCGGACGAGTAGACCGGCCACATGCGCGCTCGCGGCAGTTCTCGCTCCCAAGGCGTCACCCGATTCGATTGCCGCGACTATACGAGCGTGCTCGGTGACGGCGATCCGCCGATTGAGCTCGAGGCTCCACATGTCCGAACGGTAGAGATGTGACTGTCCGTCGAGACGATGTAGGGCTTCACTGAGCGGGTGATTGCATGCAGTCTCACGAATCAAGGTGTGGAACTCGAGGTCCAGCGTCGAATCGCGACGCTGATCCGGCGGGCTCTCGAGAAGTTCGCGTTGCACCTGCACCATCTTGTTCAGCTGTGACACGGTTTCATGCGTGGCATTGGCCGTCGCGTTGAACGCCGCGAGACCGTCGAGTACCTCACGCACCTCGAAGACCGCGCGCAGAGACTCTGCGTCAAGCGAATCGACTTTTGCACCAGCATTTCGGGTGTGGACCGCGATGCCCTCGTAGATCAACTGCTGCACGGCCTCGCGGACCGGCGTTCGACTGACATTGAGCTTGCTCGCCAGCGCGGGAACACTCAGTGGTGTCCCCGGCGCCAGCTCTCCCGAAAAGATCAGTTCTCGAAGCGTCTCGTGCACGGACTCGGTGAGCAAAGCTCGTTCGGTGGTGGTCATCTTGTCCTCACTTCGATCCTGCACGATATCGACGGTACCCGGGAGCGCTATCCGGCGGCGCGCACCCGGTCAGCGCTGCGACTGTCGACCTCGGGCGCCGTCGCGCCTTTCAGTCCGGCCACTTTGGCCGCGATGTTCTCGGCGATCGTGATCGGCGGGTATCCCACCTCGCCCGGTTCGAGAGTCCCTGGCAGTGCTTCGATGACGGCGTCGTAGTTTCCGTCGAAAAAGAATGCGGCAGAGCGACGTCGGATGATCTGACCATCGACGATAGGTGGGTCGACGCGGTGCACTGTCGAGCGCCATCGGTCGTTCGTCCAGCGTGCCATTGCGTCGCCGAGGTTGATCAAGAGTGCGCCGTCGGCAGGTTGGACGTCGTGCCATACGCCATCGGCACTCAGAACTTGAAGGCCCGGAACTTGATCTGCCCACAGGATGGTCAAGATTCCGAAGTCGGTGTGAGCGCCCATTCCCGTCATGTCGCCGGAGATGCGGATCTCGCCCTCAGGCAGTGCGTAGTTGTTCATCTTCATCGCGTCGATCGAATGGTCGAGCATCGAATCGAAGTACTCGGGCTGCAATCCGAGGGCGTCGGTAAAGGCGCACATCAGGATTCGTGCCAAGCCCTGGGCATGACGGAAATACTCTTCGATTGCCGGTCGGAATCCGGGCGCGGCCTCAGGCCAAGTGTTGGCGGCGTAGCTGGACTCGGGTAGGTCGACGCCCGGATAGTCGCTCACCTCTGTGCCCACGACTATTGCTTCGTAGAAATCGTTCATCTGGTTCGCAGCGGCGACGCCCAGGCTCATGCTGAGTGATTCCGACTTCGGTGGAGAGTAGCCACGGTTCTCGGACGAGGGACGGCGATAGTTGTTCTTCACCGTCAGTGGGAGAGCAAAGAACTCGTCGAGAGCGTCGGCCAGTCCGTCGGTCGCCGATCGTGGAATGCTGTGTCCGACAATCTGTATGAATCCGACCTCCCGGCACGCGCGATCGAGTTGAGCTGCCACTTCCGCACAGGCAGTGCTGTTGGTGGCGTTTGCAGCCGATGCCTCGCCGGTGAGGTACGGGCTGATATCGATCGTAGGGATTTCGAAGGCGGGAATTTCGTGGGTCATTTAAGGTCCTTGCGGCCGGACGTGTGCCACTTACCGACGAGCACACGTGAGAGGAATCCAAAGGCAGAGAAGACGAGGACGCCGAACACCGACGCGATCACGATCGCGGCGATCAGATCCTCGGACTGAAGGCGGCTTCGGTAGACGTCGAGCAGGGTCCCGATCCCGGGTTGTCCTTTGGCGAAGAACATGTCGCCGATGATGGCACCGACGACAACAAGGCCGGAGGCGGTGCGGATGCCGGTGAGAATGGCCGGCATTGCCGCTCGCAGTTCGAGTTTCACCAGTCGATCCCAACGCGAGGTGCGGCCGAGGGTGAAGAGTTCGTGCAGTCCGCGATCGACCGATTGCAACCCGAAGTGTGTGTTGGTGATGATCGGGAAGGCTGCGATGAGAACGCACACCAGGGTGCGCGCGGTCATGCCGTAGCCGAACCAGAGCCCGATGAGGGGGACGATGGCGAGGATGGGAATGACCTGCAGCACAACGGCATATGGATAGACGATCCGCTCGATCCACTTGGCCCTGGCTCATCAGCACGCCGGTTCCGACGCCGACTGCCACCGCGACGACGAAGCCGACCAGCGCAACCTGTGCCGTCACTGCGAGGGCTTCGAGCATGGGAGAGAGGTGTTTCCAGTCGAGTAGCGACTTCGTCAGTACTTGACTCGGCGGCGGAAGGAGAAATCGACGTTCCGGGGAGAGAACGAGGTAGCTGACGATCGACCACGCTGCGACCGCGCCGGCAAGTGAGAGCAGCGGATAGAGCAGGAAGGTGCCGAGCGCTCTCATTCGAGAGGGCCGTCCGGACTGTGCCTGTGCTTGCGCCGTGGTCGCAGAATCAGTACGAACGGCGGTATTGCGTACAGTGGTGCCCTGTTGTACTGCAAGGACTTCGGTCATCGTGAGCTCCCATGGAGGCTGGCCGAGATCTCGGCGACGTGTTCGGTGTATCGGGCGTCGTAGCGCAGTTCCGGGCTACGCGGGTACGGGAAATCGATGTCCACGACCGAATGTATTCGTCCAGGCCTGGCGGTCATGACGACCACCTTGTTCGCGAGGTACACGGCCTCGGATACCGAGTGCGTGATGAACATCGAGGTGAACCCTTTGTCGGTGTAGAGCCTTTGGAGCTCTACCTGCATCTCCAGTCGTGTCATCTCGTCGAGCGCACCAAAAGGTTCGTCGAGCAGCATCACAGCAGGTGCGAGGGTGAGCGCACGCGCCAACGAGACACGCATCTTCATTCCGCCTGACAGTGCATTGGGCAGTTGTTTCGCAAAGTCCGCAAGGCCGACTGCGCGGATTGCCTCGTCGGCGCGCAACTTTCGCGCTGCTTTGTCGCCGCCACCGAGTTCGGCCGATAATTCGACGTTGGCCTGCACGGTTCGCCAGGGGAGGAGAGTCGGCTCCTGGAAGATGAAGCCAACTGATTCGGTGTCGAGGGCAACCGCACCACTGGTCGGTCGCTCGAGGCCGGCCGCCATGCGCAACAAAGTCGACTTGCCACAGCCGGAGGGTCCGACCACGGCGACGAAGTCTCCTCGCTCCACGTCCAGATCGATGCCGTCCAGCGCGACAGTGCCGGTATCGAACTTCTTGACGACATCGGAAAAGACCATCTGCATCGGCGCGGTGAGCTTGCGAGCGTCGGCATCCTGCATCGTGTTCGCGAGTTCCATCTGAGCCTCCGGTTCGGTAATGCATGCAAAAGTTCTTCAATATGTAGGAACTATCTTGAATTGCATGTATGTCGCCTAGATTGCTGAATGTAAATGTGAGGTGACATTGCAGGTGAAGCGAGAATCCTGGCGCGCGTTACCTGATGGAAACAACGAGGCGATTGCATGTAATCCACGTGCTGCAGAGTGTGCTCATCGGATCGCCCTTCTTGGTTCGCCCACATCCCAATTGTTTTCACGAAGGAGACGCTGTGTATTCAAATCGCAAGGTGCATTCCAATCGCAGAAGTGTGGGAGCGGCG
Source organism: Rhodococcus sp. 66b (assembly GCF_002076325.1). Taxonomy (NCBI): domain Bacteria; kingdom Bacillati; phylum Actinomycetota; class Actinomycetes; order Mycobacteriales; family Nocardiaceae; genus Rhodococcus; species Rhodococcus sp. 66b. Next base: position 386,944 of record NZ_MUZB01000005.1, read on the forward strand.
GGCGCGGCACTGGCCATCTGTGCAGCCATCGGATTGACTGCGTGCAGTTCCAGTGAGGCTGAGACGGCGAAAGCCGAATCTCTCGAACCAGCTGCCGAGGCGCAGAACCTTGCGGGTCTCTGTCCGGAAAACGTTGTGGTTCAACTCCAATGGCAGCCACAGTCGGATATGGGAGCGCTCTTCGAGATGCTCGGTCCCGGCTATTCGGTCGACACCGACGACAAGTCCGTCAGTGGGACTCTTGTCGCCGGAGGGAAGGACACCGGAGTCGACCTGACCTTGCGGGCCGGGGGACCGGCAATCGGGTTCCAATCCGTCAGCTCCCAGATGTACGTCGACGATTCCATCACTCTCGGCTTGGTGCACGGGGATCAGGTGATCGCGGCAGCGGCAAGTCAGCCCGTTGTGGCCGTCACGCCATTGCTCAAATACAGCCCGGCAATCCTCATGTGGGACGAAGAGTCTCATCCGGACTGGACGAGTGTTGCCGATATCGGCAAGTCCGACGCGAGTGTCGTCGTTTCCAAGGAGCAACTCTTTCCGCAGTGGCTCGTGGCGAAAGGACTACTGAAGCAGTCTCAGCTCGACACGAGCTACGACGGAGCTCCCTCGCGATTTGTCGGTGACCCGACCATCGCTCAGCAAGGATTCGCGAATTCGGAACCGTACACGTACGAGAAGGAGACGCCGGCGTGGGACAAGCCGGTTTCCTATGACCTGCTGAAAGATTCGGGTTTCGACATCTACGCGTCCAATGTTTCGGTTCGTGCCGACAAGGTCGACACACTCTCGCCGTGTTTGAGCAAGCTGGTTCCGATCATTCAGCAGGCCACCGCGGACTACATCACTGCGCCGGATGCGGCGAATGCTGCCATTGTCGACGTCGTCTCGCAGGACGTGTCGTTCTCTCCCTACACCGAGGGTGAAGCAGCATTCAGTGCCCAGCTCCTGAAAGAGAAAGGCCTGATCGCGAACGAGGCAGACGGATCCGTCGGCACGTTCGACATGACGCGAGTCGCTCACACCGTCGAAGAACTGAAGCCCATCCTGAACGCCGGGGGTGCGGCGATACCGCAGTCATTGACTGCAGAAGAGATCTACACCGACAAGTTCACCGATCGGTCCATCGGAATCCGCTGAAGGAGCTCACAGCAAATGACGTACGACATGACAGAACTCAACCGCGAGACCCGCATGGGTGGCCTGGGCACGGAGACCACCGACCGCGAGGTCCGAAGAATCGATCTCTCGGATTTCGAGAACCGGCGCAGCGAGATCGCCGAGGAGTTGTGGTCGGCAGCGACCGACATCGGATTCTTCCAAATCGTCAATCACGGAATCGATCTGGACCAGGTCCGCGAGGCTTTCGCGGCGGCCGAGCGATTCTTTGCACTGCCCAGTGAGGTCAAAGCGCAGTATCCGCTCAAGAAGGGTTTCAACTCCGGCTGGGAGAGCATGACGCAGGTGCGTCCGTCCATCGGAACACCTGATCAGAAAGAGTCCTACCAGGTGACCCGCCCGCATATGGGTGATCTGTGGCCCACTGCAGACGAATTGGGTGGATTCCGCGAAACGATCCTGGACTTCGAAGCCAAGTGCTGGGGCATTGCGATGGAGCTGTTGTCGTGCTTCGCCGAGAAGCTGGGCTTCGAACGAGACTTCTTCACCAGGGCACATGACCCGTCGGTGGCCACCTACCAGAGCACACTGCGACTACTCCACTACTTCCCCCTTGCCCCCGACGCAGATGTCGAAGGGATGTGGCGTGCCGGAGCGCACACCGATTTCGATTGCCTGACATTGCTTTTCCAGCGTGACGGTCAGGGCGGGTTGCAACTGTGCCCGGGCAAGGAGATGGACACCCAGGAATGGACGTCGGTGGTGCCGGCCGAGGAAGCGATCACCTGCAACATCGGCGACATGCTGATGAGATGGAGTGATGATGTCCTGCCGTCGAACTTCCACCGGGTCAAGAGTCCCGGAGTCACCGACTATCGGGGAGCCCGCTACAGCCTCGCGTTCTTCGCTCAGGCGAACCGCGACGTGACCATCGAGGGGCCGGCGGGCAAGTACCCGCCGATCACCGCCGAGGACTACATCGACCAGCGAGTACGCGCGAACTTCGCGCGTTGATCCGTATCCGTTCCGTCACACACTTTCAGGAGAACTGGCGATGACTACCGCGCCCAAGAACATGACCGACGCGATCATCCGGGACGTGACGTTGTACAGCGGCGGGCAATGGCTGACCGGCCGCGACGTCGTCGTCTCGAATGGGGTGGTTGAATCGATCGAGAAGTCGACCGGCACCGCCACACCTGGAAGTGTGGACGGATCGGGGGCGTATCTGATCCCTGGGTTCGTCAACACCCATACGCACCTTCAGCAGTCACTGATGCGGGGGATCGCCGAAGGGACACCGCTTCTCGAATGGCTACTCGCGGTCGCAGAAGAGTCGGTTCAGATCACTCCCGAGCGCGCATACACGGCCACTGTCGCAGCCTCGCTGGAGGCATTGCGCAGCGGTACGACGACCCTGGTCGAACACATGTGGCCGCACCCGTCCAGCGAGGTTCACGATGCCGTGATCCGGGCGTTGCACGACACCGGGATTCGTGCCGTGCTGGGACGCGGAACCGCAGACCGGGCGGACAAGACGAGGAAGTGGGGCTTCGATCCGCGGCTCATGCAACCACTCGGAGATGTTCTCGCACATACGGATCAGATGATGCGGGACGTCGCCGGTTCCCGCATTGACGTGGCAGTCGCGGTACCGAACCCGCGCTCGCTGACCCCGGACGGGATGTCGGAAGTGCGTGAGTTCGCGCAGGCTCGCGACCTGACGGTCTCGATTCACCTGCTCGAGACGCAGACCGACAACACGATGTGTACCGAACACGTGGGCATGAACGCGGTCGACTACCTCGATTCCCATGGGTTCTTGTGGGACCGGGTGCTGGCGGTCCACTGCGTGGAACTCGACGACCGTGGTCAGAAGGTGCTGGCGGAACGCGGCGTCGGAGTGTCGTACAACCCCGTCAGCAACATGCGCCTCGGTAGCGGAATCGCGCCCGTCCCGAGTTTCGTCGACGCGGGGATCGCGGTGGGGTTGGGTGTGGACGGCGCAGCCAGCAACGACACTCAGGACATGCTCGAGACGCTGCGCACCGGCGCCTACGTGCAGCGAGCCGCGCGCGGCCGCGCCGACCTGCTCGGCTTCGAAGCCATGATCGACATCGCATCCGGCGGTGCAAACGCAGCACTCGGTCTGCCGGCCAGGTCTGGCGGGATCTCCGTGGGCGATCCCGCCGACCTCACCATGATTCGGTTCGAACGCGACTTCGGTTGCCTCCCGGTGCGAGATCCGGGCGCGTCCATTCTCACGACGGGCAGTCGTCAGATCGTGGACACGGTGTTGGTTGCGGGCGAGGTCGTGCTCCGCGACGGGCACTCAACTCGCGTCGACGAGGCGGAACTGATCCGGACGCTCAGCGCTTTGTGACTGTGCTCAGTCTTCGCTGATCTCCATCTCGATCAGGACGCGGCGCAACAGCTTTCCGGTGGCGTTGCGGGGAAGTTCGTCGATGAAGACGATCTCGCGGGGAACCTTGTAGCGCGCGAGATTCGACCGGACGTGATCCTTCAGCTCATCGGAGTTCTGGTCGGCGCCGTGGGCGACGACGACAAACGCTCGCAGGCGGTGCCCGAAGTCGGCGTCCTCGACTCCGATGACTGCCGCTTCCAAGACGTCCTCTCGATCGGCGAGCAGGTTCTCGACTTCGAGCGGGTAGACGTTCTCGCCACCGGAGACGATCATGTCGTCGTCGCGGCCGTCGACGAAGAGGAGGCCGTTGGCGTCGAAGTGTCCGACGTCGCCGGTCGAGAGAAGTCCGTCGATACGTTCCTTGTCACGCCCGTCGGTGTATCCCTCGAAGCTCAGCCCGCTGGCGACGAAGATTCTGCCGATCGTGTGTGGGGTGGTGATCTTCTTGTTGTTCTCGTCGAACAGTTCGACGTGACAGGTCACCGGCGCGCGGCCCGCGGTTCCCGGCGCAATGGTCAGATCCTCGGGAGTCGCGACTGTCGCCACCGCGACCTCGGTGGATCCGTACAGGTTGTAGAGGACGTAGCCGAACGAGGCCGTGACTCGCTTGCACAGATCGGGTGAGAGTGACGAACCTGCCGAGAAGATGATCTTCAGGTTCGACGTGTCGTACTTGGACAGCACGTCGGGACCGAGGTCGATGATCCGAGTGAGCATCGTCGGGACCACGACCAGACTGTCGCACTTGTATTGTGCGACAAGTTTGATCGTGTTCTCCGGGTCGAACTTTCGATGCATGACGACGGTCTGGCCGAGCGCCAACGCGAGAGCGAACTGCGAGACGCCGGTTCCGTGGAAGGCGGGGGCCGCCATCATCATGGTCTGTCCGCGGCGCAACGGCACGCGGTCGAGGAACTGTGCCGACGCGAGAGGGGAGGTGTGGCCACGCGGCGCGCCTTTGGGAGTTCCCGTTGTGCCGCTGGTGAGGAGGACGAAGCCACCGTTCTTCTCGGGTGCCGGCACCGACGACGTGGTGCGTCCGGCGATGGCCTCGTCGAGAGTAGTTGCCGTGGAACCGTCCGCGGCCGTGCCCTCTGGCCAGGAACGATAGACGACGACGTCGTCCGGCAAGGCATCGGCGATGTCCGCGAACTCGTCGTCGTAGACAAAGGCGACCACCTTCTCACGCGCGGCGACGTCCACGAGTTGGGGCCGTGCGAAGCCCGTGTTCATGAGAACGAGCTTTGTTCCGTTCTTCGCTGCCGCCAGCATGGTCAGGACCAAGCCTCGATGGTTACGGCACATCGCACCCATGACCGAGTCGGACGTGATGCCGTCGGCCTGCCACGCCCGGACCAACGCGTTGCTCTGACGCTCGAGCTCGGCATAGGTGATGGGTCCGCGCTCGTCGATGATCGCCACCGCGTCGTAGCCGTTCTCGGCGTGTGCATGGACCGGCCCGGCAAAGGGTCCGTACTTGTCCACGGCTGCAATGGATTTGAGACCGCGATCAAGGCGAGGGAACGGGACGAGTCCGGCTCGGAACATGACCCCCGCCGCGCCGATGGTGTCAGTGACCTTGGTGACCAATCCGGGCATACGTGAACCTCTTCCGAGCGTCGTTGTAGGACTGATTACACACTAATGGGCAATCAGGTTTCGGTGGTGAAGTTTCACGATGGCGACCGAGCAGTCCGCCCCGCCACCTCGAAAGGTGGCGGGGCGGAGTGTTTCGGGATCGGGTCTGTGCGACCGTCACTTCAGTGCGACCGTCACTTCAGTTCGGCGGACGACTTTCCGAGCAGGCGGCGTGCGACGATCAGCTGCTGGATCTGCTGGGTGCCCTCGAAGATGTCGAGAATCTTCGAGTCGCGGCCCCACTTCTCGAGCAACGGGCGCTGCGAGTAGCCGTAGGTTCCGGCCAACTCGACTGCCTTGAGCGTCACGTCGGTGCCGGTGCGGCCGGCCTTCGCCTTGGACATGGACGCTTCGAGCGAGTTCGGCTTCTTGTTGTCCGCCATCCACGCCGCGCGCAGAGACAGCAGGTACGCGGCCTCCCAGTCGGCTTCCAAACGGATGAACTCGGCTGCAGCTGCATGCTGGTTGTAGACCGGTGTGTCGTAGGAGATCTCGACACCGGCTTCGGTCAGGATGCCGCGCAGTTCTTCGAGAGCCGCGCGTCCGACGCCGACGGCCATGGCTGCAACGAGGGGCCGGGTGTTGTCGAACGTCTGCATGACGCCGGCAAAGCCCTGCTCGACGTTGACCTCCGGGCTGCCGAGGATGTTGTCCGCGGGAATGCGGCAATCCTGGAGCAGGAGTACTGCGGTGTCGGAGGCCTTGATGCCCAGCTTGTGCTCGAGGCGAGCAACGCTCAGGCCCGGTGCGTCACGCGGAACGACGAACGACTTGATGGCCGCTCGGCCCTTCGACTTGTCGACCGACGCCCACACGACGATGTGCGTCGAACGCTCACCGGCGGTGACGAAGATCTTCTCGCCGTTGAGAACCCACTCGTCGCCGTCGAGAACGGCGGTGGTGGTCACTGCGGCCGAATCGGAACCGAAGCTCGGTTCGGTGATGGCCATCGAGGCCCACACCTTGCCGAAACGTTCGAGCTGTTCGTCGGTGGACACTGCGGCAATCGCGGCGTTGCCGAGCCCCTGGTAGGGGATCGAGAGCATGAGTCCGACGTCGCCCCAAGATGTTTCGAGCGAGTTGAGGAGCGCAGACATGTTGCCGCCGTTGGCGTTGCCGCCCTTGGCGCTCGCGTCGGACCGTCCGCCGCTGGCGCCGCCGATGTCTCCACCGGAATCGGAGAGGCCTTCGACCATGGCGGCCATGGTGTCGAGCTCGACGGGATACTCGTGCTCAGCGAGATCGTACTTACGTGAAATGGGTCGGAAGATCTGCGCCGCGACCTGATGTGCCTGGTTCGCTGATGCTTTGAGCTTCTTGGGAAGTTCGAGGTTGATCATCGTGGTTCTCCTGGAAGTTCAGCGGCGTCAGATGAGGACGATGCCCTCGGCAACGCCGATGGCACGGAGGTCGCGGTACCAGCGCTCGACCGGGTGTTCCTTGGTGAACCCGTGTCCACCGAGGAGTTGCACACCGTCGAGGCCGATCTGCATGCCCTTCTCGGAAGCCAGCTTCCGGGCCAGAGCGGATTCGCGAGCGAAGGACAAGCCCTGCTCGGCGCGTGAAGCGCCGCGAAGCGTGACCAGACGCAGTCCGTCGAGTTCGATGCCGATGTTGGCGACCATGAAGGCAACCGCCTGGCGGTGGCTGATCGGCTCGCCGAACGCTTCGCGCTCGTTGACGTACGGAATCACGTAGTCGAGAACTGCCTGGCTGGTGCCGACGGCCATGGACGCCCAACCGAGGCGAGCCAGGCGAATCGCGTCGGCGTATTCGGCCTTACGCTGCTCGCCGTCACCGTCGCCGAGCAGTGCGGACTCCGACACAGCGACGTCGGTGAGGATCAGGCGACCCAGGCCGGCGGCGCGCAGACCCATGCTGGGATCTGCTTCGACGACGAGTCCCTTGGTGTCGGATTCGACGATGAAGAAGGACGGCTTGCCGTCGAGTTCCGCGGCGATGACGAAGAGTTCGGACGTAGCCGCAGCGGGCACCAAGCTCTTGACGCCGTTGAGCTTGTAGCCGCTGGGGGAGCGCACTGCCTTGGTCTGCAGGGCAAACGGATCGAACAGTGCGCGTGGTTCGTTGACCACCACTGCTGCGCCGGGGACCTGCTCGCCGGTGAAGGCCGGAAGGTAGGTCTTCTGCTGCGCGTCGGTGCCCCACTGCGTCAGTGCAACTGCAACACCGCTCGGTGCGAGGATCGGAAGTGCAAGTCCCATGTCTCCGTGCGCAAGTGCCTCGGCAACAAGAGAATTGGTGACTGCGCCGCGATCGGCGGCTGCTCCGTCGAGTTCTTCGGGAACGTTGATCAGCGTGATACCGAGCTCGGCCGCGCGCTTGGAGAGATCGGCGGGGGCCTGAGCTGCGCCGTCGGCGTCGTAGGCCGCGGGACGCAGGATTTCGGCCGCGAACTCACGCACCGTCTCGACGATCATCTTCTGGTCGTCGTCCGGGGTGAGATCGAAGTAGTCGGCGTTCTTGCTCGGGTTGTCGGGCAGGCGCTTGGGTGCACCGTTGCCCGAGACCTTCTGGAATCCTCGAGTGGCGGCACCCAGGGTTTTGAAGCCCGTCTTGGTGCCCTCGTAGGTCACGCGATCGATGGTCTGACGCAGATTGAACTTCTCGGCCAGTTCCGAACCGGTGATCTTGGTAAGCACACGCATGGCTGCGCCCATGGCGTCGCGTTTGATCGGGTTCAGGCCGACGGCGGACGTGTCGCGGGGCGCACCCTTGGCGCCGCCGCGCTGCGCGCCCGATTCGCTGCGCTGAGCGCTCTTGTCGGGGGCAACACTGTCTTGCTTGGTCATGATCACCAGCTGTTTCTCGGTGTTGGGGCGTTGGACGATTTTTATCTTACTCATCAGTAAGGTCTGTTGTCGAGAAACCGCGAAATGATGCGCGTCATAGGCTCGAGGGGTGAGCCGGACAGAGGTGCCAGATCGGATACAGCGATATATGCGCTACGCGCCGTTGGTGGTGGTCCCGTGCCTGTTGATCGCCAGCACGTATCCGGGGGAGTATCGAGTTCCCGTCACCTACTGGATACTGTCGATGCTGTCGGCGCTCGCCTTCGTCGCCGGCCGTCGATGGCCGGTCTTCGCGTCCCTGGCCATCTCGGCGCTCGCCGTTCCGATGTTCGTCGCCGACGCCTGGGGGCTGTCCGAACTTGTTCCGTATCTCGGAGCTGTCGCCGTCGTCGACGTCACGATGCGGGCCGAGCGCAGAGAAATGGTTGCCGTATCGGCAGCAGGATGGTGCGGTTCGGTGCTCGCGGGGATCTGGTTCGAATCTCACGAAGCATTCTTCTCGGTCACCACGGCTGTGAAAGTGCTTGCGTACGTGGGGTTGCCACTGCTGCTCGGACTGTATCTGCGCTCGCAGCGTGAATTGGCCGCGAACAATCTTGCGCAGACCCGCGCTGCGGAGCGCAGTGCGCTCGCCCGCGAACTGCACGACCTGGTTGCACACCACATGGCATCGATCGTCCTGAGAATCGGCGTGGCTCAACATGTCTTGGCGCCCCAGGACGAGGCCGTGCGTGAGGTCCTCGCGGATGTGCGTGCGACGGCGTCGGATGCGTTGGCCGATATCCGTCGGCTTCTGGTCGCACTTCGTGATCCTTCGCTCGGTGAGGTCGCTCTGGTCGAGCCGGATGCCGTCGACGCGGAAATCGGGGCGGCGATAGATCGTGTGCGTGCGGCGGGTTTCGAGGTGCAGTCGGTCTTCGACACGCAGGGGAATGCCGAGTCAGGCGCAGCCGATCTCGATGCGATCGGCAGGCTGACGCTGTTGCGGGTGATTCAGGAATCACTGACCAACGTCATGAAGCATGGCGACAAGAAGGGGCTGGTATCGGTCTCGGTCGGTCGCGATGACAACCGGGTGCATGTCAGGGTTGTCAACGACGTCGAGGGATCGCCCCGGAATGCAGGTCATGGCCTGGTGGGAATGCAGGAGCGCGCGGAGTTGGTCGGCGGCGAGATGACCGCCGGCACGAACAGTGACGGGAAATGGGAAGTGCACGTGAGTATTCCACTGGTTGTCTCGGGCGGTGTCTCGTGATCAGCGTGCTGATCGTCGACGACCAGCGACTGGTGCGCGCCGGTTTGCGGATGCTGTGCGCGGCAGCCGAGGACATGACCGTGGCCGGTGAGGCGTCGAACGGCGTCGAGGCGGTAGCACTCGCTGCCGAATTGGATCCCGACGTGATTCTGATGGACTTGAGAATGCCCGGGCTGGACGGGATCGGTGCCACGCAGCAGATCGTCAAGGCCGGTCGAAGAGCACGCATTCTCGTGCTGACCACCTTCGACGACGACGATCATCTGTATCCCGCCCTCGCCGCGGGGGCTTCGGGGTTCTTCGTCAAGGACACCGAACCCGCCGAGCTGCTCGGCGCCATTCGGCGGGTCGCCGAGGGCGAGATGGTGTTCACTCCGGAACTTCTCCGCCGCGTTGTGGATCGAGCGGTGATCGGTGGTATCGGAGACACTGCGGTGACAGCGAGGGTTCCGCTGACCGATCGCGAATCGCAGGTCCTCGCACTGGTGGCAGAAGGGAAGAGCAATCAGGAGATCGCAGACTCACTGCATCTGGGTGTGACCACGGTGAAGACGCACGTGGCGAACCTGATGTCGAAGACCGGTTGCGACAATCGGGTTCGCCTCGCTGTGTACCACTTGCAGAACTCTCAGTGACCGGAGTGCGAACCAGGCATCGGCATGTCCATCGGCATGTCCATCTGCATCGGAGCCGCCTTCTGTCCCGGTTCGAGGACGAGGAATTGGCCCATCATCCCTTGGTCCTCGTGCATCAGCAGGTGGCAGTGGAACATGTACGGGAACGTGGGATCGGTGTACTCGGTCCACTGCAGTGCGACGCGAACCCTGCTGCCCGGCGGTGTGTAGACGGTGTCCTTGAGTCCGCGCAAGTGCGGCGGGGGAGTGCGACCGTCGACGTCGAGGATCTGGAACTGTACGTCGTGGACATGGAAATTGTGTGGCCAGTTGTCCTTGTTGGTGATCGTCCACACCTCGATCGCGCCGACCTCGGCCTCGAAGTCGATGCGGTTCATGTCCATTCGTTGCCCGTTGATCATGTACCACTGCAGATCGAAGGTTCGGGAAACGCTTGCCTTCGACGGATCGAGACGCGGCAGTACGGCCAACTGCGCCGGGAGAGTCGACCGTGACGCACGGCTGGCAACCCCCCGCAGCTCGATGATGTCGAAGCGGTCGTTCATGCCGAAGTTCTCGGCGTCGGAGGAACTCACGCCACCGCCGTCCTCGATCGGGAACGACACCAGTGTGGTCGTCGCACCGGGGTCGACGCGAACCACGATCTCGGCTCGTTCGCCGGGGCTGAGCTGAATCCGCTTGATCGCAATCGGTGATTCGAGCAGTCCGCCGTCGGTGGCAATCAGATCGAACGTGCGGTCGTCGGGGAACCCCAGGTTGTAGAGACGGCCGGAAGAGCCGTTCAGGATGCGCAACCGGACGACTCCGGTGGTGACGTCGAGGTAGGCGTCGGAGATGCCGTTGGTGACGATCGTGTCGCCGAGCAGGCCGATGTCGGTCGGATCTGATTCGTCGAAGCTGCCGTCGGTGAAGAATCGACGATCCTGGATTATCAGCGGAACATCGTCGACACCATAGGTTTTGGGGATGTCCAGCGCCCGCGTGTCGGCATCGTCGATCAGGAACAGTCCGGCAAGACCGCGCTGCACGTGCCGTTCGGTGGATCCGTGCGGGTGTGGGTGATACCAGAGCGTCGACGCCGGCTGACCGATCGTCCACGCCGGTTCCCAGCGTCCCCCGGCTTCGATGGTCTGGTGCGGGCCACCGTCGTATCTGGCGGGCAGATGCATGCCGTGCCAATGGACGGTCGTGGGCTCTGCCAGTGTGTTGTCGATCGTGAATGCGACAGATTCTCCGCGTTCGGCGCGGACGGTGGGCCCCAGAATGGATCCGTTGAAACCCCAAGTGTCGGTGAGTTTTCCCGCGACGATCTCGGTGGTTCCGGTACCGGCACGAAGTGTGAAGTGGCGAACACCTGCGTCGTCGACGGTGGATTCGGCAAGGGGCGGAATCGGTAGCGGACGCGAAGTTCCGGCCACCGCCAACGTGGCGCTCTTCGCTGCCGGGTCGGCGCCGCAGCCCACCGCGAGCCCGAGGGGCGCTGCGGCCAGACCGAACAGAATCGTGCGCCTGGAAATCCGGTTCATCGTTCTCCTGGAAGTAGTGCGTGATCAACTACTTCCAGTCAACGGGCCGAGATGTCGTGCCGAATCCTGCCGACGGGCCTGTCGGAACTCCTCCCTCGGACCCTTGCGGCGGGTGGGATGTTCTGGTACTCGGGTGTTACCGCAGGCGGGCCAGAACGTCTTCGTGCAGCAGTCCGTTGGTGGCGACCGCGCTGCCGCCGTGCGGACCTGCGCCGCCGTCCAGATCGGTGAACGCGCCGCCGGCCTCACGGACCAATACGTCGAGCGCTGCCAGATCCCACAGGGAAACCTCGGGTTCGGCAGCAATGTCGACGGCGCCTTCGGCCACGAGGCAGTAGGAGAAGAAGTCCCCGTAACCGCGCACGCGCCAGACGTGGTCGGTGAGTTCGACGAACTGATCGCGAATTCCGCGGTCCTTCCACCCCGAGAGGCTCGAGAAGCTCAAGCTCGCTGACTCGCTGCGATCGACGGCGGATACCTGGATCGCCCGCGCATCACTGTCCCCGAAGGACGTATGTGCGCCCAAACCTGTTGCAGCCCACCATCGCCGATTCAGGGCGGGTGCACTCACGACGCCGATGACGGGGACGCCGTCCTCGAGCAAGCTGATCAGCGTGGCCCACACCGGTACGTTGCGGACGAAGTTCTTGGTCCCGTCGATGGGGTCGACCACCCACTGCCTGCCCTCGAAGACTGCGTCGCCGCCGAATTCTTCGCCCAGTACGGAATCCTCCGGTCGGTGCTCACCGAGTGTCGCGCGCACTGCACGCTCGACAGCGAGGTCAGCGTCGGAGACAGGGGTGAGGTCCGGCTTGTCGTCGACTCGAAGATCGAGCGCACCGAAGCGGGCGCGAGTGATCGCGTCAGCCTCGTCGGCGATACGGAGGGCGAGTGCGAGGTCGGATGCGCGATCGGTCACGGGTACACAACCTACCGGCTCAAACGGGGAGGACTTCGTTCAGCTTTCCGGTGGCGACGTCGAAGACGAATCCGCGTAGGGAGGTCGTCGCGGTGACGAACGGACTGTTCTCGATGCGCTTCAACGACTGACGGACGTCCTCGTCGATGTCGGGGAACGATTCGGCAGCCCAGTTGGGTTTGATGCCGATCTCGTCCTGGATGGATCGCTTGAAGTCGTCGTCGGTGAACGTCAGCATTCCGCAGTCGGTGTGGTGGATGAGGATGATCTCGGTAGTTCCCAGCAGACGCTGGCTGATGGCGAGGGATCGGATCTCGTCGTCGGTGACGACTCCACCCGCATTGCGGATGACGTGCGATTCACCTTCCTGGATCCCCAGCACCCGATAGACGTCGATGCGGGCGTCCATGCAGGCGAGAACGGCAACGTGCTTGCTGGGTGGGAGGGGGAGCGGACCGGTGAACTGCTCGGCGTAGGCGGCGTTGTTCTGCAGGTATTCGTCGGTGACAGTCATCACTCCAGTAGGTTCCCTCGGACCCTGGTTGGCAAGGCTTCCAGTCGCGGTGATCCCAATAGGTGACGCACGGGGGAGCAGACAGGGTGACGCACAGCAGAGCCCAGGTCGGCACCCGGTAGCCTTGAGAACCGTGCATCCCGACGTAATTGCAGACCTGAACGCCCTCGACACCACCCTTCGCACCTGCGAATCGGTTGTGGACGTCGAGGAGCTGCGCCGACGCATCGACGAGCTCGAGCACCAGGCGGCCGACCCCGGTCTGTGGAACGACCAGGAACACGCCCAGCAAGTCACCAGCCAGCTCTCCCACGCCCAGGCGGAGCTTCGCCGCATCGTTGCACTGCGCGAGCGGCTCGACGAGATGCCGATCCTCTACGAACTGGCAGAAGACGAAGGCCCCGACGCGGTGGCCGATGCCGACGCCGAGCGGGCGAGCCTGCGTGACGACATCGCGGCGATGGAAGTCAAGACCATGCTGTCGGGCGAGTACGACGAGCGCGACGCACTCATCAACATCCGCTCCGGCGCCGGCGGAATCGACGCCGCAGACTGGGCCGAGATGCTCATGCGTATGTACATCCGCTGGGCGGAGAAGCACGACTACGGCGTCGAGGTCTACGACACGTCGTACGCCGAAGAAGCCGGACTCAAGAGCGCGACGTTCGCGATCAAGGGCCCGTACACCTACGGAACGCTGTCCGTCGAGATGGGCACCCACCGGCTCGTTCGCATCAGTCCCTTCGACAACCAGGGGCGTCGCCAGACGTCGTTCGCCGAGGTCGAGGTACTGCCGGTCGTCGAGACGACCGACCACATCGAGATCAACGAGAACGACATCCGCGTCGACGTCTACCGCTCGTCCGGTCCGGGTGGTCAGTCCGTGAACACCACTGACTCCGCCGTTCGACTCACACACATCCCGACGGGAATCGTCGTCACCTGTCAGAACGAGAAGTCGCAGCTCCAGAACAAGGTGTCGGCGATGCGCGTCCTGCAGGCAAAGCTGCTCGCGGTCAAGCGTCAGGAAGAGCGCGCCGAGATGGATGCGCTCAAGGGCGACAGCGGCAGCTCGTGGGGCAACCAGATGCGTTCCTACGTTCTGCATCCGTACCAGATGGTCAAGGACCTGCGTACCGAGTACGAGGTCAACAACCCGTCGGCAGTGCTCGACGGCGACATCGACGGGTTCCTCGAGGCCGGCATCCGCTGGCGCATGAGCGAGAACCAGTCCGCATAGCGTTCGGATACCGAAAGGCACGATGACTTTACTTCGACCTGGGCAGAACCTGCTCGATTGGCTTCAAACCACCGGTTTGTCCGTCCTCATGACCGTGCTCGGCGCGATGATTCTCGCCCGGTTGGTCAGTTGGGGCGGCAACAAGGTCACCGACCAGATCGACTCCAACTATCAGTTGGGCGATGCGCTGGTTCGCTCCGAGGCGACCAAGCATCGCCACTCGGTCGCGCAGGTCATCACCTGGGTGGTCATCACGTTCATCTACGTGATCGCGACGCTGAAGGTTCTCGACCAACTGAACTTGCCGATCGGAAGTCTGGTGGCGCCGGCAACTGTGCTCGGTGCGGCGCTCGGTTTCGGTGCACAGCGCGTCGTGCAGGACATTCTTGCCGGTTTCTTCATCATCACCGAACGCCAGTACGGCTTCGGTGACACCGTCCGGCTTGCGATCACCGGCTCCTCCGACGACGCCGAAGGTGTCATCGAGGACGTGACCCTGCGCGTGACGCGGATGAGAAACTCCGACGGCGAGGTCATCACCGTTCCCAACGGTCAGATCGTGAAAGCGACCAACCTGTCCAAGGACTGGGCACGCGCCGTCATCGACGTTCCGGTTCCGGCGACTGCCGACCTCACCCGGGTCAACGAGGTACTTCGTCAGGTCGGAGTCGACGCGATGGCTGACCGTGGACTCAAGAAACTGCTGCTCGACGAGCCCACTGTCATGGGCGTCGAAAGCCTCGAGGTCGATCAGGTCAATGTGCGGATGGTTGCGCGCACGCTGCCTGGCAAACAATTCCAGGTCGGGCGAGCACTTCGTGTCCGCGTCGCCGCAGCACTGCGACGTCAGGGGATCACGGTGTCACCGGATCTGCACACCGCACGGACCGAGGAGGCGAGCGAATGACCGATCAGGAACCGCGCCGCGGACTCGACCGCCTGATTCACCTGGACTGGCTTCCGTCACGGCTCTTCGGTGGCCGGATGCGCACCTCGACGTTCATTCTCGTGGTCGCCTGGATCCTCACGTATCTGCTGCACACGTACCTCAATCCGGAGGAAACGGCAGCAACTCCGCCGCCCAGCGTCGACACGTCCGTCACCGAGCCGTACATCGCTCCATCGGTCAAACCGTCGACGACGACCCCCGTGCCGTCCTCGACCGAGCAGACGATCACCTCCGAGGCTCCGTCCTCGGAATCGAGTACGGGCAGCTCCGGTTCTCCGACGCCGACTTCTGGTCCAGCGCCTGCTCCGGGAAACGCCGAACAGTCCGCGACCACGGTGCCGACGACTCCTGCGACGACGACCGTCCCGCAACCTGGCGCGGCAATGCAGGCACCGACGTCGGTGCCACAGTCACCTGCGACCACCGGTACCGGATAAGGACGAGGGTGCTCGCGCGTGGCGCCAAGGTCACCGTTAGATAACGGCTAGACTGGCTAGTTGTGATCAGCATGAAGAATGTGTCGAAGTCCTACAAGGCCTCCACCAGGCCGGCGCTCGACAAAGTCAGCGTGGAGGTGGAGAAGGGGGAGTTCGTCTTCCTCATCGGCCCCTCCGGCTCTGGCAAGTCGACGTTCATGCGGTTGCTGCTCAAGATGGAGTCGCCCACGTCCGGTGACATCGAGGTCGCGGATTTCCACGTCAACAAGTTGGCGGCCCGCCGCGTGCCGAAGCTTCGCCAGAGCATGGGCTGTGTTTTCCAGGACTTCCGCTTGCTTCAGCAGAAGACGGTGTCCGAGAACGTCGCCTTTGCGTTGGAAGTCATCGGCAAGCCCCGCAACGTCATCGCGCGCACTGTGCCCGAGGTCCTCGACATGGTCGGTCTGGCCGGCAAAGCCGATCGACTGCCCACCGAACTCTCCGGCGGTGAGCAGCAGCGCGTCGCCATCGCCCGCGCATTCGTGAACCGCCCGCTCGTGCTGCTCGCCGACGAGCCCACCGGCAACCTGGACCCCGAAACGAGCCAGGACATCATGCTGCTGCTCGAGCGGATCAACCGCACAGGCACCACCGTCGTCATGGCGACCCACGATCACCACATCGTCGACTCCATGCGTCGACGCGTCATCGAACTCGATCTCGGCAAGGTGACCAGAGACGAAGCGCGGGGTGTGTACGGCGTCGGCAGGTAGCGCCGACTACGACCACACGTCCCGTACGCCCACCGGTTGTCGTGAAACAACCGGCCTCTCGAAAAGGAATCGGATTCCCCGATGCGCGCCAGCTTTATTTTCAGCGAAGTCCTGACCGGCCTACGCCGCAACATCACGATGACCATCGCCATGATCTTGACGACGGCAATCTCCCTCGGTCTCTTCGGCGGTGGTCTGCTGGTCGTGCAGATGGCAGGCAAGACCCAGCAGATCTTCCTCGAACGCGTCGAGGTGCAGATCTTCCTGACCGACGACATCTCTTCGGCTGATCCCGGTTGCGAGCAGGAGATCTGCAGTTCGTTGCGCAAGGAACTCGAGCAGACTCCGTCCGTCGTCGCGGTTCAGTACCTCAACCGCGAAGACGCCGTGAAGGATGCCACCGAGCGCGTGTTCAAGGACCAGCCCGAGCTGGCAGCGCTGGTGAGCCCGGACAGCTTCCCGGCGTCGTTCAAGGTCAAGCTCAGTGACCCGGAGCGATTCGGCGTCATCAACGACACCTTCGGTTCGAGGCCCGGCGTCGAGAGTGTGCTCAATCAGCGCGAGTTGGTGGACCGACTGTTCAGCGTGCTCGGCGGAGTGCGCAACGCAGCGTTCGCGATCGCGATCGTCCAGGCGATCGCGGCCATCCTGCTGATCGCCAACATGGTCCAGATCGCCGCGTTCACGCGTCGTACCGAGGTCAACATCATGCGGTTGGTCGGCGCGACGCGGTGGTACACCCAGCTTCCGTTCCTCCTCGAAGCCGTCGTGGCGGCCTTGATCGGTGCGGTGCTCGCCATTGCCGGACTGTTCACGGCGAAGAATGTCTTCATCGACGGGGTCCTGTCCGATGTCTACGAAGCCAACATCGTGGCGCGGATCTCCAACAGTGACGTGCTGTTCGTCTCGCCGATCCTCGTGCTTGCCGGCGTCGGAATGGCCGCGGTGACGGCGTACGTGACACTGCGTCTGTACGTCCGCGAATAATCGGTTTGCACGAGCTTCTATGCTGGAACAGCAAGAACCATTCGACAGCAAGACAGCGGACTGAGAGGCCCGGACAGTGAAGGAAAAGGGCCGCAAGGTCATTGCGACCAATCGCAAAGCACGCCACAACTACACGATCATCGACACCTACGAGGCCGGTATCGCGCTCGTCGGGACCGAGGTCAAGAGTCTGCGTGAAGGCAAGGCGTCGCTCGTCGATGCGTTCGCCACCGTGGACAACGGCGAAGTGTGGTTGCGCTCGTTGCACATTCCGGAGTACACGCAAGGCACGTGGAACAACCACTCTCCGCGCCGCACCCGAAAGCTCCTGCTGCACAAGCGTGAGATCGAGCACCTCGTCGGCAAGACCCGCGAGGGAAACCAGACACTGGTTCCGCTGTCGATGTACTTCAACGACGGCAAGGTCAAGGTCGAACTCGCGCTGGCAAAGGGTAAGCAGGACTACGACAAGCGCCAGGACATGGCCAAGCGGACCGCCGAGCGTGAGGTGACCCGCGAGCTCGGTCGTCGTATCAAGGGCATGCGCTGACCTCCATCCTGCTTGCCCTCGTGGCGGCAGTTGCCTACGGAGTCAGCGACTTCGTCGGGGGAGTTGCATCACGACGAGTTGCCGCACTGCGTGTGGTGATCGTCTCGTATCCGCTCTCGCTCGTCATCGTTCTGATCGCAGCACCTTTCGTTTCCGGGACGCTGACGCTGAACGGTTTGATCTGGGGCGCGATCGCGGGCGTCACGAGTGGTCTGGCGGTGTGGTGGTTCTATCTCGCGCTGGCAACTGGCCCCATGTCGGTGGTTTCGCCGCTGACAGCTGTTCTGGTGGCGGGTATTCCGGTGCTCGTCGGATTCGCATTCGGTGAGCGGCCGGGGTTGATCGCGTACCTGGGTATTGCCGTCGCGCTGGTCGCCGTCGTCCTGGTCAGCCGCGAGTCGCCTGACGACACCGCGGGTGAGGTTGCCGGCGGAATCACTCTCCGCTTCACCAGGCAAGTGGCGCTTCTGACCGTCGGAAGCGGCGGCGCATTTGCTCTCTCGTTCATCGCACTTCACCAGATCGGCGAGGGCAGCGGACTGTGGGCGTTGGCCGTATCTCGCGGCGCCGCGACCGTCGTGGTGTGGTTGGTCGCGCTGGCGGCCGGTCACTTCGTTCTCCCACGAGGCGAGCCACTCAAACTCGCGGTGTACGTCAGCGTCCTCGACGTCGTCGCGAACGGGACGATGATCTACGCCTTCCAAGGCGGAATGCTCTCACTGGTCAGCGTGATCGGTTCGCTGTATCCGGCTGCGACGGTTCTGCTCGCCATGGTGATGCTGGGCGAGCGGGTAAGCCGCGTGCAACAAGCGGGAATGCTGTTGGCGCTGGCGGCAGTCGGCATGATTGCCGTCGCGGGCGCCTAGATTCTTTCGAGTTCCAGCGTTTTCAGTCCTAGTGTTTCAGCCGCGTCTGTCGGCCGGCGCTGCGCGTAGGTGAACACGCTCGCCCTGTTTCCCGAAGAGACTGATCGCCTCCGCAGGTCGGCCGTCGGCAGCGCTGATGCGGTGCGGAATGTGGGTGTCGAACTCGGCGGCCTCACCTGCCCCCATGATGAAATCCCGGTCGCCGAGTTGGAGTCGGATGCGCCCGGACAGAACGTAGACCCACTCGTAGCCCTCGTGGGATCCCGGTTCGCGATCGTCGTCGGTGGGCGAGATGATCATCTTGTAGGCCTGGAGGTTGCCGGGCTGACTGGTCAGCGGAATGACCGTCATGCATCCGACCGTTCGCGGTTCTTCTCGAACGCGGGGGTCCTTGATCTTGCTGTTCACCAGGTCGTCCAACGGGACGCCGTGTGCCTTGGCGATCGGCAGCAGCAACTCCAAGTTGGCTCGCCGAGTACCGGATTCGAGTCTCGAGAGTGTGCTGACGCTGATGTCGGTGGTCTCCGACAGGTCGGCAAGGGTCATGTCGGACTGCTGGCGCAACGCACGTAGGCGAGGGCCGATGCCGGCTAGAACGGCTTCGAACGATGTTTCGGTCATGGATCTATTTTGCCAAAGTGGCAACAGTGTTTGTCAAGAACGCGATCTCTTGTCATTCTGGATTCATGACGCAGAACTCATTCGACGTAGCAGTAATCGGAGCCGGCGCGGCGGGGCTGAACGCCGCACTCATCCTTGGTCAGGCACGCAGGTCCGTGATCGTCTTCGACAACGGATCACCACGGAACGCGGCCGCCGATCACATGAACGGATTCCTCTCCCGCGACGGCATGAACCCCGCCGAACTGTTGACCATCGGCCGAGGTGAGGTCCGCAAATTCGGCGGCGAGTTCCATGACGGCACCGTTGTCTCCGTGACACGGGACGGCGAGAAATTCTCGGTAGAACTGGCTGACGGCAGCAAGATTCAGGTGCGCAAAGTCCTCGTTGCAACGGGTCTGACGGACCGCCTGCCGGACGAACTCGAAGTCTTCGGCGAGCGTTGGGGCCGCGACGTGTTGCACTGCCCGTACTGCCACGGGTACAGCGTGCGCGATCAGCCGCTTGGCGTGATCGCCAAGAGCGCGGAATTTGCGATGCACCAGGCCCTCATGGTTCGCCAGTGGTCCGACGACGTAGTTCTCTTCCTCCATCGAATCACCGAACTGAGTTGCGAAGATCGGGAAAAGCTTGCAGCTCGCGATATTTCGATCGTCGAGGGTGAGATCGCTGGTCCCGTCGTCGAGGATGATCGGTTGGTGGGCGTGCGGTTGGCCGACGGCACTGTGGTCGCGCGTTCGGCGGTCTTTGTCGGTGGCGCTCTCACGATGGACCCCAACGATGCGATCTTGCGCGCATTCGGCGCGCAGCGCGCTGAGACGATGATGGGCGATTTCGTCACAGTCGACATGATGGGGGCGACGAGCGTGCCCGGCGTGTTCGCTGCGGGCAACGTCGTCGACCCGGGTGCCCAGGTCATCATGGCCGCAGCCGCCGGGGCGAAGGCTGGAGCGGGGATCAACATGATGTTGACCAACGACGACCTCGAGGTTGCACTCGCGCTTCGCAGTTGAATTGTGCGTAGCGTGGGGTGATGGACGCAGTGAGAGTGTTGATCACGGGTGCGACCGGATACATCGGCGGACGTCTTGCCCCTCGTCTGGTCGAAGAGGGCCATCGCGTTCGAGTGGTGGTGCGCAGCCCGGAGAAACTACGCGATGTTCCCTGGCATGATTCCGTGGAGATCAAGCGTGGGGATCTGACCGACAGTGCCTCCCTCTCAGGTGTTTTCGACGATATCGACGTGGTCTACTACCTCGTTCACGCCATGGGCGGTGGAGGGTCGTTCTCGGATATCGACAAGCGAAGCGCGGAGAACGTCGCCGCCGCTGCCCGCGATGCGGGGGTGCGCCGGATCGTGTACCTGGGCGGGCTTCATCCGTCCGACCGAGAGTTGTCGACTCACTTGCAGTCTCGGCTCGAAGTCGGTCGGATCCTCCTCGACTCCGAGGTTCCGACAGTTGTATTTCAAGCTGGGGTGGTGATCGGATCGGGTTCGGCGTCCTTCGAAATGGTGCGCCACTTGACCAATCGACTTCCGGTGATGACCACACCCAAGTGGGTGCACAACAACATTCAGCCGATCGCGGTGCGTGACGTACTCCACTATTTGATCGCAGCCGCGGCGACAACGCCGGAGGTCAACCGCGCCTTCGACATCGGTGGGCCAGATGTCATGCAGTACGGCGAGATGATGAACACCTACGCCGACGTCGCAGGATTGGTACGCCGACGCATCCTCGTCTTGCCTGTCCTCACCCCGCGTCTGGCAGGTCACTGGGTGGGATTGGTCACGCCGATCCCACGGGGCTTGGCGATGCCACTGATCGAATCACTGCAGAACGACGCGGTGATGCACAACCACGACATCGACGACTTCATCCCGCCTCCCGCTGAGGGCCTCACGCCGTACCGCGAAGCTGTGCGTTTGGCGCTTCGCAAGATCGAGACCGGTGAGGTGGAGACGGCGTGGTCCGGTGCGACGATCGCGGGAGCGCCGTCCGATCCTCTTCCGTCCGACCCAGACTGGGCAGGGGAGGCAGTTTACGTAGACCACCGCGAACGTGACTGTGCTGCGGATCCGAAAACCCTCTGGTCGGTCGTCGAGTCGATCGGCGGCGAGAATGGTTGGTATTCATTCCCTTTGGCGTGGGCCATCCGGGGGTGGATGGACCGCGCGGTCGGCGGGGTCGGACTGCGCCGGGGTAGGCGGGATCCACGTCGGCTCAACACCGGTGAAGCCCTGGACTTCTGGCGGGTCGAAGAAATCGATCGAGGCAAGTTGCTCCGATTGCGCGCCGAGATGAAGGTCCCGGGCGGAGCATGGTTGGAGTTGCGAGTGTCGGAAGGTCCGGCGGGTGCGGATGGACGGCCGGTGGGTTCGCATCTCGATCAGCGTGCGGTCTTCTTCCCTCGCGGGCTCGCCGGCCGGGCGTACTGGTACTCGATCCTGCCTTTCCACGGAGTTGTCTTCCAGGGGATGATCACCAACATCACCGGTGCTGCAGAGCGTGAGACCGCAGCTATCAGGGAATCAGCTGCGGCGAAGGACACGGAAAGTGCCGCCGATTAATTGGTATGACTTCCGAACTTCGGCGCGTTATAGTGAATAGCCCCACGAAAGACGCGGGGCACACACGGGGCTGAACGGTTTCGACTGCGTGTGTTGAGTTAGGGGAAGCGTGTCGGTGCAGGCAAGAGACCACCGTAAGCGTCGCTGCAAACCTATAAGCGCCGATTCCAATCAGCGCGACTACGCTCTCGCTGCCTAAGTAGCGAAGCGTGTCTGTCAGCCCGGGGTTGCCCTCGACCCGGTTCCTGGCATCAGCTAGAGGGCTTTACTGTTCGGCTCGGTCACGGAGTCGAATGGGACATCAAACAGTGACTGGGATCGTCATCCTGGCTTGTTCGCGAGACTGGGAGATCCAAGTAGAGACTTAGCGAACTGCACACGGAGAAGCCCTAGCGATTCAACGTAGGACCCGGGTTCAATTCCCGGCAGCTCCACAACAGGTCGGGCCGGAGAGCACACGCTCTCCGGCCCGACCTTTTTGCGGTCTTGCTGCGGCACTCTGCTGAGCACCCGGGTCTTCTTGCGATCAGGAGCCGAAGAATCCCAGGTCGACCGAGCCGACGAAGCCGGGAGCTTCCTTGGCCAGCGGCTTACCGTCCAGATCGGCAGGCAATGCAACGCCCAGGCTTTGGAGGATGGTCGGTGTGATGTCGGCGATCGTGTACGCGTCGGTGGTCTTGCCGGCCGCGTATCCCGCACCGCGTGCAATGACGAATGTCGTTGCTTCCGCCGGCGTCTGGCCACCGTGCCCTCCGGCAGGCTTGTGGCCGTGATCCGCAGTGACCAGAACCGTCCACTTCTCACCGGTCTTCGCTGCGCGTTGATCAACGGCATCGACAATCTTGCCCACCTGAGCGTCGACCGAGGCAATGGACTCTTCGTACGCAGCGCCGTTGGTGCCGCCGCTGTGCCCCGCGCCGTCCACCTGATCGAGTTGGGTGAAGATCAGGTCAGGTCCCTTGTCAGTGATGTCGCGGGCGACGGCGTCAGCGGTCGCAGCATCGGTGGCCGCTCCGGAACCTGCATCGGCAGTGGTGACGACAACGTCGGCTTTCGGCGTGCCGCTGGATGCGATGTTGTCGATGCCGCCCCAGGTGGAGATCGACTCGGTGAGCAGAGAGGGCTGTGCTGTTTCCAACCGTGTGAACACGCTCGGGTAGAGGTCGAAGCGGGCGCCTGCGTACGTGTTGTCCTTGACACCGTGCTTGGTGTCCCAGACTCCGGTCAGGATGGTCGACCACGACGGTCCGGAGATGGTGGTGTGGCCGAGGATGGAAGATTCTCCGCTGGTTCCTTCGGCGATCAACTTCTGGAGACGGGGAGCGTCGGCGGTCTTGATGTGGCTGAGCATAGTGCCGTCGAGGCCGATGACAACTGTCTTCTCGGCGGCCGACGGATTGAGGTCGGACGATCCGGGAATTGCTGCAGCAGTTGCAGTTCCGGCAGCAACAGCGCCGGCGAGGAGGAGTGTGATAGCGGCTGAGGTGCGTGCGATTTTCTTGGTCACGCTAAAGATATTGCGATAGGACTAGACCAATTGCACTACCTGAATGCGAGGGTTGTCCGATTGTTCACGACGGATTCAGATTGGACTAGACCAATGTTTGCTCACGCGGCCCAGCCGTCGAGGATGACGCTGACCGCGTGATCGAGGTGGAGGGGCTCCCCGCTCCACGCCGGCACGATCGCGTCGTCGGGTACGTCTCCGCGCAATAGGTCATCGGCGAACCCCTCTGTTGGCGGTGCTGTGTCGATGACGTCTCCATTGGCGTAGTGGAACTCGAACTTCTGCTCGCCGAGTGCAGAGATCGTGAACTTGCCGTCGTGCAGCGCGCGGTGGCAGGTACCGCAAAGCATGATCAAATTGTCCAAGTCCGTATTGCCGCCGCGTCCCCAGAATTTCACGTGATGTGCGTGCAGGAAGCGGGTCCGTCCGCATCCTGGTGTGCGGCAGCATCCGTCGCGGTAGTTCAATGCCAACATTTGTTTAGCGCTGACGACGCGAGTCCGCCGACCTAGATTCAGAACGCATCCTTCCTTGGTCGTTCCCAGGCGAAGCTTGGCGTTGCAGAGCACTTCCTCAGCGGCATTTTGAGGCAATGCGGGTCCGCTCGGCACTCGGACGGTGTTCGCTTCGTGGAAGAACACAACTTCGTTCGCGGCGGCCTTGGGCGTGCGGTCCGTGACTGCGGCGGTGGCGAGCTCTGCCATCGCGACGAGACCTGGCCCGATATTTCCGACCGGGTTCTTTGCGGCCTTCTCGTCGACGGGGCGGATGGCGGCGATTCGGGTGCGTTCACGTTCCGCCACAGCTAACGCTGCGAGGATTCGGGCGCCGTCCTGCGCAGGCAGGCGTCCTTTGATGACAAATTCGCCCGTATCCGGGTCCCAATGCCAGCGGACCTGAAGATGTTCGACCGCTTTGGTTTTGCCGGATTCGTTGTCGGTTGCTTTACGCAGACCTGCGGCGAGACGATCGATCTGGGCTGCGGGCGCCTCACATCCGAACCGAACCATCTGCTTTTCGTTGGAGGGTGTGGTGACCCGGGTGAGGGCGCGAACCTTCGAGTAGGACAGGCGGCCTTGCTCGAAGGCCTTCCGCATCTCGGGCAAAGGTCGGAGCGCTTTGGCGACGCGAACGTATTCACGGCCGGTGTGCAGGCTCATTCCGCACTTCCACGACAACCAGTGGGCGCACGAGTGAAGTCCCGGACCGGTCCATCCGCGGTCTTCGTCGAATTTCGACAGGAGGGTAAGGAATCGAGCCGTGGCCGCGGCGATCTGGCCGGCGAGGGCGCAGATTTCCGAGCCGAGCTGATCCACGTCGTCTCGGTTGGAACCCTGCGTATCTTCATCGATCAGTGCTGCGTTCTCGGTTAAAGCTGCGTTCATGGTTGCCCCCCGGCTCGCGTCCGACATCATTTCGAATGTACGTTCGATGGTAGATGTGGGTGCCGACACCTTCACGGATACGGGGTGAAAGCGTCCCCGCGGGGACGTCTAACTGCTGCCGATCGAGTACTCGGCGTAGGTGCCGACATCGTCGAAGCCGAGGTTTCGATAGAGCTGTGCGCCGTCGCTGGACGCCTGAAGTACTGCTGTTCGGGCACCTCGCTCGCGGGCGATGTCGAGTGCGGCAAGGGTGACCGCCGAGCCGAATCCGCGTCGGCGAGCCGTTTCGAGTGTGACGACGCCATACAGGCCGGCGACGCCGGCGGCAAAGTGGACCTCGGCTCCGGCGACAGGCTGGGAGTTCGCGTACCCCACGACAAACGAACTCCGCGAACGCTCATCGAGGGCGGCATCAGCGGTGTCTTCGAAGAATCCAATTACTGCGGCTGAGGGCGGCGACCAGTTGGCGGCCATCACGGCGGCATAGTCGGCGAGCTGGGTACGAGTAGTCACCCGATGAACGGAGAGTTCTGGGACAGGCGTCGGATGAGGGACGACGTCAAGGTCCGCCGTCATCGCTCGTTCTTCCTCGGAGCGCACGCAGCCGAGGGCGGACAGGCGAGCCCCGAGGTCAGAGGGATTATCGCGGGGTCCGGTCCACCAGGAGAACGGACGTCCGGTTGCTCGAATCGAGGCGAGGATGTCGATCAGTCGCCGATCTTCGGGCCCGTCGGCAGGTACGGCGAAGCGAGCACCAGCGATGATGTTGAAAGTGTCGTCGGCGAGGCCGCTGTCTGCGACGACAACGTCCGCAGTGACGGTGACCGATGCAGTCGGCAAGTGTTCATGCAGGTGGCAGGCATGGGAAACCAAGTTGGCGTCCATGGCGTCGAGGACGTCACCGACGAGTGCTTCACGATTCACAAAAGAAATTCTACGAACCCCATCCAAATGGTTTTCGGCTCCGAATGCAATGCATGACGCCCAACCGACGGCAACAGCAGGACGGTGACCAGCACCTGGTGGTGCTCGTGCTGCCTGGAGGAAAGGTCTCGAGCCATCGCCCGGCTCGCGCCTGGCATCTGTCCAACCTTCGGATGCGCCCGTTCACCGCTCAGCTTCGCCGCTCCGGTGTGAGAGCGGTGCAGGCTCGCTATCGGGTGCGTGGTTGGAACGGTGCCGAGCGCAGTCCGGTCGCCGACGCTCGAGCCGCACTCGACGCGATAACGAAACGTAATGCACAAGCTCGGGTGATTTTGCTGGGCCACTCGATGGGCGGACGGGTCGCCGCCGAACTGTGTGGCGATCCGGCGGTGGTCGGTGTGGTTGCGCTGGCGCCGTGGTGGCCCGATGGAACGTCGGTGAATCTGCGTTCGGACACACCACTGGTTGTGCTCCACGGCACGGCCGACTCGTGGACCGACCCGGCAGCGTCTCGTCGGAAAGTTGACGAACTGCAGAAGTCGGGTAAGAGCGCTGAATGGATCGGCATCGGCGGCGCAGGCCACTTCATGCTCCGTCGGGCGGCGACCTGGCATCGCCTCGTCGCGGATGCAATCGCACGAATGAGTCGCGGGGTAGCCGCAACAAAGATGGGAGAACGACGATGAGTTCCGACAAGCGCAAGGTGGCCGTCGTCGGTAGTGGTGTCGCAGGTCTGACAGCGGCGTGGGTGCTCAGTAAGGACAGTGACGTCACCCTCTACGAAGCGGATTCACGGCTCGGCGGGCACGCGGACACCCATTCGGTCACCGACCCGGAAGGGCGAAGCCTCGCCATCGACACGGGGTTCATCGTTCACAACGATCGCACCTATCCGACATTGTTGCGATTGTTCGCAGAACTCGATGTGCCTACGCAGGAATCCGACATGAGTATGTCGGTCAGGTGTGGGGGTTGCGGGCTCGAGTACTCGGGAGGCCAAGGGTTGCGCGGCGTTCTCCCGACGCCGGGGCTCCTTGTCAACGGCAGCTTTCTGTCGATGTTGATGGAGGTCAAGCGCTTCCATCGCCGTGCCCGCGCCCTGCTCGACAACACGGATCCGTCGGCACCCGACCAGACACTGGGAGTGTTTCTGCGCAGCGGCCGGTTCTCCGACTACTTCACCGCTCACTTCATGACTCCGCTCGTGTCGGCAGTCTGGTCGTGTGATCCCGGCTCGGCGCTGAAATATCCCGCGCGGTACCTGTTCTCGTTCCTCGATCACCACGGAATGCTGAGCGTCACTGGATCGCCGACCTGGCGAACAGTCACCGGTGGATCGGGCGAATACGTTCGTCTCGTCGCCAAAAGTATCGGGGATATCCGCCTGAACACGCCAGTTCGCGCCGTCCACCGGTTCGACGATCGCGTCGACATTCGTGACGGCGACGACCAGATCCAGACCTTCGACGCAGTTGTGGTCGCAACGCATCCGCAGCAAGCACTGAAGATTTTGGCGGATCCGACGCCTGCCGAATCCCAGGTCCTCGGCGCAATGCCGTACTCCGTCAACCACACCCAACTTCACACGGACGAAAATGTGCTGCCCGGCAACACCAATGCGCGCGCGTCGTGGAACTACTACATCCCTGAATGCAACGCGAAGCCAGATCACGTTCTGGTCAGCTACGACATGACGAGGTTGCAGCGGCTGCCGGAGACCGGTCGGCGCTACCTGGTGACGTTGGGGGGAGACGAAATGGTGTCCCCGGACTCGGTGATCGATCAGATGACCTACGAGCATCCGCAGTACACACCCACCTCCGTCGCCGCTCAAGCGCGGCTTCCCGAGTTGGACTCGGACGTGCTCGCGTTTGCCGGTGCGTACCACGGATGGGGTTTCCACGAGGACGGTGCACTGTCTGGCCTGCGCGCCGCCGAACGCGTCGGAGGTCGGTGGCCGTGACTGCACCCATCACGCCGTCCATCGTTCATACGAGCATCCGACACGTACGAACGGAGCCGTTGCACAACGAGTTCGAGTACCGAAGCTACAGCTGGCTCGTCGACGTCGACGATCTGCCCGAGCTCCCGAAGGCACTGCGATCCTTGGCGAAGTTCGACGCCGGAGATCACCTCGGCGACCCCACCCGATCGATTCGTGCCAACGTCGAGTCTTTTCTGGCAACTAACGGATTGGAGTTCGCCGGCGGCCGCATCCTCATGCTTGCGAACGCACGTGTTCTCGGGCATGTGTTCAACCCACTGAGTGTGTTCTGGTGTCTGAACGACGACGGCAGTCAGCGGTGCGTCGTTGCCGAGGTTCACAACACCTACGGCGAGCGGCATTGCTACCTGCTCGAAACCGACGAACGCGGCGGGGCTCGCACGTCCAAAGAGTTCTACGTGTCTCCATTCAACGATCTGGACGGCGAGTACCGGATGCGACTTCCGCTACCCGACACCGCGCTCGCGCTCTCGATAGTTCTGGCCCGTGACGGCAAGGCGCCATTCGTAGCCACGGTGTCCGGTCGTTGTGTGCCGGCGACGACGCGCGAGATCGTCCGCAGTGCGCTCTCCATCCCGCTGGCTCCGCTGCGAGTCGCCGCGCAGATCAGATTTCAAGGAATCCGGCTGTGGGCCAGGCGCTTACCTATCGTTCCCCGACCGCAACATCACCCGCAGGAGGCAGTGCAATGACCACGACCACTCTCGGCACCGAACCTTCCGCTCACACGATCGAATCCGAGCGGTGGCCGGGCGTTGCCACGGTGCCCAGCGGTTTCAAAGTGAGGGTTGCGTCGCCGGTTGCCCGCGCTCTGTTCCACAAGGCGGTCGCGCGCTTGCCGCTGCGCGTTCAGATGCCCAACGGTGAGTTCTCCGGTGGAGGTAGTCCGGATTCGCCGTTGATGGTCATCCACCGTCCAGACGACTTCGCTGCTCGTGTGGGCGACAGTGGGTTGATCGGATTCGGCGAGTCGTACATGGCGGGCGATTGGGAAGCCTCCGACCTCACCGCGGTCCTGGAAGTCTTCGCCTCCCGGGTGGCGACGCTGATTCCCGACTTCCTGCAGCGGCTACGAGGCCTCTACATTCCGAAGCAGCCTCGCAGTGAGCGGAATTCGACGCAGAACACGCGCTCGAACATCTCCCGGCACTACGACCTCTCGAACGAGATGTTCGAACTGTTCCTCGACGACACCATGACGTATTCCAGTGCTCTCTTCGAGGATCTGTCGGTGGGAGCTACCCCGTCGTGGGACGCGTTCGCAGCGGCTCAGCATCGGAAGATCGATCGCCTGCTGGACGGTGCGGGTGTCGGTCCCGGTTCGCGAGTGCTCGAAATCGGCACAGGCTGGGGAGAATTGGCGATCCGAGCAGCCGAGCGCGGAGCAACGGTGCGCTCAGTGACACTGTCGGTCGAACAGCAGGAATTGGCGGCGAAGCGGATAAGCGCTGCGGGACTGGCAGATCGCGTTCAGGTCGACCTTCTCGACTATCGGCAAGTACAGGGGGAGTACGACGCCGTCGTGTCGGTCGAGATGATCGAGGCTGTCGGCCACCAGTACTGGGGAAGCTACTTCCAGACGATCGACGCCCTGCTGGCGCCGGGTGGGCGCGCGGCGATCCAAGCCATCACGATGCCGCACGATCGGATGCTCGCGACCCGCAACACCTACACCTGGGTGCACAAGTACATCTTCCCCGGCGGATTTCTCCCGTCGGTGCGGGCGATAGAGGACGTCACCGAACGCATGACAACCCTTCGGGTGCGTGAGCGGATGTCGATGGGCGATCACTACGCGCAGACGTTGCGGCTGTGGGACGAGCGTTTCAGTGCTCGCGCCGACGAAGCGTCCGCGCTCGGGTTCGACGCAGTGTTCGCGCGCATGTGGCATTTCTATCTCTGCTACTCCGAGGCGGGGTTTCGCTCGGGGTATCTCGACGTCCAGCAAATTGTTCTCGATCGGAGGAACCAGCGATGACCGCCACGATGGATCGGACGGCACAAGGTACCGGCGTTGCGGGTCGTCTCTCGGACATCCTCAGTCCACTTGTCGGCGGCGAACTTCCGGTGAGATTGACTGCTTGGGACGGCAGCACAGCAGGTCCGGAAGATGCTCCGAAAGTGACGCTCTACAGCCCGAATGTGCTGCGACGCTTGCTCTGGAATCCCGGCGAGTTGGGAGCGGCGCAGGCATATGTTCTCGGTGAACTCGACGTCGAAGGCGATCTCGGTGATGCGCTCACACACGTGTGGAAGGTCTCTGCCGAGCGGGGGCTCGGGTCGATCACCCCGACCCCGTCTCTCGTCCTGGCCGCGGTCAAGGCTGCGCGATCCTTCGGTGCTTTCGGGAGACCTTTGGCTCCACCGTCGTCGCAGGCTCAGGTGAAGGGCCGCTTGCACAGTCTCGCCCGCGACCGCGAAGCGATCGGGCACCACTACGATTTGTCGAACGATTTCTACCAACTGATCCTCGATGAGAACATGGCGTACTCCTCGGGCTATTGGACTTCCGACGCGCCGGAATACACGCTCGAAGACTCACAGACAGACAAGCTGGATCTGGTGTGCCGCAAGGTCGGTCTCGATCGGGCGCGAGGCCTGCGGTTTCTCGATGTCGGCTGTGGTTGGGGCTCGCTGAGCCTGCATGCAGCGCGTGAGTACGGCGCTCGGGTTGTCGGCATCACGATCTCGGCGGAGCAGAAGGCTTTTGTCGACGCGAAGATCCGCGCACTCGGTTTGGAAGACTGGGTCGAGATCCGGCTCCAAGATTATCGTGAGATTCCGGACGGGCCCTTCGATGCGGTCGCGTCGATCGAGATGGGTGAGCACGTCGGTGAGGACAACTATCCGACATACGTGAAAGCGCTCCACGACAACGTTATTGCCGGTGGCCGTGTGCTGATTCAGCAGATGTCACGCACCGGTGCGCACCCCGGGGGAGGTCCGTTCATCGAGTCGTTCATCGCGCCGGACATGTACATGCGGCCGGTCGGTCGCACTGTTGCGATGATCGAGGAAGGTGGACTCGAAGTCCGGGACGTGCACGCCCTGCGTGAGCACTACGTGCGGACCGTCGACGCGTGGATCGAGACCTTCGAATCGAACTGGGATCGCGTCGTGGATCTCGTGGGTATCGAAGTCGCTCGGGTGTGGCGTCTCTATCTCGTCGGCGGAGGAATGGCATTTCGGGACGGCAGGATGGGCGTCGATCAGATTCTGTCGGTCCGGCCGCACGGTGATGGTCGATCGGATATGGAATCGGTCCGGCCGCAGTGGGTGTCGCGGCGATGAACGGATTCGACTGGGGCGCATTCGGAGTGGTCACGCTCACGAGCCTGTTGGCGATCGCCGTCGGAATGGCAGTGACAGCCACCATCGGTGTACGGATCGGGCGGCACAATGTTGTCGACGTGTCGTGGGGCGCCGGCTTCGTTCTGATCGCGCTCGTGTCCGCGGTAGTTGGAACCGGCGACCTCTGGCGCCGGTTGCTGATGCTTGCGCTGGTGGCGATCTGGGGTCTGCGGTTGGCGACGCACATGGCGATCAGATCCCGCGGCAAGGGTGAAGACCCGCGGTACGAAGAAATGCTCGGACGAGCGACGGGTAATCGAACGCTGTATGCGATCCGCAAGATTTATCTCACGCAGGGGATTTCGTTGTGGTTCGTCTCCCTGCCTATCCAGGTCGCAGCAGTATCGAACGGTAGCTTCGGGCTTCTTGTTGTGCTCGGAATCGTGCTGTGGATTGTCGGCGTCACGTTCGAGACGGTCGGCGACCGGCAGATGGAGGAATTCAAATCCGATCCGGGTAGCCGTGGCCACATCATGGATCAAGGCTTGTGGGCGTGGACGCGGCATCCCAACTATTTTGGCGACGCATGCGTCTGGTGGGGGATCTTCCTCGTCTCGGCGTCCGTGTGGCCGGGAGTGTTGACTGTCCTCTCGCCGATCGCCATGACGTACTTCCTGGTCTTCGCCACCGGTGCGCGGTTGCTCGAGCGACATATGGAACAGCGTCCGGGTTATCGCGAGTATCAGCAGCGGACAAGTTACTTCATTCCGCGCCCGCCGAAAGCCCGATCCGGGACGTAGGCTCCTTCGGGTGAGGCGAGAGCATGGGTGATCTAAAGCTGCCGGGTGCGGTGGGAGCGGTTGCCGTCGGCGGAGCACTGGGGGCACTGAGTCGATACGGGTTGGGGGAGCTCTTTCCCCACATCTGGACGACGCTGGTCATCAACGTCGTCGGCTCGTTCGTTCTCGGTGTTCTCGCGGCCCTCCTCGTCCACAACAAGGTTGGGTACCTCTTTCTCGGCACCGGGTTCTGTGGCGGCTTCACCACTTTCTCGTCCTTCGCGGTTCACGCCGTGACGGAGAGTCCGTGGCGATCGATTCTCTATGTACTCGGGACGCTGATTCCCGCGATCCTCGCCGCTGCACTGGGCAAAGGGCTCGGTGAACGCTGGATCCGCGCGCGGGACGGAGCGTCGGCATGACAGTTCTCCTGGTGGCGCTCGGCGGCGGCGCTGGTGCGAGTGGCCGGTACCTGTTGGCGCGGTATGTGCCCGCGTACAAGGGATTCCCGGCTGCGACGTTCGCCGCCAACGTGATCGGCTGCTTCCTCCTTGGATTGTTCACCGGGGCAGCTCTTTCCACCGAGATGGCCGCACTTCTGGCGACCGGATTCTGCGGTGGCTTGTCCACCTACTCGACCTTTGCGAACGAAAATGTCGGGATGGTCGAGAGGCGCCAGACGGCCCTCTCGCTGATCTACATCGTCGTCAGTTTGATCGTCGGACTGTCCGCTGCGTGGTTGGGAATCCAGATCACGGATTGACCGATCCGGCGTCGAGCGTGCACGCCACGCGGCCAGGGTAGACAATTGTCCACAGTCGCGTCGACACAGTGGTCGACCACCGGGCCGAGGGGGATTCGTGGCGCACGAACGAGCAGGACAAGTGGCTCTGCCAGAGGATCTGATCGACGTTCCTCATCTGGTCACCGCGTATTACACGCGCACCCCGGATCCCGAGAACCCGATGCAGCAGGTACTTTTCGGCACTTCAGGACATCGCGGTTCCAGTCTCGACGCGGCGTTCAACGAAGCTCACATCCTGGCGACAACCCAGGCGATCGTCGAGTACCGCGCTTCGCAGGGCATCGACGGACCACTGTTCATCGGCCGCGACACACATGCGCTCTCGGAACCTGCCTGGCTGTCGGCCTTGGAGGTTCTGGTCGCCAACGACGTCGTCGTCCTCGTCGATTCACGCGATGCCTACACGCCCACCCCGGCTGTCAGCCACGCGATCTTGCGATACAACTCGACCGGACCGGAGGCAAAGGCCGACGGCATCGTAGTGACGCCTTCACACAATCCGCCACGTGACGGCGGCTTCAAATACAACCCGCCACACGGCGGACCCGCGGATACGGATGCGACGTCGGTTATCGCCGATCGAGCGAACGAGCTACTGCGCAAGGGGCTTTCCGGGGTACGGCGTGTCACGGCGGCGCAGGCGCTGGACCGCGTCGAACGCTACGACTTCCTCCGGTACTACGTCGAAGACCTCCCCTCTGTCCTCAACCTCGATGCAATCCGCGATGCCGGAATCAGGATCGGTGCAGATCCCCTCGGCGGGGCAAGCGTCGACTACTGGGGCGCGATTGCCGAAACTCACCGACTCGACCTCGAAGTGGTGAATCCTCTCGTCGATCCGACCTGGCGATTCATGACGCTCGACACTGACGGCAAGATCCGCATGGACTGCTCGTCGCCCGACGCGATGGCGTCGCTGATCGGAATTCGGGATCGCTACGACATCGCGACCGGAAACGATGCAGACTCCGACCGCCATGGCATCGTCACACCCGACGGCGGGTTGATGAACCCGAATCACTATCTCGCCGTTGCCATCGAGTATCTCTTCGCGAACCGGCCAGGGTGGCGCGCAGACACCAAGGTGGGCAAGACACTCGTGAGTTCCTCGATGATCGACCGCGTGGTCAGCAGTGTGGGCCGCGAATTGCTCGAGGTTCCAGTCGGTTTCAAGTGGTTCGTTCCCGGTCTGCTCGACGGGTCGGTGGGATTCGGCGGCGAGGAAAGCGCCGGTGCATCCTTCCTCCGCCACGACGGTTCCGTCTGGACGACGGACAAGGACGGCATCATCCTTGCGTTGCTCGCGTCGGAAATCACCGCGGTGACGGGAAAGTCTCCGTCAGCGCATTACGACGCGTTGGCCGAGAAGTTCGGGAGCCCGGCGTACGCACGGATCGATGCACCCGCGACACGCGCACAGAAGGCAGTCTTGGCAAGACTGTCTCCCGATCAGGTGAGTGCGACCGAACTGGCGGGTGAACCGATCACGGCGACACTGACCGCGGCGCCCGGAAACGGCGCGGCGATCGGTGGTCTCAAGGTGACGACAGAGAACGCGTGGTTTGCAGCGAGGCCGTCCGGCACGGAGGACGTGTACAAGATTTATGCCGAGTCGATGAAGGGCGCCGATCATCTGGCTCAGGTTCAGGCAGCGGCCAAGGACTTGGTGTCCGGCGTCTTGAAGGCGAACTAGCTCGCGGACCGCTCGTGTCGCCCGGCTAGAATTCCGGGCGACATGAAAACTCGTGCAGCCAAGCTGCCACAGGAAATTTGGGTACTGGTCGCCGCCAGCTTCGTCATCGCCCTCGGATTCGGGTTGGTCGCACCGGCTCTACCTCAGTTCGCGCGCAGCTTCGACGTATCGGTCACCGCCGCCACGATCGTGATCTCGTCTTTCGCTTTCATGCGATTGGTGTTCGCGCCGATGAGCGGCACTTTGGTACAGAAACTCGGTGAGCGTCCGGTCTACATCGTCGGCCTTTTGATCGTCGCGGTCTCGACCGGTGCGTGCGCTTTCGCCGGGGAGTACTGGCAACTTCTGCTGTTCCGGTCGTTGGGCGGTATCGGGTCGACGATGTTCACGGTGTCGGCTCTCGGGCTGATCATTCGCATGTCACCGCCGGACAGTCGCGGCCGCGTCTCGGGGCTGTACGCGACAAGCTTTCTCATGGGATCGATCGGCGGCCCGCTGGTCGGCGGTGCGCTGTTGCAGTTCGGTCTGCGGATGCCGTTCATCATCTACGCAGTTGCGCTGGTGATCGCCGCGCTCGTTGTCTTCGTGAGCCTGCGTGGATCTCACCTGGCGTCACCGGACAAGGCTGTCGATGTGAAGTCGATGACTCTCGCAGAAGGGCTTCAGTCGCCGGTGTACCGGGCAGCGCTCGGATCGAACCTCGCCTTCGGCGGGGTGATCTTCGGAGTTCGCGTTGCCATGGTCCCTCTGTTCGTCGTGGAGTTCCTCGACCGAGACCCGTCGATAGCGGCCTACGCTCTCACGATCTTTGCCGTCGGAAACGCGTTGGTGTTGATCGTTTCCGGACGACTCTCGGACCGCTTCGGACGCAAGCCCTTTGTCGTGAGCGGTCTGCTCATCTGCGGTCTGGGAACCATCGCAATGGGATTCACCGACAACCTTGTGGTGTTCTTCGCCATCGCCGCAGTGACTGGTGTCGGCTCCGGGCTCATGAGTCCGGCCCAGCAGGCCGCGGTTGCCGATGTTGTCGGATCGACGGCCCGAGGCGGACCCGTTCTGGCGGTATTCCAGATGATGTCCGACATCGGTGGGGTAGTGGCGCCGATTTGTGCCGGGCTGATCGCCCAGCATGTGTCGTACTCGGCGGCCTTCGCGGTGATGGGAGCCGTAGTCGTCGTGTCGGCGACGGGTTGGTTGTTCGTTCCGTCGCGAACGAAGCCCGTCGAATCCGTCGTCGAAGATCTGACTGATGTGACGGTGCTAACGGATACTCCTGCGCGGACAAACCTGGACTGACCGGGCATTCTGTACTCTCGATCGGGTGGCAATTCGCATCGTGAGTCTTGTAGCCCGATTGGGTTTGGCGGCCGTTTGGCTGATTTCCGGGGGACTCAAGTTCTTTGATCCCGTGCAGACGAAGATCGCGGTGCGCGCCTATCAACTGTTGCCCGAGTCGCTGGTAGGTCCGGTGGCGACGGCTCTTCCCCTGGTCGAAATAGTGCTGGGCCTGCTGATCCTCGTCGGGCTGGCGGTGCGAGTATCCGCTGCGGTCTCGGTGGTCATCCTCACGGTTCTCATTGCGGTGATCATTTCGGTGTGGGCCAGGGGATTGTCCATCGACTGCGGATGTTTCGGCGGCGGAGGTGCAGCCGACGTCGGCGCTTGGGACTATCTGAAGGAGATTCTCCGGGACCTGGGCTTCTTGGCACTTGCCGTCTGGCTGCTCGTGTTCCCGCGTTCGCCGCTCGCATTGGGGCCCGGATCACGCGCGGCGTTCTCAGTGGATACTCAGTCTTCAGTGGCAAGGTAAGCAATCGGTAAATCGTTTCGACGCACGAAGGACTGCATCAGCGTGAGCACCAAGAGCAGCAAGAACAAATACTCGCCGGAACCGGTCTCGAGCCGCTCCACCTACATCATCGGTGGCCTCGCGGTGCTCGTGATCGCGGCCCTCGTCATCGGCGGTGTCTTGTGGACGAACAGCAAGAACAAGCCCCAGAACGACGGCTACGGCTCCGTGCAGAGTTCCGAAGTTGCCGTCACGGTGCAGGACAACGGAGTGGTGCTGCTCGGCAAGCCCTCCGCCGCGACGACCATTGATCTCTTCGAGGATCCGCTGTGCCCGGCCTGCGCTGCTCTCGAGCACCTCAGTGGCCAGGCTCTCGCGGCCGCCGTCGACAACGGTGACGTCGCCGTGCGGTACCACATGCTGAACTTCCTCAACCGGGCGTCGGGCAGCGGTGACTACTCCACACGGGCCGGCGCTGCGCTGCTGTGCGTCGCTCAGGGTGGTGACGCGATCGCGTACTCCGCATTCCACAACAAGCTTTTCGCGACCGACACGCAGCCTGCCGAGGGCGGCAGCAGCGATCACACCAACGACGAACTCGCCCAGATCGCTCGTGATGCGGGCGCATCCGAGGACGTGGCAACCTGCATCTCTTCCGGCACCAACGTCGAAGCCGCCGCGGCTAATGCCGCAGCCGCCAGCCAGGCGCTCAAGGATGTCGGGTCGAACGGGACGCCCACGGTAGTGGCGAACGGCAAGATCGTTGACACGGGCAGCAGCGACTGGGTTTCCAAGCTCTCCTCCTGAGCTGAAGCGGCCGCTCGGACGAGGAGCGGCCGCTTCGCTCTGACCAGGCGATTTGTTGCCCAGGAGTCAAGTGGTGTAACTTTCTTCCAGCAAGCGGAAAGCAGAAAAGCCGCTGCGAGTTCGACTGTTAGAGTTAATTGAATACGGGGCTATGGCGCAGCTGGTAGCGCACCACACTGGCAGTGTGGGGGTCAGGGGTTCGAGTCCCCTTAGCTCCACCCGAACAAATGCTCTGCACCAATCGGTGCAGAGCATTTGTTGTTTTCGAGCCAGTGTTGTGTTGTCGACCCTGTGTTTTTCGAGCCCCTATTGCATGCAGCACAGTTCTGCCTAGATGTGTCGACCGCCATAACGCCAGGGCGTCAATGTTCAATAACGTCCGCGATGAGGCCTGATCATCCCGTGCATTCTCAGCATGGGGACCGTTGGCGGAACGGAGAACCATGAGTGCACACGTGGTGATAATCGGGGCAGGATATGCGGGCGTCATGGCAGCGAAGCGGCTGCTGAGAACTCGGTCGGACATCACGGTGACCGTCGTGAATCCGCGCCCACACTTCGTGCAAAGAATCAGGCTCCATCAGATGATTGCGGCCGGCTACGACGCGACGGTCTCGTTCGACAGGGCGCTACCGCGTGCGGCACACCGAGTCTTCGGAGAGGTGACGACGATCGAGGCGGCGCTCGGCAGGCTCACCCTCGACGACGGCAGCGTGCTCGACTACGACTACTTGGTCTACGCAGTCGGAAGCAGGCAGTTGCCTAGCACGATCGCCGGGGCGGACGAGCACGGGTTCGGCGTCGCCGAATTCGAGGACGCGGTCCGCCTCTCGTCCAGGCTGGCGACTCTCGACGAGAAGGCTGCGGTCTGCGTAGTCGGCGGCGGTCTCACCGGGATCGAGACTGCCGCAGAATTGGCTGAGCAGCGAAGCAGCCGAATCACTTTGGTGACCGGAGGAATCTTGGCCCCGGATCTGTCAGAGCGTGCTCGATCGGCAATTCTCAGAACATTGACCGACCTTGGGGTTGATATTGTCACCGAATCCCGGGTGACTCGGATCGACGGTTCGTCCTGCGAGCTAGCGGGAGGTGTACGGGTTGAGGCCGATTGCACGATTCTCGCGACAGAATTCGGTGTCCCCGATCTGGCGCGCCGAAGTAGCCTTCCCGTCGACGAACTCGGTCGTCTGAAGGTCGACGATGGACTGGAATGCTCGTCCCACCCCAACATCTTTGGTGCGGGTGATGCGGTCGCAGTCGGTGATCTCTCACTGAGGATGAGTTGTCAGGCCGCGATCCCCTTGGGAGTCCATGCGGCCGAAACGATCCTGCATCGACTCGAAGGTTCCGCGCCGCGCCCGGTGACTCCGAAGTTCGCAGGTCGGTGCATCAGTCTCGGGAGGCGGCGAGGTGTGTTCCAGCGGACCACTCGTGTCGACGAAGCAACGGGCATGTTTATTGCAGGCAGGGCGGGTGCATTCGTCAAGGAAAGGGTCTGTTCGTCGACGACCGAATGGGCTGTCACTCCACGCCGCTCTCCCTTCTACAGCTGGACGTGAGCCGCAGTTGGTCACGCTCGATCGCAGACTCGATCGATGATCGCCGCAGTCTTGCGGACGTACGGTTGACGGACGATGTCTTCGTGACACGCGTCGACGTCGTCGAATTCGAGGGAGCCCGTGGCGATGAGTGACCATATCTCACGTCCACGGTTGTTGGTGGCTCCACGGATCACCGTGACAGGCGCGGCGCACGTTCGCATCCGATGCTTCCGGAGCGCCTGGCCGCCGATGTAGAGGAACACCGTCCACTGGGTGGCCGGTGGGTATTGCAGAATGCCGGCGAAGAGCGTGCGGATCCACATCGCCGCGACGGTGCGCCTGGTCGGCTTCCACCGGGTATTGGTGGATGGTTGTGGTGCGAGGTCGACGATCGACGGATCCAAGCTGATGCCCGCTCGACCGGCCAGTCGTGTGGCAGTCTCGGTGGAGATTCTGGTGTCGAGAACGGTGACGTGCTCGACATTGTCACCGGACTCGGACAGCTGTGACGCCATCTCCAGCGCCACGTAGCCGCCGTACGAGTAGCCGGCGAGGAGGTATGGCCCGGTGGGCTGAATCTTCTTGATTTCGAATATGAAACGGCGGGCGCTTGCTTTCACTGACCGGTCGGGTAGTCCGCGAGATTCGAAGCCATGTGGCTGAAGTGCGTAAACCGGCCGATCGGTGTGAAGCGCTTTCGACAAGGTGGACAGCGTCGTCGATGGGCACCCCGCTCCGTTCATGATGAACAGCGGTCGCCCGGACCCTTCGAGCTTCAGCGGAACCGTCGTGTTGTGACAGACACGATCATCGGGATCGATTCTGCACCGATCCAACAGCGCTGCAAGGTCTTTGACGGTGCTGGCGGCCGCGAACTCCGCCGCTGTGATCCGGATCCGGAACATGTCGTGAATCTTTGCCACCACTTCGGTTGAAGCAAGCGAATCGCCACCGAGTTCGAAGAAGTCGTCCTCACGGTCGATGGAGTCGATACCGAGAATCGACTCCCAGATCGAGGACAACCACAATTCGGCGGGCCCGGCGAGAGTCGGTGGAGTGGACCGCACCTCGACGGAGGGCAGCGCTGTTCGATCGACCTTTCCTCTTTCGTTGCGCGGCAACGCTGGCATCAGAACAAAATGTCGGGGGAGCATCCAGGCCGGCAGATATGTCGCCAATTCGCGCCGCATCTCGGCGCCCGACCGTGCCATCACGGCTTTGGTCAGGACCACGTAGGCGACAATCTCCGGTCGATCGTTCTCGAGGACGACAGCCACGAAAACATCGGCGACGCCGGGAATTCGACGAATATGCGCCTCGACTTCCATCGGCTCTACCAGATAGCCCCGAATCTTGACGGCGTCGTCGACGCGTCCCCGCAGTTGTAGCTCGCCGCGTTCGTCGATACGGCCCCGGTCACCGGTCCGGTAGATGCTCACTCCGTCGCCGAGGCGCGTGAATCGTGCCGCAGTGCGATCCGGGTCACCGTGGTATCCATCGGCAAGATCGCTCGAGACAACCTGTATCTCGCCGATCTCTCCGTCGGGGAGAGGCACGCCGTTCACATCGACGATCTGTACGTCCTTGCCGTCGCGAGCACGTCCGGCCGGAACCACTCCGACGGGTAGTTCGGAATGTGGTGGGAACGCGTTGTACGCGACGACACCGGTCTCGGTGGTGGCCAGCCAGTTGACGTACGTGACGCGAGCGAAGCCGTGACTGCGATGGCGCGCGTAGTCCTCGCCGTGAACTGCTTCCCCGTACGTCACGACGACTCGCAGCGATCCGAGCGAATTATCCGGTGCTTCATCGGATTCGAGGCTTGACCACGCCCGCAGGAATGACGGCGCGCAGTGCGCGGTCGTGATCGAATTCTCGATCAGCCAGTCGTCGATTCCCGAAACTCCGTCTATGCGTGGATCCCAGCAGAAGACCGTGACGCCGTTCATCAGTCCCATGATCAGGGCCGTGATTCCGGCTCCGAAACTGACGGGCAACAGGTTTCCGATGTGATCGTCGGGGCGCAGGTCGATTGCTGCGGCAAGTTCGTCGGCTTTGTTCAGGCACATGGAGTGGCTCAACACGACTCCCTTGGGCGCTCCGCTGGTCCCTGATGTGAACGCGATCATGGCAGGGTCGGAACTCGAGGGTTCCAGCGCGTTGTCGAAACGGAAGCCGGTTGCGGCCGATTCGTCGAGGATCGACTGCAGCGCGACGGCGCCCGAGGCGCTCATGATGTGCGCTCGCCTGGCCTCGGGGAGTTGTGGGTCGATCATGACCAAGGGTCGACCGGAAATCAGAGTAGCGAGGATGGCGGGCACCGACTCGGCGGTTGGTTCGAGATCGACCGCAACCGGGCGAGCCCCGTGTGACCCACGTAGGCGAAGTTCGCGGACCAATGCATCGGTCCGGAGTTCGAGTTCGGCGAAAGTGATCCGGTCGCGCGGAGTCACGACGGCAACGGTGTCGTGCTGCATCGAGGTGACTCGGCGCCACCTCGACTCGATCGTCTCGTCGATGACTGCATAGCGAGTGCGCTCGAGACCTAAGTCGACAACCTTCATCACAGTAGCTCCGTCCGACTTTCAGCTATCTTTGAGCAAAGACTACATAAGGTTTGTGAAGTAGGTCCATAACAAACCGAAAGTAGTTTTACATACGTCCCCATCCTCCAGTCCGTCAGCTCCGAATACCTTGAGGAACCAATGCCGATCGAGCGTTGTACAGACGAGGAGCAATGACATGAAGTGGTCGGGGCGAAGTGCGATTGCGATTGCGGGAGTGTGCGCCGCAGCGACGCTGTTTTCGGGAACCGCGCAGGCGAGCCCACTCTGGGAACCTCTGCAGCCGGTGGCGAACCTGGACGCCGCGCGCTACATAGGGGAATGGAACCAGGTGGCGGCGATTCCTCAGCCCTTCAACCTCGCGTGCGCGAAGGACACCCGGGCGAGTTACGGGATCGTCGATTCGTCGAACGTGAGCGTGAAGAACACGTGTACGACGTGGACCGGCCAAGCCAACGAGATCGTCGGGAATGCCCGAGTTACCGATCCGGCAACGGGTGCCCAGTTGCATGTGAGCTTCCCCGGGGTGCCCTCGCAGGAGAGCTTGGACGGTCCGCCCAACTACATCGTCACGTATATCGCCGACGACTATTCGTGGGCACTGGTGGGCGATCCACTCAGGCTTTCCGGGTTCGTGCTCTCACGGTCCCCGATTGTCGACGCGGCCGGCTGGAGTGAGATCCGTCGGGTCGCCGAATCCCGTGGATACAACGCGTGCACGATCTTGACGTCACCGACCACCGAGGGCACGTCGGACATTCGTCCGCTCTGCACAGTGTGAGTCTGCTGTCAGCGTGAACCTTCCGGAGCCACACTCCACTACGATCACTGATCGGTACGTGTGGTTTCGGAAGGTTGCGTGGTGGCGAAGAAGCAGATTCCCGTAATAGTCGTCGCAGGCTTTCTCGGTTCGGGAAAGACGACGCTGCTCAACCATCTTCTGCGCAACAACGACGGTGTACGCATCGGCGTGATCGTCAACGACTTCGGCTCCGTCAACATCGACTCGATGATGGTCGCCGGTCAGGTCGATTCGATGGTGTCTCTCAGTAACGGCTGTTTGTGCTGCGCTGTCGACGTCTCGGACATGGACGAGATGCTGAACAAGTTGGCGCACCGGCAATCCGGGATCGACGTGATCGTCATCGAGGCGAGCGGGCTTGCTGAGCCGCGGAACATGATTCGACTCGTCCTCGGAAGTGAGAACCCGTCTGTCGTCTACGGCGGCCTGGTGGTCCTGGTCGACGGAGCCAATTTCTCCACTGTTCGCCGCGAACATCCCGAGCTCGATCAACATGTCCGCCTGGCAGACCTGGTGGTAGTCAACAAGATCGACAGCGTTCCGGTCTCCGAGCGCGAGAGATTCACGGCCGGAATTCGCGAGTTGAATCCGCGAGCGCCGATAGTGGAGACGGCGCATTCACGGATAGACCCTGCTCTGCTGTTCGATTCCGGTGAGGTGACCCCTCCCGCTCCGGGCGATCAACTGAGCCTCGACGAGCTCTTGCGCGAGGGGCACGACGACGATCACGAGGACGGCTCGTGTCACCACGATCACCTGCACCACCGCTACGAATCGGTTGATTTCACGTCGGAGATGCCACTCGATGCCAGGGCTCTGACGCATTTCCTCGAGAATCAACCGCCGGGGGTGTACCGCATCAAAGGATTCGTGAACTTCGAGATTCCGGGTTACACAGGAAAATTCGAGATCCAATCGGTGGGTGATCATGTTCGGATCACGCCGCTGCGGTGGAAGTCGGGCGAACCTCGAACCACGCAACTGGTTGTGATCGGTACCGGGATGGATTCGGGAGCGGTCGGCAGCGCACTCCGCGCCTGCGTGCGCGAGGAAACGGTCGAACCGCACCCCGACGCCATGCTGGGATTGCACCGCTATACCGTCGGGGCGTGAGTGAATCAGATGTATCCGTGTACGAAGCGATTCGGCGACGGCGAGACGTTCGCGCCGAGTTCTCGGGAGAGGTCATCCCCGACGAAACTCTGATGCGCATTCTCGACGCCGCCCATCGCGCGCCGA
Organism: Rhodococcus sp. 66b; assembly: GCF_002076325.1. Lineage (NCBI taxonomy): Bacteria > Bacillati > Actinomycetota > Actinomycetes > Mycobacteriales > Nocardiaceae > Rhodococcus > Rhodococcus sp. 66b. Next base: position 429,890 of record NZ_MUZB01000005.1, read on the forward strand.
GCGTGGGAAACACGCAACCGTGGGATTTTGTCGTCGTTCGTAATCCGGAGACGCTCAATACCTTCGCGGCACATGTCGCCGATGCCCGGCTGAAGTTCGCGCAGTCTTTGCCCGAGGATCGCCGATCGACGTTCGACCCCATCAAAATCGAGGGAATCGCCGAGAGCGGTACCGGCATCGTCGTCACTTACGACCCGTCACGCGGTGGCCCGAACATCCTCGGCCGTCATACCGTCGACGACACCGGACTGTTCTCGGCGGTACTCGCAATTCAGAATTTGTGGCTCGCCGCGGTAGCCGAGGAGATCGGCATCGGCTGGGTTTCGTTCTACGACGAGAAGTACCTCACCGAACTCATGGGCATTCCGTCACCCGTACGCCCCATTGCGTGGCTGTGCGTCGGGAAGGTGACTGAGTTTCAACAGGTTCCGGATCTCGAGCGCTTCGGATGGCGACAGCGCCGGCCATTGGCCGACGCTGTCCACTACGAATCTTATTGAGTTGTACCGGGTGGCCTAGCGCGCGGGACGGCCCCCGGTGGAGCCTGCGGTGCGAGCGCCGCCGCCGGTGCGGGGACGGCGAGCGCCGCCGCCTGCATGTTCCTGACGGGCAACTCCGCCGGTGCGAGCACCGCGTGACTGACCGCCCTGTCCGGAGCGCGCCTGACCCGAACGTGCTGCGCCGCCGCGTCCACCCTGGCCGGCGGGACGCTGTCCGCGTCCACCGTTCGGCTGGGCCGGAGCCTTCGGAGCCGGCGTGACGTGCGGTGCGATGTCGCCGACCAACTTGACGACGTGCTCGGAGTTGGCAGTCGAACGAACCGGGGTCACCTTGATGGCCGCCTTACGCATGAGGATCGCGAGATCCTTACGCTGCTCGGGCAGAACCACGGTAACCACGTCGCCGGCGCTGCCTGCTCGAGCGGTGCGACCACTGCGGTGCAGGTACGCCTTGTGCTCGGCCGGCGGATCGACGTGGACGACCAACTCGACGTCGTCGACGTGGACGCCGCGCGCTGCGACGTCGGTGGCGACGAGGACGCGCGCTTCACCGGCGGAGAATGCCGCCAGGTTACGGTCGCGAGCAGCCTGAGAGAGGTTGCCGTGCAGGTCGACTGACGGGATGCCCGACTCGGTGAGCTGGCGAGCTAACTTGCGTGCCTGGTGCTTGGTGCGCATGAACAGGATGCGACGACCGGTACCGGAAGCGAGCTTCTCGACCAGAGCCTTCTTGGCTTCGACGCCGTCGACGTCGAACACGTGGTGCGTCATTGCGGCGACGGGGGAGTTGGCCTCGTCGACCGAATGCATGACCTCGTTCTTGAGGAAACGCTTGACGAGCTTGTCGACGCCGTTGTCCAGCGTTGCCGAGAACAGAAGGCGCTGCCCGTCCTGCGGGGTGGACGAGAGGATGCGGGTGACGACGGGCAGGAAGCCGAGGTCGGCCATGTGGTCGGCCTCGTCGAGCACGGTGATCTCGACGGCGTCGAGGCTGACGAATTTCTGCTTCATGAGGTCTTCGAGGCGACCGGGGCAGGCGACGACGATGTCGACTCCGGCCTTGAGAGCCTGAACCTGGCGGTGCTGCGAGACGCCGCCGAAGATGGTGGTCACGCGCAAGTCGTATGCGGCGGCCAACGGTTCGAGGGTTGCGGTGATCTGGGTGGCGAGCTCACGCGTCGGTGCGAGCACCAGGCCGAGCGGTCGACCCGGACGACGCTTGCCCCCGGACAGTTCGCCGGCGAGGCGGGAGACCATGGGGATGGAGAACGCGAGGGTCTTGCCGCTTCCGGTCTTTCCGCGGCCCAGTACGTCGCGCCCCGAAAGAGTGTCGGGGAGGGTGTCGATCTGGATCGGGAACGGAGAAGTGATTCCGCCGTCTTCGAGAGCTTTCACCAGCGGTGCGCGCACACCGAGGGCTGCGAAGGTGGTAGCGGGCGTAGAGATGTCAGACAAGTGTGTTCAGAGCCTTTCGGGCACGTGTTCGTGCCCGGATGTCGACACGGGAATTAACCGGTCGAACAATCAAGCACAGTGGTGGCGGCGCTGCCGGTCGGCAGGCTTCTTCGCCGTAAGAAGAGCGGGTGCATTGAGCACTCAGCAAGAAAATTTGCGTTCTACGACGCTGGATGCCCGATTTCAGGCACCTAGTGATCGCAACTCTACCTTCTCGGAGCGTTCGACCTACAACCCGACCCATTCGGAGACGCCGTTTGCGAAGTGTTGCCGCTTCCAGATCGGTACCTCGTGCTTGATGCGCTCCACCAGTTCGGCGCACGCGGCGAACGCCTCCGCTCGATGCGGGGCGGCGACGGCGGCGACCAGTGCGAGGTCACCGATCTCGAGGTGGCCGACGCGATGGATCGCGGCAACCGGCAGGCCGGTCGAGGCCGCAACCTCTTGGCAGCACGTCTCGAGAAAGCGTTCCGCGTCCGGGTGTGCCTGGTACTCCAACGCTGAAACTGCTTGACCTCCATCGTGATTGCGCACCGTTCCCGTGAACACCACAACTGCGCCGTTCTTCGGACCGGCAACAGCGGCATCGACGGTGTCTGCGTGAATCGGTTGCTCGGAGATCCGAGCCAGTAGCTCACTCATCGTGTGCTCCTCCGCCTGCGACCTGCGCGAGCAGGTGATCGATGATGGGTTCGAGGACGGCGAGACCGTCTTTCACTCCACCGGGAGAACCCGGAAGATTGACGATGACCGTCGTACCTGTGAGACCTGCCACACCACGGCTCAGTGACGCGTGCGGGGTCTTCTCGAGGCCCTTGGTTCGGATCGCTTCTGCGACCCCGGGCAACTCACGGGTCAAGACTGCCCGGGTAGCTTCCGGCGTTGCATCCGTGGGGGAAGCACCGGTGCCGCCCGTGCTGATGACAAGCGACGGGGAGCCCTCCTTGGCGTCAGCGATGCCCGCCGCGATGTCTGCGTCGGCGTACACAAGCGGTCCACGCACCTCGAAGTCCCGCTCGCGTAGCCAGGCTGCGATCGTCGGTCCGGTGGTGTCGGGTCTGGTGCCATTCGCGCCACCGGTCGAAGCGACGAGGACGGTTGCGGATCGTGGCGAGGTGAAGGCGTGCGCCGGAGATGTCTGTGCGTTCTGAGTGTCGCGGGTCCAATGTCCGTGTTTACCACCGTCTTTGGTGAGCAGGCGAACACCGTTCATGATGGCTCCGGGATCGACCGCTTTGACCATGTCGTGCAAGGTCAGGCCGGCTACCGCGACGGCGGTGAGTGCTTCCATCTCGACGCCGGTCTGTCCGCGAGTCTTTGCCGTCGCTTCGACGGTGATCGAGGTTTCGGTGAACCCGAAGTCCACCTTGACCGACGAAAGCGCGAGCTGATGACACAACGGGATCAGCTCGGACGTCTTTTTTGCACCGGCGATTCCGGCAATGCGCGCGGTGGTGAGGACATCGGCCTTGGGCATGCCGTCGGCGCGGACGAGGCGAACTACCTCGGCGGTCGTGACGAGTTCACCGGCAGCGACGGCGATGCGCGTCGTCTCGGCCTTGGCGCTGACGTCGACCATGCGCGCTCGGCCTTCGCTGTCGACGTGTGTCAATTCGGTCATGAGTGTCCTTTGAATCAGATCGAGTGAATCAAATCGAGGAAGTCGAGAGCGGGACGACGTCGACGAGATCGCCCGCGCCGAGTTCGGTCACGGCAGCGGGGACGTCGATCAGGACGTCGGCCCACGCCATTGCTGCAACGAGGTGCGAGCCGGGTCCGGCCACGAGTTCGATACCGTCCGCAGTTCTGCGCGCGCGCAGGAACTGGCGCTTGCCATCAATCGAGTGCAGCGGTGCAGTCAGTGGCAGCCGTGCGCGCGGGATCTCGGGCAGACCCGCGGCCCGGCGCAGTTCGCCGCGGGCGAAGACCTCGAACGAGACCATCGTGCTGACCGGATTGCCCGGGAAACTCAGTACCGGCACTTCGTTCACGACTGCAGTGCCTTGCGGGCCACCAGGTTGCATTGCGACGTGGCCGAAGTGTGCACCCAGAGGGGTGAGAGTTTCCTTCACCACCTCGAAGTCGCCCATGGACACCCCACCGGAGGTGAAAACCAGATCGGCGACCGAGGTTGCGTACGAGAGTAATTCGCGGAACTCGGCGGGGTCGTCGCTGCTTCGGGCGACGGAGACGACATCGGCGCCGTTGGCTTCGGCCAATGTTGCCAAAGCTGGGCCGTTGGAATCGTAGATCTCGCCGGGTTCGAGAGTTGTTCCGGCACTTTTCAGTTCGGCGCCCGTCGTAATTATCGCGACCCGTGGCTTCGTGTACGTGTCGAGCGAGGCCAGGCCCACAGCACTCAGCGCGGCGATATGGCGAGGTTCCAAGTGTGTTCCGGCCGTGACCAGTAGCATTCCGGCAGTGATGTCGCTGCCACGTTCGCGAACGAATTCGCCTACAGACCTGCCCCGTTCGATGGTGACCACGTGTTCGGTGACGCCCGTGGTGTCCTCGACGGGAACGACGGCGTCGGCACCCTCGGGGAGCGGCGCACCGGTCATGATGCGAAATGCCGATCCTGGAAGGTGTTTCGGTGGTTTTCCGCTTCCGGCGGCGATCACGCCTCGAACCGTCAGTGTCGTGGGAACCGAGGCAACGGATGCGGCGTCGACCGCATATCCGTCCATCTGTGAGTTGCGGAAGAGGGGCAGGTCCACCGGCGATGCGATATCCGAGCAAGTTATGCGCCCCAACGCTTCTGCCGTCGGAACCGCCGACGGAGAGAGGGTGTGCAGGCCGGTGAGCAATCCGGAGATGTGCGCAGCGTGTTCCTCGACCGAACGCGCGCTCATGACAGTAACCTCGACAACCTCGACATGTTTTGATCCTAGGCGGTGTGGTCCGTCCGACACACGGAGTACGGCTTTCGGTCATACTGGAGCAATACGGAAGTTGGTGAAGTGATGACAGTGGTCTCGATGGGAATTCCCACCGTGCGGTTTGATGCTGCCTCCCTCGCCGGTCGTCCCGAGACGGATCTCCTGGTCGACAGGTTCGGGCGTGTTGCCAGAGATCTGCGAGTCTCGATCACCGAGAAGTGTTCACTTCGTTGCACGTATTGCATGCCGGAGGAAGGCTTGCCGGCCATCGCTGCGGAAGACCTTCTGAGTGCCGACGAGATCGTTCGAGTAGTCGGAATCGGTGTCGAACGAGTCGGTATTCGCGAGGTGAGATTCACCGGCGGCGAGCCGCTGATGCGTAGTGACCTCGAAAAGATCATCGCGGGATGCGCCGCGCGTGTGCCAGGAATTCCACTTGCCATGACCACCAACGCCGTTGGGCTCGAACATCGTGCCGCAAAGCTGGCTGCAGCTGGTTTGACCCGCGTGAATGTTTCCCTGGATTCGGTTGATCGCGCGCACTTCGCGGAATTGACGCGTCGAGACAGGTTGCCTTCGGTTCTCGCGGGAATCCGAGCGGCCGCGGTGGCTGGCCTTGCGCCGCTCAAGGTAAATGCCGTTCTGATGCGCGAAACGCTCCACGGCGCGGCGGACCTTTTACAGTGGTGCCTCGACGCCGGAGTCGAATTGCGGTTCATCGAACAAATGCCTCTCGATGCAGACCATGCTTGGGCGCGCGAGAACATGGTGACTGCGGCTGAATTGCTGTCGGTATTGAGTGAGCGTTTCGAATTGGCCGCAATCGGTCGCGAAGACCCGTCGGCTCCTGCTGAAGAATGGCGTGTCAACGGGACTGAAATGACGGTGGGGATCATCGCTTCGGTGACGCGCTCGTTCTGCAGTGATTGCGATCGGACGCGAATGACTGCAGAGGGGACAATTCGGTCATGTTTGTTCAGTGACCGTGAAGTTGATCTGCGTGCCGCGCTCAGGGCCGGAGCAAGTGACGACGAACTTGCGGATTTGTGGCGCGGTGCGATGTGGAACAAGTGGGCAGGGCACGGCATCGACGCCGCGGACTTCGTTCCGCCGGAAAGAAGTATGGGAGCGATTGGTGGCTGATCCGCATTCGATCTCGGTTCGTTACTTTGCTGCTGCAGCGGATGTATCCGGTTGCCGTAGCGAGGTAGTCGCCATTTCGCCCGACAACACACTTGCCGAGTTGGTGGCGGTCTTGGTCGGGCGATACGGACCGGAGATGGAGCGAGTGCTGTCGGTCTCGGCTTTCCTCGTCGGTGACGAGTTGACCCGCGACGTCTCTCGAGCCTCCGGTAGCGCTGTCGATATTCTTCCGCCTTTCGCTGGAGGCTAGTCCGAGAATTGCCGGCGTAGCTATTTGTGGGCTGCCGTCGTATTGTCCTTTTTCGGTTTCCCGGTCCAAATATTTATATCTTGATCACTCCAGCTCAAGTGGCATCTATCTCCGTTTTCTCCATTGTTGGTCAATTGTCCAGCATTGGTCGTTTTGTTTAGTTTCTCCTACCTTTGGGGGAGTAAATGCACTTCTAATTGCCCAGGTGAATTGTCATCTGTTTGGATGACAAAAGAAATACCTTCGCTGTTGGTAATTGTCGACATGTGTTAATTTTGGCGCAATTCCACTCGGGATATGTGAAAGGTATTTCAATGTCGATTAATTCCACGCGCCGTGTCGGAGTCGTCGTAGCGCTCCTCGGGGCAGCTGCACTCACCGCTCCGGCAATTGCTACTGCGCTTCCGTCCACCGGTTCTCTCGGCTCTTCTGCGCCGGAAGCCTCGTGCTCGACCCTGTCCACCGAAGCGACGCCGAACGGGTGGGGCATCCCGTTCACCGACGAGAAGGATCAGACCGCGTCGTACTCGGCCGACAACGTTCTCGACAAGGACGGTTCACTGAAGCTGGCCGTCGACGGTACCGGCGATCGTTCGGTTTCCTACCATTCGGCCGGCGGTATCAAGCTGTCCGACGCAGTCAGCAAGGCGATCGGTTTCGCCGAGCGCGCCGCCACGCCGACTGCGGCGTTCCAGCTCCGCCTCACCGGAACCACCGGCGGAAAGTTCGAGAACGGATTCACCACCTTGGTGTGGGTCCCGGGACCGGACGCGACGCCGACGGCTGACGGCGGCGTTCACGCGGATCTCCAGAAGGGCGTGTGGTGGAGCACTCAGAACATCGACGGCGCCAAGGACCGCGTGTCAGTGCCTTTGGCTGACATCGTCGCCGCGAACCCGAAAGCGGTAGTCGACCACTACGGCGTCAGTGTCGGGACCGGTTCCGCTGCCACCTCGACGCTGGTCGATGCGGTGCAGTTCAACGGATGCACCACCAACTTCGCGAAGAAGGATCCGGCTTCGGGAACGGGTTCGCTGGGCGACGTCTTCGGCAGCCTGTTCGGTAGCTAGTCGCTGGTAAGAGTTACTTCCACCAGTCATCCAGGGGTGTGACCGGCACCGTGCGCTTGTGACGAGTGTTGGCGAACATCTTCTCGAGCTTTTCGGCTACCTCGGAGGAAACGTCCTTTCCTTCGAGGTAGTCGTCTATCTGTAAGTACGTGACGCCGAGGGCAACTTCGTCGGGCAGCGCGGGTCGGTCGTCCTCGAGGTCGGCGGTCGGCACCTTGCGCCACGTGCTCTCGGGTGCGCCCAATTCCTGCAGTAGCGCAGCGCCCTGACGTTTGCTCAAGCCGGTGAGCGGCGTGATGTCGACGCCGCCGTCACCGAATTTCGTGAAGAAGCCGGTAATCGCTTCTGCGGCGTGGTCGGTACCGATCACCAAGTAGCCGAGCTGACCGGCAATCGCATATTGAATGACCATTCGTTCGCGCGCCTTGATGTTGCCACGGACGAAGTCGCGTAGTTCGCCGTTCCCCAACGCCTCGGAGGCCTCACGGGCTGTGGCGTCGGCGCCAGGCTTGACGTTGACCGTGAGAGA
>NZ_MUZB01000050.1:0-1638 GCF_002076325.1 Rhodococcus sp. 66b
CTTGGATTCCAGCAATCGTCGCAACACCTACTGAAAGGTGTTGCAATGGCTGGCAAAAAGTACACGGATCAGCAGAAGGAAGAATTCTTCCGATTACTCGACAGAGGTGGCACGGTCCGCGCCGCAGCGCGTGCAGTCGGCGTTCATGAAAACGCCGGCTACAACTGGTTACGGAAAACAGGGCTGACCATAGCGCGGGCCGCGCCGCGCACCTACCCCGCGGAACTCAAAGCTGAGTTCTTGCGGCTCGTTCGCGAGCGAGAAATCATCTCGACCGTCGCTCATGAGCTGGGGATTCACCGGCCAACAGCCTATGCATGGGCGCGGAAAGCAGGAATATCAACCAGCGAGGCACGCAAAGTCAACCCGCGGCGCGAAGAATTCCTGCGTCTGCGAGCGGCGGGACTCACGCGCGTAGAGGCCAGAGCTCGCGTCGGGGCCGATGCCCGATCGGCGACCGACTGGGACAAGGGCATCACGATCATCAACCGAGGTCGGGTCTATCCCGACGGCCGGGTGGTGCGGTACCCGGTAAAGAACAATGACGGTGTGCCAGAACGAAGAACCCGCGCGATCGGCGGAAGCGTCGACCTCAACGTCGTCGAGAAGATCATCCATCCCCGATACCTCAGCCTGCTCGAACGCGAGCAGTTGCAGGATCTACGGCGCGCAGGGTTGTCGATCCGGGCGATCGCGTCAGAAATGCGACGCGCACCGTCGACGATCAGCCGAGAACTCAAGCGCAACACCGTCTCGGTGAGGGGATATATGCCTCATACGGCGCATCGGCTGTCCGTGAAGCATCGGGCCCGGCCGCGGCAGGCGAAGCTGGTTGCCAATGCCGAGCTTCGTTCCTACGTCCAGGGGAAACTGGCGAAAAGGTGGTCGCCGCAACAGATCAGTCACCGATTGGTCAAGGACTTTCCGACCACTCCGCAGATGCGTGCGAGCACCGAGACGATTTATCAAGCGATCTACGTCCACGCCCGAGGCGAACTCACACGGGAACTCGGAAAGCAACTGCGCCGCGGTCGAATTGCACGCAAACCGCACAAGCAGCCCGATGCCCGCCGGCCGCGGTTCGTCGACCCGATGAACTCCATCAGCAATCGGCCGGCGGAGGTCGACTCGCGAAAAGTTCCAGGACATTGGGAAGGTGATCTCATCATCGGCGCGCTGGGTGGATCGGCGATCGCGACACTAGTCGAACGCTCCTCCCGCTTCGTGATGCTCGGCCACCTCGGCCGCGAGCGGACTGCCGAAGCCGTCCGAGACTCCCTCATCACCACCGTCCGTCACCTGCCCACATCACTGCGGGGAACACTGACCTGGGACCAAGGCGCCGAGATGGCCGAACACCGCGCGTTCACCGCCGCGACCAACTTCGACGTCTACTTCGCAGACGCGGGCGCTCCCTGGCAGCGCGGCAGCAACGAGAACACCAACGGTCTACTGCGCCAATACTTCCCGCGCGGAACCGACCTGGCAGTGCACAGCGTCGACAAACTCTTGGCCGTCGCGGAGGAGCTTAACGATCGACCCCGGAAATCACTCGACTGGGACACCCCTGCAGAGCGCCTGAGTGCTTTACTGGAAGTCTCGTAACCACGAGTGTTGCGACGATTGCTGGAATACAAG
>NZ_MUZB01000051.1:0-1621 GCF_002076325.1 Rhodococcus sp. 66b
GGGTTGGTGTGGATGATGATTTCTTCGGGTTGGGTGGTAATTCGCTCAATGCGACCAGACTTGTCAGCCGCATCAACGCAGACCGAGGCACTGACATACCGCTGCGGGCTATCTTCGACTCGCCGACGGTAGCCGAACTTGCTGCGGTTCTCGACGCCTCATCATCCTCGAGTAGGCCGGCCCTGACAGCCCGGGTACGCCCGTCCGCGATCCCGTTGTCACCGGCTCAGTCCCGGATGTGGTTCCTCAACCGCTTCGAACCTGAGTCGTCGGCATACAACATGCCAGTGGTCCTTCGCCTCTCCGGCGCCCTCGACGTATCGGCGCTTGGTGCGGCAGTGGGTGATCTGGTGCTGCGCCACGAAGTTCTCCGGACGGTCTACCCTGAAGTGGACGGCATCGGTTTCCAGAGAATTCTCTCGCCGGATGACGCGGCCGTGGACATGACGATCGAGTATGTGTCCGAAAGTGCTCTCCTCGTACGAGTTTCCGAAGTCCTCGGCGCCACTTTCGACGTCACGTCCGAAATTCCCATGCGAGCTCATCTGTTCCAGCTCGACGAGTTCGAGTACGTCCTGGCGATGACGGTGCATCACATTGCGGGTGACGGTTTCTCGATGGGTCCGTTGACGCGTGATGTGATGGTGGCGTACGAGGCGCGGTCCCGAGGTATGGAGCCGTTGTGGGCGCCGCTCGAGGTGCAGTACGCGGATTACGCGCTGTGGCAGCTCGAGACGTTGGGTTCGGAAGAATCGTCGACCTCACTCGTCACACGACAGTTGGACTTCTGGCGCAGCGCTCTCGACGCAATACCGTCGGTGATCGATCTGCCGCTGGACCGACCTCGTCCCGTGGAAGCCTCCGGCCGTGGAGCCATGTTCTCGGCCCATCTGAGCCCCGAGGTGAACGCGCAACTGGAGAAGGTCGCGCGTGACAACGGCGCTACGTCGTTCATGGTGTTGCATGCCGCGCTCGCTGTTGTGCTTTCGCGCTACAGCGGTGAATACGACGTAGTTGTGGGAACTCCTGTTGCGGGCCGAGGAGAACGTGCACTCGACGATCTGGTCGGCATGTTCGTCAATACCCTCGCACTACGTTCCGTGGTGTCGCCCGGCGCTCGGTTCGCGGAATTGCTCGAATCGGTTCGAGAATTCGACCTCCAGGCGTTCGCGAACGCCGACGTTCCGTTCGAGCGCCTGGTCGAAATACTCGATCCGGTTCGTTCGCAGTCGTACTCGCCCATTTTCCAGGTCAGTTTGACCCTGCAGAACATCGCATTGACCGAACTCGAGTTCGACGGCATACGTATCGCCGAAGTCGACAACGTCGTGACCACTACACAGTTCGACCTGGACTTCGTGTTCAACGAAGCACTCACCGCCGACGGGTCTCGCGGGGGTCTGGACCTACATCTGACCTATGCCACCGATCTCTTCGACGAGGCAACCGCAGCGCGATTGGTCGATGCATACGTCGCAGTGGTGAGCGCTGCAGTGGCGGACACGTCCACCATCGTCGAGATGTTCGAGGTGGAGTCTGTGGTTGAGCGTGGGTTGGTGTTGGGGGGTGTGAATGAGACGGATCGTTGTGTTGACGGTGTGACGTTGGCGGATTTGGTGGC
>NZ_MUZB01000052.1:0-1478 GCF_002076325.1 Rhodococcus sp. 66b
GAACACCGCGGCCTCGAACACCGGCTCCGGCAACAACTTCCGATCCAACTTCCCCGAAGCATTCAACGGCAACGCATCCAACACCACAAACTGCGACGGCACCATATACGACGCCAACCGCTCCCCCACACCCACCTTCACCACATCAACATCAACCGAAGACCCCACCGCAGCAGTGACATACGCAACCAACTGATCACGCCACACCACCACCACAACAGAACCCACACCCACCTGATCCCGAACCGCAGACTCGATCTCCCCCAACTCGATCCGCTGACCACGCAACTTCACCTGAAAATCACTACGACCGACATACTCGAGCTCACCCGACACACCGATCCACCGCACCACATCCCCCGTGCGATACATCCGCGAACCCACCCCACCGAACGGATTCGCCACAAACCGCTCCGCCGACAAATCCACCCGCCCGAAATACCCACGAGCGTCCTGCACACCCGACAAATACAACTCACCCGCAACACCCACCGGCACCGGACGCAACCGCGAATCCAACACCAACACCGACGAATTCCACACCGGAGCACCCATCGGCACCACCACACCCACACCATCGAGCGGACCCGCCGCCGTCGCATGCACCGTGAACTCCGTCGGACCATACAAATTATGAACCTCAACCGACGGCAACACCGACAACACCCGACCCACCACCGACGCCGGCAACGCCTCACCCGCCGCGAAAATCACCCGCAACGAACCCAACCCACTACCACCGAGACGCGAAATCGTCGCCTCCGACGTCTCGACAACCTGATCGACGAACACCTCCAACATCGACGGCACAAACGACACCATCGACACCGACTCCGCCGCCACCACCGACGCCAAATACCCCGGATCCCGATGACCGTCATGAGTAGCCACCACCAACCGAGCACCCACCGCCAACGGAACAAACAACTCCCACACCGACACATCGAACGTCACCGGAGTCTTGAACAACACCACATCAGAACCCGACACCGCATAACGCTCCGCCAACCACGACACCTGATTGACCACACTGCGATGACTGACCGCCACACCCTTCGGCCGACCCGTCGACCCCGACGTGAAAATCACATACGCCGTATTCCCCGACCGCAACGGCGCAACCCGATCCACATCAGAGACAGGCGCACCCGAAAAACCAGACACATCAACAACATCAACCTCGACCACCGGCACAACACCAGCATCGAAACCAACATCAGACGTACTGACCACACACACCGGCGACGCCGACTCCAACACATACCCATTACGCTCCGCAGGCTGATCCGGATCCACCGGAACATACCCACCACCAGCCCTGAGCACACCGTAAACCGCAACCAACAAATCAACCGACCGACGAACCGCAACACCCACCAACGACTCCGGCCCCACACCCACCGAAACCAAATACCTGGCAAAACGATTCACCCGAGCATCGAACTCCGCATACGACAGAGACTGCCCCTCGAACGAGA
>NZ_MUZB01000053.1:0-1414 GCF_002076325.1 Rhodococcus sp. 66b
GGATGCTCTCCTGAGAGTCAAGCTGCTTTTCGATGGTGTCGGGTGTTCGGGGTGATGGTCTGCGGTCCAGGGTTGAGGAGGTAGTAGACCTCGCGAGCCAGGTAGCGCTTCAGGCCCCGGATAGTTTCCAGTTTCGAGTGGCCTTCGCTGGTTTTCTTCTCTACGTAGGCCTGGGTTTTCGGGTCGAGTCGAATGCGGCCGATGACGGCCAGATGCAAGGCTCGGTTGGCTTGGCGGTCACCGCCGCGATTGAGGCGGTGGCGTTGGGTCATGCCAGAAGATGCGGGTAGCGGTGCAACACCGCATAGCATCGCGAACGCGGCTTCGGATTTCATTCGATCGGAATTATCGCCAGCGGTGACAAGCATTTGTCCGGCGACTTCGATACCGATTCCGACGCGCTCGAGTAGTTGAGGTGCGAGGGCTTTCACGATTGGGTTGATCAGTTCGCCCCGATCGGCGATCTCGTCGGTTAATTCGAGATAGCGGCGAGCCAGGGACTTCATCGACACCCGGTAGGCGGTCACGGGATCAGTAGCGTTCGCGACATCCGGTCGCCAGGCGGCGAGGAGGCGGATCAGTTGCATCCGCGTCAGATCGCGGACCTGAGCGCGCAGCTCGTCGGGAGCGGAGATGATCGTCATCCGCAGCAGTTGCAGCGCACTGCGCCGCTCTCGTACCGAATGGGCTCGGGTCACCCTCAACACCCGAAGTGACTCGACGGCACCGTCTTTCGATTTCGGGGTGGTGGTGCGCCGGTTGGTCTTGGCTGCGCGGGCCGCGTTGATGGCGTCGAGGTCGTCGTCTTTGCCCTTACGGCGACGGTCCGAGCGATCGGGGCGGTCCACCTCGAGTACCGTCACGCCGGCTTTCGCGAGGTGGCGGGTCAGCCCAGCTCCGTAGGAGCCAGTGCCCTCAATACCGATCCGGATCAGATTGCCGTACTCGCCGATCCAGGTCAGCATGGTTCGATACCCGTTTCGGGTGGTCGGAAAACTGCGAGTTCCGAGGACGTTGTCGTCGGTATCGATCACCGCGGCGACGTGCAGTTCTTTGTGGGTATCGACTCCGGCGAACACTCGCCGGTCTTGATCGAGATCGGCTTTGTCAGGCATCCTTGTCATGTCGCTTTCCTCTCCGTTGACCGATGAGCAAGGCGGCGCCGCGCATCGACCGAACCGGCGGACAAGACAGTGATGAGCACCTGGTGGTGCAGGCTCTCCTCAGGTCACCCCGACGGTGAGGCGTAGCGCCTCACCGGGGGTTCCCAGGAACCGACAAATCCAAGGAAAGACACACGATCGTCGATCGGAGTGAGGGTCAGGAACACTGGGAACTCCCGGCACCAGCATTCTCTCGTCTCCATGCGGTAACGGTCAGGAAATCCGAAAACACCGGCACGAACAGTCTCACT
>NZ_MUZB01000054.1:0-1315 GCF_002076325.1 Rhodococcus sp. 66b
AGGCTCTCGAAGCTGCCGCGAAGTGGCAGGAGATCTGGGGACCGGACAACTTCTTCCTCGAACTGATGGATCACGGTCTCTCGATCGAGCGCCGGGTGCGCGAGGGTCTGCTCGACATCGGCAAGCAACTCGGTATCCCGCCGCTTGCCACCAACGACTGCCACTACGTCACCAAGGACGCCGCCGAGAACCACGAGGCGCTGCTCTGCATCCAGACCGGCAAGACGCTGTCCGACCCCACGCGCTTCAAGTTCGACGGCGACGGCTACTACCTCAAGTCCGCTGCCGAGATGCGCGCCATCTGGGACAACGAAGTACCGGGGGCGTGCGACAACACCGTGGCCATCGGCGAGCGTGTGCAGTCGTACGAGGACGTGTGGGCGTTCCACGACCGCATGCCGATCTTCCCGGTCCCGGAGGGTCACACGCAGCAGACCTTCCTGCGCGCCGAGGTGATGCGCGGACTCGATCGCCGCTTCCCGAGCGGACCTCCGCAGGAGTACCTCGCCCGCGCCGACTACGAGATCGGCGTCATCAACGAAATGGGCTTCCCGGCCTACTTCCTGGTGGTCGGCGACCTGATCAACCACGCCAAGGACGTCGGAATTCGCGTCGGGCCCGGCCGTGGATCGGCTGCCGGTTCGTTGGTGGCCTACGCGATGGGTATCACCAACATCGACCCCATCCCGTACGGGTTGCTGTTCGAGCGATTCCTCAACCCCGAGCGTGTGTCCATGCCCGATATCGATATCGACTTCGATGATCGCCGTCGCGGCGAGATGGTTCGCTACGCGACGGACAAGTGGGGCAACGACAAGGTCGCCCAGGTCATCACCTTCGGCACCATCAAGACCAAGGCTGCCATCAAGGACTCGGCTCGCGTCCAGTTCGGCAAGCCGGGCTTTGCCATCGCCGATCAGATCACCAAGGCGCTCCCGCCGCCCATCATGGCCAAGGACATCTCGGTTTCCGGTATCACCGATCCGAAGCACGAGCGGTACAAGGAGGCAGTCGAGGTTCGAGCGCTCATCGACTCCAGCCCGGACGTCGCGAAGATCTACAAGACCGCGGTGGGTCTGGAAGGGCTGATCCGCAACGCCGGTGTGCACGCCTGCGCGGTCATCATGTCGTCCGAACCGCTCACCGACGCAATCCCGGTCTGGAAGCGCGCCCAGGACGGCGCCATCATCACCGGGTGGGACTACCCATCGTGTGAAGCCATCGGTCTGCTCAAGATGGACTTCCTCGGTCTGCGAAACCTCACGGTTATCGGCGACACGCTCGAGAACATCAAAGCCAACCGCGGCATCGACCT
>NZ_MUZB01000055.1:0-1215 GCF_002076325.1 Rhodococcus sp. 66b
GATGGCTTCGGCATTGTGGCACGGGTTCGCGGACATGGGCGCTGTGGAGAAGAACGGCGCGTTTGTCGTCTCTCGCGGTGAGGGCGCGTACATCTGGGACCGCGAGGGCACTCGGTATCTGGATGCGACGGCGGGCCTGTGGTTCACCAATGTCGGGCACGGGCGCACGGAGATCGCGGATGCGGTGGCGGCTCAGTTGTCGAAGATCGCTCATTTCTCCAACTTCGGTGATTTTGTTCCCGAGACCACGCAGGTGTTGGCGGAGCGGTTGGCGACGATAGCGCCGGTTGCCGGGAGCAAGATCTTCTTCACTTCGGGTGGTTCGGATTCGGTGGACACTGCGGCGAAGCTCGCTCGCCGGTACTGGCACGAGGTGGGGCAGCCGGAGAAGGCGATCATCGTCGGTCGCCAGAAGGCGTACCACGGAATGCATGTTGCGGGAACAGCTCTGGCGGGTATTCCGGTGAACCGTGAGGGTTACGGCGAGCTGATGGCGGATGCGGCCACGGTCGGCTGGGATGATGCGAAGAGTCTGCTCGAGTTGATCGAGAGGATCGGTGCGAACAAGATCGCCGCGTTCTTCGCGGAGCCGATCATCGGTGCCGGTGGGGTGTATCTTCCGCCGGAGGGGTACCTGGCCGAGGTGCGCGACATCTGCCGCGAGCACGACATTCTGTTTGTCGTCGACGAGGTCGTGACCGGTTTCGGTCGTATCGGCGGCGAGTGGTTCGCGTCTACTCGTTTCGATTTGCAGCCCGACATGATGACCACGGCAAAGGGTTTGACGTCCGGTTACGTTCCGATGGGTGCGGTGTTCATCGCGCCGCGGGTGGCGGAGCCGTTCTATGCGGGTTCGTGGTGGCGTCATGGTTACACGTATGGCGGGCATGCCGGTGCTGCTGCGGCGGCGATGGCGAACCTCGACATTCTCGAGCGTGAGAATTTGCTTGGGGAGTCGAAGCGTCTGGAGGCGTCGTTGCATACGCATCTGCAGCCGTTGGCGGAGCATCCGCGGGTGGCGGAGGTTCGTAGTGGACTGGGTGCGGTCGCTGCGGTGCAGTTGGCTGATCCGGCGGAGGCGTTGCCTTTCGTGAAGACGTTGCGTGAGCACGGTATTTCGGGTCGTGCGGCGGGTCAGGGTGCGATGCAGATTTCGCCGACGTTCGTCATGACCGACGATCAGGTCGCGGAGATGGCAGCAGGGATCCTCGCAGC
>NZ_MUZB01000056.1:0-1182 GCF_002076325.1 Rhodococcus sp. 66b
ACGCCTTGGGGACGCGGATGATGAGTGCGTCGCCTTGTCCGCCGCCGCCGCAGAGTGCGGCTGCGCCGATGCCGCCGCCGCGGCGTTGCAGTTCGAGGGCGAGGTGCAGGGCGATGCGGGCGCCGGACATGCCGAGGGGGTGTCCGACGGCGATGGCGCCGCCGTTGACGTTGACCTTGGCGGGGTCGAGGCCGAGTTCGCGGGTGGAGGCGATCCCGACGGCGGCGAACGCTTCGTTGATTTCGACGAGGTCGAGGTCGGTGGGGTCGATGCCTTCCTTGGCGCAGGCCTTGGCGATGGCGCGGGCGGGTTGGGACTGGAGGGTGGAGTCGGGTCCGGCGACGACGCCGTGGGCGCCGATTTCCGCGATCCAGGTCAGGCCGAGTTCTTCGGCTTTGGTTTTGCTCATCACGATCACGGCGGCGGCGCCGTCGGAGATCGGGGAGGCGGAGCCGGCGGTGATGGTGCCGTCCTTGCTGAACGCGGGACGCAGTTTGCCGAGGGATTCGGTGGTGGTGTCGGCGCGGATGCCTTCGTCCTGTGCGAAGACGATGGGCTCGCCTTTGCGTTGGGGGATGGAGACGGGGACTACTTCGTTGTCGAAGTAGCCGTCTTTCCAGGCGCGGGCCGCGTTCTGGTGTGAGGCGGCGGCGAAGGCGTCCTGCTCGGCGCGGGTGATGTGGGCGGTTTCTTGTTGGTTGACTTGTTCGGTGAGCAGGCCCATGGCCTGGTCGGTGAAGATGTCGTGGAGGCCGTCGTAGGCCATGTGGTCGCGGAGGGTGACGTCGCCGTATTTGAAGCCTTCGCGGCTTTTTTCGAGCATGTGGGGTGCGCGGGACATCGATTCCTGCCCGCCGGCGACGACGATGTCGAATTCGCCGGCGCGGATGAGTTGGTCGGCGAGGGCGATGGCGTCGATGCCGGAGAGGCACACTTTGTTGATGCTCAGGGCGGGGACGTTCATGGGGATGCCGGCGGCGACGGCGGCTTGGCGGGCGGGCATCTGGCCGGCGCCGGCGGTGAGGACCTGTCCCATGATGACGTAGTCGACTTGTTCGGGGGCGACTCCGGACTTGTCGAGGGCGCCTTTGATGGCGATGCCGCCGAGGTCGGACCCGGAGAGGTCTTTCAACGATCCGAGGAGTCGACCCATCGGGGTACGAGCTCCCGCAACAATCACAG
>NZ_MUZB01000057.1:0-1107 GCF_002076325.1 Rhodococcus sp. 66b
CACCTCCTTGCTGCTCCCACTGCCGTTCCCGGCGCTGCTGATCTCGATCTTGCGGGGCTTGGCCCGCTCCGCGAGCGGGATCGTCAACCTCAGCACCCCAGCGTCGTAGCCGGCATCGATATTCTCGGTGTCGAGGTTCTCGCCCAGAAACAGTTGACGACTGAACACACCCCGCGGACGCTCAGCCGCAATCATCTCCTCCTCCCCGCCACGAACCGGCCGCTCCGCATGCACCGTCAACACGTTCCGGTCCACATCGAGATCGAGCGAACCCGGATCCATGCCGGGAAGATCGAACTCGACGACGAACCGCTCACCTTCCTGCCAGGCATCCATCGGCATCACCGCCGGCTGCGACGCAGTACCCAACAGCTGTCGGGTCAGGCGGTCGAGGTCACGGAAAGGATCGGTGCGCATCAACATTTTCGGTCACCTCCAGGAGAAATCTCTGGAACCGTTCACTGAGTACCACCACCGCATCCACCGCACTTCTACAGTAGATGCTGTAGATTTGGTATATCACCAAACGCACATCGGATCAAGAGTATTTCCCGGCAGATCTACGCTGCAATCGGAAAATTCTTGGATGGGAGGACCATCATGGCGCGCAACCCGACTATCGCCGAACCCCCTGGCCTGTACGCGATCTCAGTGACATCGGAACTCTCCGGATTCACCGCCGGCACACTGCGACTCTACGAACAGTACGGCCTGATCACCCCCACCCGCACCCGCGGCGGCACACGACGCTACAACAACGACGACCTCACCCGCCTCGGCCGCATCGCGGACCTGATCGCCGACGGCATCAACCTCGTCGGCATCAAACGAGTCCTCGAACTCGAGGACAACACCGCCCTACTACGCCGCGACAACACCCGGCTACGCGCGGACAACGCCGACCTACGCCAGAAAAACACACACGACACATAGAAACGACCGTGATCGCCAGCAGAGAAAGGACCATCGTCATGGAACACGACCACATTCGCGCAGCACTCGACGCGACACCCGGCGCCGACTACATCGAACAAACCATCCCAGCCGACCCAGACGCTGTCTCGGTGAATGCCGTCGACGCCGAGGCCCTCACCACCGAACTCGACA